>CAYJNT010000006.1:0-40492 GCA_964370945.1 uncultured Hyphomicrobiales bacterium | reverse complement strand
GTCCCAGCAGCGGGTCTTATTTTTGGCGACCGGCAACCGGCCGCGCGATGACGCGAAGGGCTAGGCTTTCCTGAAATTGGAGAGCGCCTTGTCCCAGTTCACCGTGTTCCACCAGGCCTTCAGATAGTCGGCGCGGCGATTCTGGTATTTCAGGTAATAGGCGTGCTCCCAGACATCGACGCCGAGCACGGCCTTGGCGCCAAGCTCAAGCGGCGTGTCCTGGTTCGCCGTGCTGATCACGTCGAGCTTCTTGTCCTTGTTCACCACCAGCCAGGCCCAGCCGGAGCCGAAACGGGCGCCGCCGGCGGCGTTGATCTTGTCGGTCAAGGCAGCGAGGCCGCCGGCGGCATCGATCGCCGTTTTCAGCTCGGCGCCGGGCTCCTTCGCGCCGCCTGGCGTCATCAGTTCCCAGAAGAACGTGTGGTTCCAGTGCCCGCCGACATTGTTGCGAACAGCGGTGCGCACCGCTTCCGGCACCTTGTTCAAGTCGGCAAGGATCGTCTCGATCGGTGTTGTGGCAATCTCGGCCCAGCGGCCGACAAGGCCATTCGCATTGTTCACGTATGCCGCGTGATGACGATCATGATGGATCATCATGGTCTGGGCGTCGATGTGAGGCTCGAGCGCACCGAAGTCATAGCCGAGCGGCGGCAATTTAAAGGGACCGGCTGGCGCGGCAGGCGCTGCCGGTTGCGCCTGGGCGAGGGCGGAACCCCGTCCAAGCAAAGTGCTTGAGGCCGCGAGCGCAGTGCCCGCCAGCAAGGTCAGGCTTTCGCGTCTGTTCATGGTAATGTTCCGATGAAATGTCATGACGTCCCGGTCATTCGATCATCGCGGCCAGGCGACAGCGCCGGCGAAAGTCGAACCCGGTCGATTAGATACTCGCGCAGGGCAGGATGGTTTCGCCCCAGGCACAATTACCGCAAAAGGACACATCCGCGTGACAATCAAAGTTAAACTCGATCATTGCGTCATTCACGTATCCGATTGGGAACGCTCAAATATTTTCTATCACGATGTGCTGGGCGCCGACCTCGTCAAACGCGAGGTCGGCTGGGCTTACCGCTTCGGCGATACCCAGCTCAACCTGCATGGACCGGGCCTGAAACCCGCCGAGGTCGCGCGGCTTCCGGTGCAGCCCGGCAATAGCGACCTCTGTTTCGAGTGGAGCGGACCGATCGAAGACGCGGTCGCGCATCTGAACCGCTGTAAGGTCGCAATCGAACGCGGACCGATGCAGCGTTTCGGTGCGCGCGGACACGGCACCTCGGTCTATTTCCGCGATCCCGACGGATCGCTGTTGGAATTCATCACCTGCGGACGATGATCGATCGCGCCCTTTGCATTTCGACGCATGGAGGCAGCAATGCAGAACGTATCGCACAATCCTCACGTTCTCCCGGACAGTCTTCCCGCGCCGAAAGACGACGGTGCAGCCGATCATTTGACCGGTATGAAATGCGCCGACGTCGCATTGCCGGCGACCGACGGCACGCGCGTCAATCTTTCAGGATTGCCCGGGTGCACCGTCTTGTATGCCTATCCGCGCACCGGCGTACCGGGCCGGGAGATGCCTGATGGCTGGGACGCCATTCCCGGCGCGCGCGGATGCACACCGCAATCCTGCGCGTTTCGCGATCATTTCGCCGAACTGACGGCGCTCGGCGTGACCCATGTCCACGGATTGTCCACACAAAGCACCGCCTATCAGCGCGAGGCCGCGGAACGGCTGCATCTGCCGTTCTCGCTTCTTTCGGACGAAAAGCTTGCCTTTGCGAAAGCGATGCGATTGCCGGTCTTTGACGTCGAGGGGATGACGCTGTTGAAGCGCCTCGCACTCGTGATCGACAATGGCGTGATCGCGAAGGTTTTCTATCCGGTCTTTCCGCCGGACCGCAACGCTGCCGACGTGATCGCCTGGCTATCGTCGAGGTAGTCGCGCACATTGGCGAAGACGGAGCGAAACATCTCCGGCGTGAGCACGCCGGTATTGGTGTTGTATCGGGAGCAGTGATAGCTGTCGAAGAGCACAATGCTGCCGAGCGTGTTGCGGCCGCCATGCTTGAACGGCGCCGACGATTTTTTCGCGCCCATCGCCGTCACGACCGTGTCATGCGCAACGCGTCCGAGCGCGAGAATGGCGCGCAGATTTTTCATCTCGGTGATCGTCGCGGCGAGAAAGCCCCGGCAGGTATTGATTTCCAGCGGCGTCGGCTTGTTTTCCGGCGGCACGCAGCGCACGCCATTGGTTATACGCGCGTCGATCATCTCAAGGCTGTCGTCGGGGCGCGCGGCGAAAACGCCGCGGGCGAATCCGAATTCGATCAATGTTGCGTAGAGGAGGTCGCCGGCATAGTCGCCGGTGAACGGCCGGCCGGTGCGGTTGGCGCCTTGCAGTCCCGGCGCGAGCCCGACAATGAGCAGGCGGGCATCTTGTTCGCCGAACGAAGCGACCGGGGCGTTGAACCAGCCGGGTTCGCGTTTGCGCCACGCGGTCCGGAACGCCACGAGCCGCGAGCAGAGCGGGCAATCGCGGCCGGGCTTTCCGCTGTCGCGGAAAAGGGCGGGGTTCTCAGTCCTCGAATTCGTCGTCGTCGCCATTGGCGCCGACATTGGCACGTTGCGGCGCGCCGCGCTGCAAGAATTGCGGGGTATGCTGACGCGGTTCGCGGCCGCCTTCGCGCGGGGCGCGCTCGGCCGGGTCGCGGCCGATCTTGTCCTGCAGCCGAACGATATCGACGAATTCATCGGCTTGGCGCCGCAACTCATCCGCGATCATCGGGGGTTGCGTCGAAATGGTGGACACCACGGTGACGCGCACGCCGCGGCGTTGTACCGCCTCGACCAGCGAGCGGAAATCTCCATCGCCGGAAAACAGCACCATGTGATCGATCGCGCCGGCCATCTCCATTGCGTCGACGGCGAGCTCGATATCCATGTTGCCTTTGATCTTGCGGCGGCCGGCTTGATCGACGAATTCCTTGGTCGCCTTGGTGACGACCGAATAGCCGTTGTAGTCGAGCCAGTCGATCAGCGGACGGATCGACGAATATTCCTGATCCTCGATCACGGCTGTGTAGTAGAAGGCCCGCAGCAGATAACCGCGCGACTGAAACTCCTTGAGCAACCGTTTGTAGTCGATGTCGAAGCCGAGCGATTTGGTGGTGGCATAGAGATTTGCGCCGTCGATAAAGAGAGCAATCTTTTCTGACGGAACAGGCATTGTTTTTCTTCCTTCTTGTTTACGAACTGACGCTTTCGGTCATCGAAACAGCACATAGACGGTCCGGGCCGACGGGCTGGCCGAAACTCGATTATGAACGTGGCCCGGCAGGCTCAAAAAAGCCCATTATGGCTGGGCCGGTAACGGATAATCTCGTAATAAATAGTCGGAATGAGGGCGTTCTGTTCCCCTAAAATTCGCTACCAAGAGCCTTGAGGCCAGCCAATACCGCAAATCGCCGCGCTGGCCGGTAAAATGCCGCTTGCGCTTTAGTGGCTGGAAGGCTACCTAACCGCAAAATCCGGTCAAACCCTAGCTAGGTACCAGGAGTGACGAGCCCATGGCGCGTGTCACCGTCGAAGACTGCATCGATAAAGTCGAGAATCGCTTTGATCTCGTTCTTTTGGCAAGCCACCGCGCACGGATGGTTTCTTCCGGCGCGCAGATCACAATCGATCGCGACAACGACAAAAATCCCGTCGTCGCCTTGCGCGAAATCGCCGAAACGACGATTTCTCCCGAGGATTTGAAGGAAGACCTGATCCACTCGCTACAGAAATATGTGGAAGTGGACGAGCCCGAGCCCGAGGCGCCGCTGGTCGGAACTTCCGGCTCGGTGGATGCCGACGACACCGACGTGGCCGTCGACCACATGAGCGAGGAAGAGCTTCTGAAGGGCCTCGAGGGCCTCGCGCCCCCGGAGGCGCAGCCGGACGAGGAAGTCGAGTAATCGCCCTTCCTGGATTAACGAATAGCCCGGCTCAGCCGGGCTATTTTCGTTTCGGCAACCCTGTTGGCTTGCTCTTGCGAGTGCGTCAAAACGCGGTGATATCATAAGGTTGCTTGGGGTATCCTAGGACCCCGCAACCGGACAGATATCAATGCCGCGGTCCAAGCCGCAATTGCCGAGGATGCAGAACCAGTCGCGCGCCCGCGCGCCGCTGGAGCGCAACGGGGCTGTTGCGGAACAAGTCATTGAGAAGAAAGAAAAAAGCAGAAAACCGCAGGTGATGCGGCAATATGAATTGCTGGACCGCGTCCGCCGTTACAACCCCAATACCGACGAAGCCTTGCTCAACCGCGCCTACGTCTACGCGATGAAGGCGCATGGCGAGCAGAAGCGTGCCTCGGGCGATCCTTACTTTTCCCATCCGCTGGAAGTCGCGGCCATTTTGACCGATCTAAAGCTCGACGATGCCACGATCGCGGCGGCGTTGCTGCACGACACGATCGAGGACACGGCGGCGACGCGCGGCGAAATCGACAAGGTGTTCGGCCCCGACATCGGCACATTGGTCGACGGCCTGACCAAACTGAAAAAACTCGATCTCGTCACCAAGGAAGCCAAACAGGCGGAAAATCTTCGCAAGCTCCTGCTCGCGATCGCCGACGATGTGCGCGTCCTGCTCGTGAAGCTCGCCGACCGCTTGCACAATATGCGCACGCTGCATTTCGTTTCGCCGGAGGTGAGGCGGAGGAACGCCGAGGAGACAATCGAGATCTACGCGCCGCTCGCCGGCCGCATGGGCATGCAGGAGATGCGCGAGGAGCTCGAGGATCTGTCGTTCCGCGAGCTCAATCCCGACGCCTATCGCGTGGTCACCGAGCGGCTGACGACGCTGGCCGATCGCAATCACGATCTGACCACCGAAATCGAACAGCAACTGACGAAGAAACTCGCCGATCGCGGAATCGCGGCTATGGTGAAGGGCCGCCAGAAACGGCCATACTCGATCTGGCGGAAGATGGAGCGCAAGGCGGTCGGGTTCGAGCAATTGTCCGATCTCTTCGCCTTCCGCGTCATCGTGAAGACCGTCGGCGACTGTTATCAGGCGCTCGGCATCGTGCACACGACCTGGCCGGTCGTGCCTGGCCGGTTCAAGGATTACATTTCCACGCCGAAGCAGAACGATTACCGGTCGATCCACACCACCGTGATCGGACCCGGTCAGCAGCGCGTGGAACTGCAAATTCGCACGGGCGAGATGGACGATATTGCCGAATACGGCATCGCCGCGCATGCGTTGTACAAGGACGGCGCCGGCTCGCCGAGCGAGATGCTTTCACGCGAATCGAATGCCTATGCCTGGCTACGCCGGACCATCGAACTCCTGGCCGAAGGATCCAATTCGGAAGAATTCCTTGAGCACACGAAACTCGAGCTGTTCCACGATCAGGTCTTCTGCTTCACCCCGAAAGGCAAATTGATCGCGCTGCCGCGGGGCGCCACCACCATCGACTTCGCCTATGCGGTGCATACCGACGTCGGCAACATGGCGGTCGGCGCCAAGATCAATGGTAAGATCGCGCCGCTGATTTCCGAACTCACCAATGGCGACGAAGTCGACATCATTACATCGAAAGCGCAGACAGCGCCGCCCGCGGCATGGGAATCGCTCGTCATCACCGGCAAGGCGCGCGCGGCGATCCGGCGCGCAACGCGCGTCGCGGTCCGCAACCAATATGCCGGCCTCGGCCGCCGCATTGTCGAGCGGCTATTCCAGCGCGCCAAGAAAGAATATTCCGACGAGAAGTTGCAAGGCGCATTGTCGCGCCTTGCCCGCAACTCGATCGACGATGTAATGGCCGCGGTCGGCCGCGGCGAAATGAAAGCGTCCGATGTCGCGCGCGCGATGTATCCGGATTATCGCGAGGAACGCGCGACGATCACGACGCCCAAGGCTGACAGTTCGTGGTTCGGGCTCAAGCGGGCGAAATCGGTGAAATTCCAGATGCCGAAGGCCGACAAGGGATCCGCGATTCCGATCCGCGGCATCAACAGCGATCTCCCCGTGCGCTTCGCGCCGAACGGCGGCGCGGTGCCGGGCGACCGTATTGTCGGTATTCTGGCGCCGGGCGAGGGGATCACGATCTATCCCATTCAGTCGCCCTCGTTGAAGGAATTCGAAGAGCAGCCGGAGCATTGGATCGATCTGCGCTGGGATGTCGACGAAGCGACGCCGCAGCGCTTTCCGGCGCAGATCGTCGTCGACTCGGTGAACGAGCCGGGATCGCTCGCGCAGATCGCGCAGGTGATCGCGGAGAACGACGGCAATATCGACAACATCCGCATGACGCGGCAATCTCCCGATTTTACAACCGTGACCATCGATCTTGAAGTGTATGATCTCAAACATCTGACGGCGATTATCGCGCAGTTGCGCGCGAAAGCCGTCGTCGCCAACGCCGCCCGCGTGAACGGCTGACCTTGGAGACATAAGGTGCCGGCCGTTCCACCCCTTCGCCTTGGCGTGAACATCGACCATGTCGCGACCATCCGTAACGCGCGCGGCGGCACGCTGCCGGACCCCGTGCGCGCAGCTTTGCTTGCGATCGAGGCTGGCGCCGACGGCATCACCGCGCATTTGCGCGAGGATCGCCGCCATATCCGCGACGACGACATTGCAAAGCTCATGGCCGCGATCACAAAGCCGCTCAATTTCGAGCTCGCCGCGACCGATGAAATGATCGCGATCGCAATCAGGACCAAGCCGCATGCGGCCTGCATCGTGCCGGAGAAGCGCACCGAGCGCACGACCGAGGGCGGTCTCGATGTCGCCGCGAGCAAGAACCAGGTCCGGGACGCAACGTCAGAGCTGAAGGCGGCTGGCATCCGGGTTTCGCTTTTCATCGCCGCTGATCCGGTCCAGATCGAGGCGGCGAAGGAGGTCGGCGCGCCGGTGATCGAGATTCACACCGGCGCCTGGTGCGAGGCGCTGACGCAAGGCCATGGCCAGGAAGCCGACACCGAATGGCGGCGCATTGTTGCGGGCGCGAGCCAAGCGAAGGCGCTCGGTCTCGAAGTTCATGCCGGTCACGGCCTCGACTATGCGACCGCCGAACAGATTGCCGGGTTGGCGCCGATTGCCGAACTGAACATCGGGCATTTTCTGATCGGGGAGGCGGTGTTCGTCGGCCTTGCAGAAACGATCAGGCAGATGCGCGCGGCGATGGAGCGCGGCCGCAAGAAGGCCGCGCCGTGATGCAAGGGATGATTCTTGGCATCGGCTCTGACTTGTGCGACATCCGGCGGATCGAAAAGGTGCTGGCGCGTCACGGCGATCGGTTCATCGCGCGCGTTTTCACGGACGTTGAGCGCGCTCGCGCGGAGCGCAAGGCGGGCCGGATCGAAACCTACGCCAAGCGATTTGCGGCGAAGGAGGCGTGCGCGAAGGCGCTCGGCACCGGATTCCGCCGCGGTGTTTTCTTCCGCGATCTCGGTGTGGTCAATCTTCCGTCCGGCCGTCCGACCATGAAACTGACCGGCGGTGCGCAGGCGCAGCTTGAAGCGATCACACCACCAGGGTTTGAGGCGCGCATCGATGTCAGCCTGACCGACGAATATCCGCTCGCGCAGGCCTTCGTGGTGATTTCGGCCATTCGAAAGGTGTCTTGAAAAATTGGCGTGAAGGCGCGCGCCGGCGATCCTTGCTGGCGGCTTCGGGCGGCCGGGTTGCCGCACGCGCGTTACATCAATAAGCCAATAGAATCATTGTCTTATTCGGAAATCTGCGTTTCGTTGCGCGCTGCCAAGCCAACGGCTACAACGGCGCGGGACGACATCTCCGGCGGACGAGAGGCTCATGAGCGTGACCACCACGAAAGATAAAGAAGGCGGATTCGGTGAAACCGTCCGCGTCATTGTTCATGCGCTCCTTATCGCGCTGGTGATCCGGACCTTTCTGTTTCAGCCCTTCAATATTCCGTCGGGCTCGATGAAGGCGACACTCCTGGTCGGCGACTACCTCTTCGTTTCGAAATATTCCTACGGCTACAGCCATTATTCCTTTCCATTCTCGCCTCCGCTCTTCTCTGGACGCATCTTCGGGTCGGAACCGGACCGGGGCGACATCGTGGTCTTTCGCTTGCCGAAGGATGACTCCACCGACTACATCAAGCGCGTGATCGGATTGCCCGGTGACCGTATCCGCATGATGGACGGCTTGCTTCACATCAACGGCCAGCCCGTCAAGCGCGAGCGCATCGAAGATTACATCGAGACCGAGGAAACCGCGCGTGCGACACGGGTGAAGCGTTGGCGTGAAACGCTGCCGAACGGCGTGAGCTATACGACGCTCGACCTGATCGATAACGGTTTCTACGATAACACACAGGACTATGTCGTACCGTCCGGCCATTATTTCATGATGGGCGACAATCGCGACAATTCGACCGACAGCCGTGTGCTCTCCCAGGTCGGTTATGTCCCGTTCCAGAATCTGGTCGGCCGTGCGCAATTGATTTTCTTTTCCGTCGCCGAGGGCGAACGCGCGTGGCAGGTCTGGCTCTGGCCCTGGACCGTCCGCTGGAGCCGGCTGTTCTCGATCGTGCGATGAGCCGGAAGGCCGAAGCAAAGCCGCAGACACCGGCGCCCGCGCCGATTGCAAAGGCGGGCGCGTCGCCGAAGGCTGCGGCTGCAAAAAGACCATCGAAATCCGCGCGCCGGGTTGCCGCCGCGACCACAACGCTTGAGAAGACCATCGGGTATCGGTTCTCCGATCCGGAGCTGCTTGAGCGCGCACTCACCCATATCTCGGCCGTGAAGGGTGCGGGTCGCGCCAGCAGCTATCAGCGGATGGAATTTCTCGGCGATCATGTGCTCGGGCTTGCGATCTCCGAAATGCTGTTCGCCGCCTTTCCGAAAGCGGACGAGGGGGAATTGTCCCGCCGTCTGGCCGATCTTGTCCGGCGCGAAACCTGCGCGGATGTCGCGCACGCGATCGACCTCGGTGCGTCGCTGCGGCTTGGCGCCTCGGAGTCGCGGACGGGCGGGCGGTCGCGCGCGGCGATCCTCGCCGATGTCTGCGAATCCCTGATCGGGGCGATTTTTCTCGACGGTGGCTACAAGGCGGCGTTGGCCTTCGTCGAGCGATTCTGGGCCGAGCGGATGCGCAAGCCCGCACGGCCGTTGCGCGATCCGAAGACGGTCTTGCAGGAATGGGCGCAGGCGCGCGGGTTGCCGACGCCCTCCTATCGCGAGGTCGAGCGCACCGGTCCGCATCACGATCCGGAATTCCGCGTCGCCGTCAGCCTGCCGGAACGTGAGCCCGCCGAGGGCAAGGGGCGTTCCAAGCGGGCGGCCGAGCAGGCCGCGGCCCTGGCGTTGCTGGCACGCGAGGGCGTGCGCGCCGATGTCTGAGCATCCCGGCGAGGACACGCGCTGCGGGTTCATTGCGCTGATTGGCGCACCCAATGCCGGCAAGTCGACGCTGATCAACGCGCTGGTCGGCTCCAAGGTGTCGATCGTCTCGCACAAGGTGCAGACGACGCGCATGCTGGTGCGCGGGATCGCGATCGAGGGACCATCGCAGCTGATCTTCGTCGATACGCCCGGGATTTTCGCGCCCAAGCGCCGGCTCGATCGCGCCATGGTGACAACGGCCTGGAGCGGTGCGCAGGATGCCGATCTCACCGTGTTGTTGATCGATGCGCGCAAAGGGCTCGACGATGAAAACGATGCGATCGTCGGCAAGCTCGCCGAAGTCACCGGCAAGAAGGTCCTGCTCCTCAACAAGATCGATCTGGTGGAGAAGGAATCCCTGCTCGCCTTGGCCCAATCGGCGAACGACCGGACGGCCTTCGCGGCGACCTTCATGGTGTCGGCGCTCAACGGCAATGGTGTGGCCGACCTGAAAACATGGCTTGCCGCGCAGGTTCCGGCCGGGCCGTGGCATTATCCGCCCGACCAGATCAGCGATGCGCCGCTGCGCCAGCTCGCCGCCGAGATCACGCGCGAGAAATTGTTCGAGCGGCTGCACCAGGAATTGCCGTATCAGTCGACGGTTGAAACCGAATCCTGGAAGGAATTGAAGGACGGCTCAATCCGAATCGAGCAGACGATCTATGTTGAGCGGGAAAGCCAGCGCAAGATCGTGCTCGGGAAGGGCGGCCAGACCATCAAGGCGATCGGCGCCGACGCGCGAAAAGACATCGCGGAGGTTGCCGAGGCGCCGGTGCATCTTTTCCTGTTCGTGAAAGTGCGCGAGGGTTGGGGCAACGACCCGGAGCGGTACCGGGAAATGGGATTGGAATTCCCGAAAGAGTAGACCTAGTGTGGTGGTTCAGAAGTCCCCTCACTGGACGCGGCGAGTTCGGCAGGGGACTTATGAACCAAAACCACACGAGAGTCGCAAGATTTCCAGTGCCCCTTGGAATCCGAAGTTCGCTTCTGAGGGTGCTGCGAATTCAAGCGAACTTCGGATTCGGGATACTAGCATGGAATGGACCGACGAGGGCATCGTTCTCGGCATCCGCCGCCACGGCGAGGCGAATGCCATCGTGGAACTGATGACGCTTGAACACGGTCGTCATCTCGGTCTGGTGCGTGGCGGCGCCGGATCGCGCATGCGTCCCGTGCTGCAGCCCGGAAATTCGCTGCGCGCCACGTGGCGGGCGCGGCTCGACGAGCATCTCGGCACTTTTGCCGTCGAGGGCCTGCAACTGCGCGCAGGATCGTTCCTGACTTTTTCGCACGCGGTCTATGCCGTGACGCATCTCGGCGCATTGACGCGCCTCCTGCCGGAGCGCGATCCGCATGGTGATGTGTTTCACCGCCTGCAGGCGATCCTCGATCACGTCGACGACGCCGTGTTGACCGCGGCTTTGGTCGTGCGGTTCGAGATCGCGCTTTTAAGCGAACTTGGATTCGGTCTCGATCTCGAGCAATGCGCGGCGACCGGTTCGTCGTCCGAACTCGCCTATGTCTCGCCGAAATCCGGCCGCGCCGTCTCCGCCGCCGCCGGCGAGGAGTGGCGCGACAAATTACTGCGGCTGCCGGGATTCCTTCGCGCCAACGCGAACACAAAGCCGGCGCTGAGCGACCTCGCAGACGGCTTCGCGCTGTCCGAATATTTTCTCGCGCGCAACGTGCTCGACCCGCGCGGCCTTGCGATGCCGGAAGCGCGGCAGAATTTCATCGCCGCGATCGCGCGCGTCGTTCCTGACGCGGCCTGAGCGAGCAATGAAAAAGGCCGGTCTCGCGACTGGCCTCTCTCCATTCATAACGTGCGGTGAAATTAATAGCAGCGACGGCGCCAGAAGCAGCCGCGCCAGTCGCAGACGCGGACCGATCGGCAGACCGGAACGGCAGGGGCGACATAGACCGGGGGCGCCACATAAGCCGGCCCTGAACATTTCGTCCAGCAGCCGCGCCAGTTGCAAACGCGGCGGCAGGCCACCGGCTCAGCCATCGAACGATTGAACTGCGTCAATGCATTCGCGATCGGCATGCCGCTCGCGGGCGCCGCCGACGCGCCCTGGGTCGCGGCAAGCGACACCCCGGCAATCATCAACAGCGCAATCAAAAAGCTCCTCATCAGTCTCTCTCCCGTGAATCGGACTCAGTCGTTTAAGAGTTCCAGCCTCGGTCATGATTGCGAAGAAAGCACGGCCAATACATTCATCCCTTGTTCATTAACAAACTGCGCTGTACCCGTTGCACATGGGTAAAAGGCTGATTCCCCCCGAGGACGGCAACGTCCAGGAGATCGCTCTGCGCGAGGCGCTGGAGGAGCGCTATCTCGCCTACGCGTTGTCCACGATCATGCACCGCGCGTTGCCGGATGCGCGCGACGGCCTAAAACCCGTGCACCGCCGCATCCTTTACGGCATGCGGCTGCTGCGGCTCGATCCGGGTGCGGCGTTCAAGAAATCCGCAAAGATCGTCGGCGACGTGATGGGCAATTTCCATCCGCACGGCGACCAGGCGATCTACGACGCGCTGGTCCGTCTCGCACAGGATTTTGCGTCGCGCTACCCGCTGATCGACGGGCAGGGCAATTTCGGAAATATCGACGGCGATAACGCGGCCGCCTATCGCTACACCGAAGCGCGCATGACCGAAGTCGCGCGGCTTCTGATTGAAGGCATCGACGAGGACGCGGTCGACTTCCGCCCGAATTACGACGGGCTTTCGGAAGAGCCGGTGGTGCTGCCGGGCGCCTTTCCGAACCTTCTCGCCAATGGCTCGCAGGGTATCGCGGTCGGCATGGCGACCTCGATCCCGCCGCACAACGCCGCCGAGCTTTGCGACGCCGCGCTCTATCTGATCACCCACAAGCGCACCAGCAGCAAGGCGCTGATGCAATTCGTGCCGGGCCCCGATTTTCCGACCGGCGGCATCGTGGTCGATGACAAGGCCGCGATCGCCGAGGCCTACGCGACCGGCCGCGGATCGTTCCGCGTGCGCGCGCGCTGGCACAAGGAGGATCAGGGCCGCGGCGTCTATTCGATCGTCATCACCGAAATCCCGTACCTCGTCCAGAAATCGCGCCTGATCGAGAAGATCGCCGAGCTGCTCAACGACAGAAAGCTGCCGCTGGTCGCCGACGTGCGCGATGAGTCGACCGAGGACGTGCGTCTGATCATTGAGCCGAAATCGCGCGCGGTCGACGCGACGCTGCTGATGGAATCGCTGTTCAAGCTGACCGAGCTCGAAAGCCGCGTTCCGCTCAACATGAACGTGCTGGTGAAAGGCCGCGTCCCGACGGTCGTCGGCCTCGCGGAAGCCTTGCGCGAATGGCTCGATCACCGCCGCGACGTTCTGATACGCCGCTCCAGGCATCGGCTTGCCGCGATCGAACATCGCCTCGAAGTGCTCGGCGGGTTGCTCGTCGCGTACCTGAACCTCGACAAGGTGATCAAGATCATCCGCACGCAGGACGAGCCCAAGCCCGTCCTGATGAAAACGTTCAAAATCTCCGATGTGCAGGCCGACGCCATCCTCAACATGCGGCTTCGCAATCTGCGCAAGCTCGAGGAAATGGAGATCAGGACCGAGGACAAGGAGCTGCGCGACGAGCGCAAGAAGCTCAAGGCCTTGCTCGGCTCGGAAGGCGATCAATGGAAGTCGATCGCCGCCGAGATCAAGGAAATCCGCGAATTGTTCGGGCCGAAAACAAAACTCGGCAAACGTCGCACGAGTTTCGGCGAGGCGCCCGAACACGATGCCGCCGCGATCGAGGAAACGCTCGTCGAGCGCGAGCCGGTGACAATTGTCGTGTCGGAAAAAGGCTGGATCCGCGCGTTGCGCGGGCATGTGAGCGATCTGTCGTCGGTCACCTTCAAGACCGATGATGCGCTGAAATTCGCGTTCCCCGCCGAAACGACGTCGCGTTGCCTGCTGTTTGCGACCAATGGTCGTTTTTACACGCTCGATGCAGCGAAACTTCCCGGCGGGCGCGGGCACGGCGAGCCGCTGCGGCTCTTCATCGACATGGAGCAGGATGCGGAGATCGTTTCCGTGTTCCGGCATCAAGGCGGCCGGAAATTCCTGGTGGCGAGCGAGCAGGGCCGCGGCTTTGTCGTCGTGGAAGACGACTGCGTCGCCAATACCCGCAAAGGAAAGCAGGTCCTCAATGTGAAGCCGAGGGACGGCGCGGCCGCCATTGCGAGTGTGGAAGGCGACCTGATCGCCGCGATCGGCAAGAACCGGAAGATGGTCATCTTCCCGATCGCCGACGTGCCGGAAATGAGCCGCGGCTCAGGCGTGCGGCTGCAGCGCTACAAAGACGGCGGCCTGTCCGACGTGACGACCTTTGTCGGCAAGGACGGCCTGACCTGGCGCGATGGCGCGGGCAGGGCTTTCACGATGTCGCTGAAAGAACTCTCGGACTGGCGCGGCAAGCGCGCCGATGCCGGCCGGCTGGCGCCCAAGGGATTCCCGAAATCCAACAGCTTTGGCCGCAAGATTTAACTTGAAGGCGTTAAAGTGGATTCTGATGTTGTGTCGTAAGCGATTGTTTTGGCACTACTAATATTCAACCGGAAGCGTCACTCGTCGATGCGCAGCCAGCCTTGCGACATCAGCCGCTCCTGCGGCAGGAAGCGGCTCTTGTAGTCCATCTTGCGCGAGCCGCGCACCCAATAGCCGAGATAGACGTATTGCAGGCCCATGCGCTTGGCGCGCGCGATGTGGTCCAGGATCATGAAGGTCCCGAGCGAGCGCGCCTCTTCCGACGGCTCGAAGAAGGAATAGACCATCGACAGGCCGTCATTGAGGACATCGGTGAGCGCGACCGCGAGCATCGGCCCCGAGCCGCGGCCGCGAAATCCGGTGTCGGAATCGCGCCGGCGATATTCAACAATCCGGGTTTCGACGTGGCTGTCCTCGACCATCATGGCGTAGTCGAGCACCGTCATGTCGGCCATGCCGCCGTCGCGGTGGCGTTCGTCGAGATAGGCGCGGAAGACGGAATATTGTTCTGAGGTCGGCGTTGCCGGCCGCATGTCGCCGACGATATCAACGTTGCGCTCCGCGACGCGGCGCATGCTGCGGGTCGGGCGGAAATCCTCGGCCACGACGCGCACCGACACGCAGGCGCGGCAGGCTTCGCAAGCCGGCCGGTACGCAATCGACTGGCTGCGGCGGAAGCCGCCATGCGTGAGCAGGTCGTTGAGCCCGGGTGCACGGTCTCCAACAAGATGCGTGAACACCTTGCGCTCTTCCTTGCCCGCCAGATACGGGCAGGGCGACGGTGCGGTGAGATAGAATTGCGGAGTGTCGCGCGAATGCTGGGTCATGGTTTCACCCGCGCGACAAGCCTGCGCGCAGGATGCTCGCGCGCACTTCATTGTTGATCACGATCGTGCCGACGACCATGTCATGCAGCAGCCGGCGGCGATCGTTGAAAAAGCAGACCAGCAGGATCAGCGGCGTGAAGATCGAGACGCTGACCCAGAAGGCGACGGCGTGCACGGCGCCAAGCACGAAATAAGCCGGCGCGCCGTACCAGGTCCGCATTTCGATATCCATCACGCGCATGCCGATGGTCGCCGAACGCGGTCCGCCCAATGTCATGCCGTAATAGAGGAGCGCCCAGATGGTGGCGGCGATCGGCATCAATCCGTAGAGTACGATGCCGAGACCCAACGTGACCACGGTAATGGCAAAGAAGAACACCCATAGAAAGATCAGCGGGATCGCAAGGATGAAGAGATCGATTAAAAACGCGATCAGCCGGCGTGCCGGCACGCCGTCGAACAATTCCGGACTGGCGGCCGGATCGTAAGCGTGCGGCTTGAGCTCGATCGACACGCCGATTTTTTTCGGGTCACTCGCCATAGCCGCGTCCAAGAAATTCCGCCTGAATCCTATGCGATCAGGATGTGGATAAATCGGCCCCGATGCAAGGGTAGTGCGGTGGTTTTTGGATGGTGGGCGATTGCTCCTATCTGCCTTAATGTTGGTAATTGATGCGACGGATCGCCTTGCTCCTGGCCATGGTCTCGCCATTGGCGGCAGGCGGCTGCTCGACCTGGATCGACCGCGAACAGCTTGATCTGTGCCGCCGGGTCCTTCCGGCCCTGCATCCGGATGGAACGGAGCTGCGTGAAATCCGGTTTGCACCGGAGCGGGCCGGCGACCGCGGAGGTATCCGCATCGATTATGCCGCACGCGAACCGGCCGCGGAAACACGAATTCGTTACGCCGTCTGCCGGTTCGGCAACCCGGATCGCGGCGAGCGGCTTGATCTTTCCGCACTGGTTACCGACACCGGCAGCCTCGGCGAAGCGCGCCTTCTGTTCTTGAAGCGCTTTTGGCTTGGTCGGCCCGATATCGCGTCCGACGTCGCACCGCCGACCCCGGCCGTGACCGAAGTCAGGCGCGGATTGGCCTATGCCGCGCAGCAGGGAATCAACGCCATCGTGCTTGCCGCGATCTATGGCCTGCTGGCGACCGCTTACTCGCTGATCTATGGCCTTGTCGGCCGGATCATTCTGTCCTTTGGCGAGATCGCCGTCGTCGGCGCCTATGGCGTCATTGGCGGCGTGGCCGCCGCCCTGACTTTCGGTGTCAGCAATCCATTCGGCGGTTTCGCGCTGGCGTTGATGCTCGCCGTTTCGCTGTCCGGATTGTGGAGTTGGTTCGTCGGCAAATCGGTGATCGCACCACTGCATGCGGGCAATCGGCTGGGGCAACCCATTCTGGTCGCGACCATCGCTGTTGCTTTGTCGATCCAGGAATTCTTGCGCCTGTTTCAGGGGGTGCGCGAACAATGGCTGCCGCCATTGCCGCTCGAGCCCGTTGCGCTTGCGCGCTCCGGCTCTTTCGTCGTTACCGTTTCTCCAGTTCAGATCTGGATCGGAACGGCGGCGGTCGCGGCCACCCTCGGCCTGCTGGCGGTCATGCGGTGCACGTCGCTCGGGCGGCAATGGCGTGCCTTCGCGGACGATCCGGTTGCGGCGAGGTTGTTTGGCGTTTCACCGGCGCGGATTTTGTCGGCGACGTTCGTGCTCGCGGGCTTAAGCGCCGGCCTCGCCGGATGGGTGATCGCGATCTATTACGGCAATGTCAGTTTTTCGATGGGAACGATCCTGGGACTGAAGGCCTTGCTCGCTGCGATTATCGGCGGAATCGGTCGCATCGAAGGCGCTTTGCTCGGCGGCATCCTGATCGGTCTCGTGGAAACGGCGTGGTCGGCCTATTTCAGTATCGATATGCGCGATATCGTTGTGTTTTCCATTCTAATCGTCATGTTCGTGTTGCGCCCGGGCGGCCTATTGGGCATTTCAGGTCCGCAAGTACGGGATGTTTGAACGGAAGCAGGGATGACTGCCAAGCCCATCACGCTGACCGATATCGAGGCGGCGCAAACGATCATCGAAGGCCGCGTCCTGCGCACGCCGATGCTGCCGGCGCCGCGTCTGTCCGAACTCACCGGCGCCGAGATTTTCGTCAAATACGAAAACCTGCAGGTCACCAATTCGTTCAAGGAGCGCGGCGCGCTCAACAAGCTCGCGTCGCTCGACAGCGACGATCGCAAGCGCGGCGTGATCGCGATGTCGGCGGGCAATCACGCGCAGGCGGTGGCCTATCACGCCAAGCGGCTCCGCATCGCTGCGACCATCGTGATGCCGGTGACGACACCGGCGGTGAAGGTCGCCGCCACCAAGGCATATGGTGCCGACGTGATCCTGCATGGCGAAAGCGTCGGCGAGGCGCAGGAGCGCGTCGACAAACTCGTCATCAAGCGCAGTCTGATCCAGGTGCATCCCTACGACGACGCGCGCATCATTGCCGGACAGGGGACCGTCGCGCTCGAAATGCTCGAAGACGAGCCCGATCTCGATTCTCTCGTCATTCCGATCGGCGGCGGCGGGCTGATTTCAGGCAATGCCATCGCGGCGAAGGCGATCAATCCGGATATCGAAATCTTCGGCGTTGAAGCCGCGCTCTATCCGTCGATGTGGAATGCGGTGCGCGGCGACAACAAGCCCGCGGGCGGACCGACGCTCGCCGAAGGCATTGCGGTGAAATCAGTCGCGGGGCTGACCGTCCCGATCGTGAAATCGCACGTGTCCGAAATTTTCCTGGTCGAGGAGCCGCATCTCGAGCAGGCGGTCAATGCCTATCTGACATTGCAAAAGACGATGGCGGAGGGCGCGGGCGCCGCAGGCCTCGCCGCCATCCTTGCCAATCCCGAGCGCTTCCGCGGCCGGCGCACCGGTCTTCTTCTTTCGGGCGGCAATATCGATCCGCGCATTCTTGCCTCCATCATGGTGCGTGAGCTCGAACGCGAGCACCGGATCGTGTCGTTCCGTCTCACGTTGCCGGATCGGCCTGGACTGCTCGGACAGATCGCGACGCGGCTTGGTGAACTCGGCGCCAACATCCTGGAAGTCGACCACAAGCGCCTGTTTCTTGATGTTCCGGCCAAAGGCACACGCCTCGACGTCACGGTCGAGACGCGCGACAGCGCGCATGCCGACGAGATCATTGGCGCGCTCGAAGCCGACGGCTTTCAGCCGCTGCGGATCGAGGCCGGCGACGCGATGGAATGATCAGCTTTTCAGGAGCGCTTCAGCGGCGCGCGGTGCGAAATAGGTCAGCACACCATCGGCACCGGCGCGCTTGAACGCGATCAGGCCTTCCATCATCGCCCGGTCGCCGTCGAGCCAGCCGTTCTGCGCGGCGGCCGTCAGCATCGCGTATTCGCCCGACACCTGATAGGCGAAGGTCGGCATGCCGAAAGCATCCTTCACGCGCCGCACGATATCGAGATAGGGCAGGCCGGGCTTGACCATCACCATGTCCGCGCCTTGCTCGATGTCGAGCGCGACTTCGCGCAACGCCTCGTCGGAATTGCCGGGATCCATCTGGTAGGTGCGTTTGTCGCCGGTCAGTGTTTTCGCGGATCCCACGGCGTCGCGGAACGGACCGTAGAAGGCCGACGCGTATTTCGCGGCGTAAGCCATGATCGAGACGTCGGTGAAATTCTCCGCATCGAGCGCCTGCCGGATCGCGCCGACGCGACCGTCCATCATGTCGGACGGCGCGATGATGTCGCAGCCGGCCTCAACCTGCACCAGCGCCTGCCTCACCAGCACCGCAACAGTCTCGTCATTGAGGATCACGCCGTCGCGCAACAGGCCATCATGGCCGTGGCTGGTATACGGATCGAGCGCGACATCGCAGAGAATGCCGATGTCCGGCACTTCCTTTTTCACCGCGCGGATCGCGCGGCATATCAGGTTGTCCGGATTGAGCGCTTCGTTGCCGTCGTCGTCGCGCAGACCCGGATCGGTGTAGGGAAACAGCGCGATGCAGGGGATGGTGAGCTTGGCGGCGCGCTCGGCTTCGCGCGCAATCTCGTCGACCGACAGCCGCTCAACGCCCGGCATGGACGCGACCGGAACGCGCGATTTCTGCCCGTCGGCGACAAAAAGCGGCCAGATCAGGTCGGCGGTCGAGAGCGTGTGCTCGCGCACCATGCGGCGGATCCAGTCGGCACGGCGCAGGCGCCGCGGCCGCTCGGTGAGATCGAGCCGCGTCGCAGCTTTACCCGGCGCGGCCGGATCGATCGGCACCACGCGCGTGCGGCTTTCAATGGGGCGGCCGTATTTGATGGCCATGCGAGAACTCCTTGACGTGCGCTGTTTTAGCGCCTCCCGCGCATATCCGCCACTAGTGTGGTGGTTCAGAAATTCCCTTCATACTCGCCGCGAGTCCGTCAAGGGAATTTCTGAACCAAAACCACACTAGAATCATAGTGTTGCTAGTGTCCTTCGATTCCGAAGTTCGCTTGCGAGGGCGCCGCAGAGTAATGAAGCGAACTTCGGAATCGGGACACTAGTGTGTAGTCCGAACCGTTGACGCGGTTAAGGAGCGCTTCTATCGATCGGTTCCGATGGATTTCGAGCTCTCCGAAGACCAGCGCGCCTTTCAGGCCACCGCGCGGCAATTCGCCCGCGACGCGATGATGCCGCATGCGCGCGACTGGGACGAGAACGAAACCTTCCCGGCCGAGACATTGCGCCGGGCGGCCGCGCTCGGCTTCGGCGGCATCTATGTGAAGGACGATGTCGGCGGCTCGGCTTTGTCGCGGCTCGATGCCACCATCATCTTCGAGGAATTGGCGCAGGGCTGCACCTCGACCGCCGCCTATATCTCCATTCACAACATGGCGGCGTGGATGATCGACGCCTTTGCCGGCGCGCCGCAGCGCCAGCGTTTCCTGCCGAAGCTTTGCAGCATGGAGCATTTCGCGAGCTATTGCCTGACCGAACCGGGCGCGGGCTCGGACGCAGCGGGCCTTGCGACCAGGGCGCGCCGCGATGGCGACCATTATGTGCTCGACGGCGCCAAGGCCTTCATCTCCGGCGGCGGCATGTCCGACGTCTATGTCTGCATGGTGCGAACCGGGGAGGCGGGCCCGAAAGGCATCTCCTGTATCGCGGTCGAGAAAGGCACGCCCGGTTTGTCCTTTGGCGCGCAGGAAAAAAAGCTCGGCTGGAAATCGCAGCCGACGGCGATGGTCATGTTCGAGAATTGCCGCGTGCCTGCCGAGAACCTGATCGGCAAAGAAGGGCAGGGATTCAAGATCGCGATGGCGGGCCTCGATGGCGGCCGCCTCAATATCGCGGCGTGCTCGATCGGCGGCGCGCAATTCTGTCTCGACCGCACCGTGGAATATATGCGCGAGCGCAAGCAATTCGGATCGCGGCTTTCGGACTTCCAGGCGCTCCGCTTCAAGATCGCCGATTACGCAACCGAGATCGAGGCCGCGCGATTGATGGTGCGCCGCGCCGCGCATGCGGTGAGTGCGGGCGAGCCCGGCGCAACACGGCTCGCGGCGATGGCCAAGCGCTTCGCGACCGATATCGGCTTCGAGGCGGTCAATGGCTGCCTGCAATTGCACGGCGGCTATGGCTATCTGCGCGACTATCCGATCGAGCGCGTGATGCGTGACGTGCGCGTGCATCAGATTCTCGAGGGCACCAACGAAGTGATGCGGCTCATCGTCAGCCGGGACCTGTTGGGGAATTAGTTTGAGTTCGGACGCCGACATTCTGTTTGAGCGCCGCGGCGTTGCCGGGCTTGTCACGCTCAATCGCCCGAAGGCGCTCAACGCCGTCACGCACGGCATGGTGCGCGCGTTGCGGAGGCAACTCGATGCCTGGATGGACGACGGCGCGGTCACGCGCGTGATCGTGATGGCGAATGGCGAGCGTGCCTTTTCCGCCGGAGGCGACATCCGCGCGCTCTATGATCAAGGCAGGACGGGGAAGCAGGCGGAAGCGCTGCAGTTCTTTGCGGAAGAATATTCAATCAACAATTTCATCAAGCGCTATCCGAAGCCTTATGTCTCGCTGATCGATGGCATTGTCATGGGCGGTGGCGTTGGGATTTCGATCCACGGTTCGCATCGCGTCGCCGGCGACAAATACCAATTCGCGATGCCCGAGGTCGGCATCGGATTTTTTCCCGATGTCGGCGCGACGTGGGCGCTGCCGCGCTTGCCGGGCAAGACCGGCACGTATCTCGCGCTGACCGGCGAGCGGCTGAGAACCGCCGACGGCGTCGCGGCCGGCGCGGCCACGCATCATGTGCGCTCGGACCGTTTCGCCGATCTGCGCAATGCGTTGTGCGGCGCGGTTCCGGTCGATGCCGTGCTCGCAGCCTTTGCCGAGCCGGCGGCGGCCGGAGAGGTGACGCAACTGCGCCCCGCAATCGATCGCTGGTTTGCGGCGGCAACGGTCGAGGAAATTTTGTCCGGCCTGGACGGTGAGGCGGGTTCAGGTTCCACGCAAGCGGCCTGGGCCAGGAAAACCGCGGACACGATGCGGACGAAGTCGCCGCTCAGTCTGAAGATCGCGCTCGAACAGATGAAGCGCGGCGCCGAATGCGCCTTCGACGAGTGCATGCGGATGGAGTTTCGGATCGTCTCGCGTGTCGTGTATGGTCACGATCTGTATGAGGGCGTGCGTGCCGTGATTGTCGACAAGGACAATGCGCCGCGCTGGCAGCCGGCGTCGATCGCGGCCGTGACCGATGCCGAGGTCGAGCGCCATTTCGCGCCGTTGGGGAAGGATGAACTGGTGCTGTCATGAGTGAACCATCCGCACCGGAAACCGTCGCCACCGACCCGATCCGCGATATGGCGCCGGTCAAGGCCGGGAAGGGCGCCGGCGGCGAAGGCGTGTGGACGTCGCGCCTCGTCTGGTTCCTGCGTGGCATGGCGGTGCTGTCCATGCTCAAGGGATTATTCCACTGGTCGATCGTGCTCGGGATCGGCGACGGCGAAGACAATAACTTCACGCTGCATTCGCTGCCGTGGCAGACCGCGACGGTCTATTTCGCGGTCATCGATCTGGTGGCCGCCGTTGGGCTCTGGCTCGCCGCGGTGTGGGGCGCCGTGGTGTGGCTGACGGCCGGCGTGTCGATGGCTGCGGTCGAAGTGTTCTTTCCGCAGATTTACGGCGGCCGTCTGATCGTCGTTTTGTTCGAACTCGTGCTGATCGGATGCTATCTCGGGCTGGCCTTGCAGTCCGCGCGCGAACATCCGCATTGATCAAATAAAAAAGTCCGGGAGGTTGTCATGACGAAAATCGGATTCATCGGCTTGGGCAATATGGGTCTGCCGATGGCGCAGAACCTGATCAAGGCCCATCATCACGTCGAAGGCCTCGACATGAGTGCGGCGGCGGTTGAAAAACTGAAAAGTGCCGGCGGCTCTGCCGCCGCGAATGCAAAGGAGCTTGCCTCGGGTTCGGACGTGATCGTGACGATGCTCCCGTCCGGCAAGGAAGTGCGCGAGGTTTATCTCGGTGCCGACGGCATCATCGATAACGCCAAAGCCGGCGCGTTGCTGATCGATTCCTCCACCATCGACGTCGACACCGCGCGCGCCGTCGCGAAAGCGGCGGACGCAAAAGGACTGAAGATGGTCGATGCGCCGGTGTCCGGCGGCGTCGGCGGGGCGCAGGGCGGCACGCTCACCTTCATGGTCGGCGGCAGCGACGCGGCCTTCGCCAAGGCGAAGCCGCTTCTGGAAGCGATGGGAAAGACCATCGTGCACGCGGGCGGAGCGGGGAACGGGCAGGCCGCGAAAATCTGCAACAACATGGTGCTCGGCGTGTCGATGATCGCGGTGTCGGAAGCGTTCGTTCTCGCCGAGAAGCTCGGCCTCGATGCGCAGAAGCTGTTCGACATCTCGTCGAAGTCTTCCGGCCAATGCTGGTCGATGACGACGTATTGCCCGGTGCCCGGTCCGGTACCGACGTCGCCCGCCAACCGCGATTACCAGGCCGGGTTTACCGCCGCGATGATGCTCAAGGATCTCAAGCTGTCGCAGGAGGCCGCGCGTTCCGCCGGCGCACATACGCCGCTCGGCGCGCAAGCTGGAACAATTTACCAGCACTTCGTCGACAGCGGCGAGCAGGGGCGCGATTTCTCCGGAATCATCCGTTTTTTGCGTTCCGGCAAATCGTGATGGTGAATAATCTCTAAGAAAATTCGGTCGCTTTTGACCGTGATCGGACAATTCACTATCGCAAATAAACCGATTTTTTATGCTGTGTTTTAAGCCGATCTTCAGCCGCCTCCTTTAGGTTGCGCGATGGACGAGGAAAACAGGGCCTCGCCATCGAGAAAAAAAATGAAGGAAGGCGTCACCATGAAAGCCGTTGCAAAATCGGTCGAGCCGGCCGCGCATAATGCGCCGCGCTTCGATCAAATCCGGCCGCTTTATCTCGAAGCCTTGACTCTTGTGGAGCGGCTGCATCGGCGCCTGCTCGACGTGATCAAGGACGAGTTCGATCGGCGCGGACGCGCGGACATCAATTCGGTGCAGGCGTTGCTCCTGTACAATATCGGCGACAAGGAGCTGACTGCGGGCGAGCTTCGCACGCGCGGTTACTATCTCGGCTCCAACGTCTCCTACAATCTGAAGAAGCTCGTCGAGATGGGCTTCCTCGATCATCAGCGCTCGCGCGTTGACCGCCGCTCGGTTCGCATCAAGCTCACGGACAAGGGCAGCGAAGTGCGCGACGTCGTCGAGGCGCTCTATCAGAAGCATGTGCGGACGGTCGAGCAGGTCGGTGGAATCAATTCCGACGAATTCGCAACGCTCAACAAGTCGCTGCACCGCCTCGAGCGCTTCTGGACCGACCAGATCCTCTATCGCCTGTAATGTAAGCCTGACGACGCGCCTTCTCTGTTCTGCCCCGGTCGCCGTCGCGGCCGGGGCCTTTCTTTTCGGGGAATCACCTAAGATAGCACCGCCGCATGCCGCGTTAGTGTCCCGATTCCGAAGTTCGCGTCATTCTGCAGCACCCTGGTAAGAATCGAAGGACGCCAACAAACTTATGATTCCAGTGTGGTTTTGGTTCAGAAATTCCCTTGACCGACTCGCCGTGAGAATGAAGGGAATTTCTGAACCACCACACTGGGCTTGATGGGCTGAAGGCTCCGATGGGGAAGACATCATATCGCGAGGGCATGACCCTCGACCGGCGCGCCGTGCTGCGTGGTCTGGCGGGCAGCCTGGCGGCCGCCGGCCAGGGCTTGCCGGTTGCCGCCGTCGCGCAGGCCTATCCGCCCCGCAGCGAAGCCGGGGCGCCGACTTTCGGTCCGGGGACCATCCAGATGACCGAGCAGGTCATCCCGCGCTATGACGCGATCGCGGCGCGCGGGGGCTGGCCCGCCGTTCAGCCGGCGGGCCCATTGCAAGCCGGCATTCGTCACCAGGCCGTCGCCGCGCTTCGGCACCGTCTCATCATCGAAGGCGATCTCGACCAGGGCTATGGCGTCAACGAGATGTTCGACGCCGCGGTCGAAGCGGCGGTGCGCAGCTTCCAGTACCGGCATGGCATCGCGGCGGACGGGGCAGTGCGCGAACTGACCTATGCGGCGCTCAATGTTCCGGCGCATATCCGCGCGAGCCAGTTGCGCACCAATCTCGTGCGGCTTCGCACCATGGGCGGCAATCTCGGATCGCGCTACGTGCTTTGCAACATCCCGGCAACGCAGATCGAAATCGTCGAGAACGGATTCGCGCCCGCGCGCTTTGCCGCGATCGTCGGCAAGCCGGAACGGCCATCGCCCGATATCCAGAGCCGGATCGTCGAGGTCAATTTCAATCCGTTCTGGACGGTGCCGGCGTCGATCGTGCGCCGCGATCTCATTCCGAAGATGCAGGCCGAGCCGGACTATCTGACCAAGAACCGCATCCGTATTCTGGATGCGAACGGCTACGAGCTCTCGCCGGCGCAGATCAACTGGTATTCGACCGAGGCGACGAATTACCGTTTCAAGCAGGATCCCGGCGATTTCAACTCGCTCGGCTCGATCCGCATCAATTTTCCGAGCGCGCACGGCGTCTACATGCACGACACGCCGTTCAAGAATCTGTTCGGCGACGATTTCCGTTTCCATTCCTCGGGCTGCGTGCGGGTTCAGAATGTGCACGAGCTCGTGAGCTGGCTGCTGGCGGAGACGCCGGGATGGTCGCCGGCGGAAATCGATTATGCGATTCGCTCCGGCGAGCAGCGCAACGCGCGCCTGGCGCGGCCGGTCCCGATCTACTGGGTCTATGTCACCGCCTGGGTCACCGACGGCGTCGTGCAATTCCGCGACGACATCTATAATCGCGATGGGGCGGGCGGCCCGGTTGCCGCAACCCGCGGCTAGACGCGATGGCGGCGACCGGGCCACGCGAAACGCTGTTCGAGTTCACGGTGATCGGAACGGTGGTCAAGGTGGCAGCGATCGACGCCGCAACGGGCGTCGAGGTAAGCGTCATGGGACCGGCTCACGCCTCACGCGCCGACCTGCAGAAGCTCGCGCTGGCAAAGCTCAACACCCGGCTTGCCACGCATTCCAGAAGCTAGATATTGCGGCATAGCAGTGGAAAACCGCTAACACTTGGCGGGTTGTCGCCAATATGCTATCGCGACTTTGAACCCGCACCCCTTTCGCAACAGCGGCGATCTGCGGCCTTTGGGCTCGCAGATTCCAGGAGCATTGAATGTCAGCACCTGACCGTTCGACGAGCTTTGACACGGAATCGCTTTTCTCAGCATCGGTCGCAGAGAGCGACCCAGAAATCGCGGAGGTGATCCGCAACGAACTCGGCCGCCAGCGCGACGAAATCGAATTGATCGCGTCGGAAAATTTCGTGAGCCGCGCGGTGCTCGAAGCGCAGGGTTCGGTGCTGACCAACAAATACGCCGAGGGCTATCCGGGTCGACGCTATTACGGCGGCTGTCAATTCGTCGACATTGCCGAGCAGCTCGCGATCGACCGCGTCACCAAGTTGTTCGGCTGCAAGTTTGCCAATGTGCAGCCGCATTCCGGCGCTTCGGCGAATGGGGCGGTGTTCTTCGCGCTGCTGAATCCGGGCGACACCTTCCTCGGTCTGAATCTCGCCGCCGGCGGCCATCTCACGCACGGCATGAAAATCAGCATGTCGGGCAAATGGTTCAACGCCGTGCCCTACAATGTCCGGCGTGACGATCACCGTATCGACATCGACGAAGTGCGTAAGCTCGCGCAGGAGCACAAGCCGAAGATCATCATCGCCGGCGGCTCGGCCTATCCGCGCGTGATCGATTTCCGCGCGTTTCGCGAAATCGCCGACGAGGTCGGCGCGGTGCTGTTCGTCGACATGGCGCATTTTGCCGGCCTCGTCGCCGGCGGCGCGCACCCCTCGCCGTTTCCGCACGCGCATATCGTCACGACGACCACGCACAAGACCTTGCGCGGTCCGCGCGGCGGCGTGATCCTGACCAACGACGAAGAGATCGCAAAGAAGATCAATTCCGCGGTTTTCCCGGGAATCCAGGGCGGACCACTGATGCATGTCATTGCGGCAAAGGCGGTGGCCTTTGGCGAGGCGCTGCGGCCGTCGTTCAAGATCTACGCAAAGAACGTGGTCGAGAACGCCAAGGCGCTTTCGGAGACGCTCAAATCGAACGGATTCGATATCGTCTCGGGCGGCACGGACACGCATCTGATGCTGGTCGACCTGCGCCCGAAGCGGCTGACCGGCAAAGTGTCGGAAACGGCACTCGGCCGCGCGCATATCACCTGCAACAAGAACGGCATCCCCTACGATCCGGAAAAGCCTGCCATCACCTCCGGCGTCCGGCTCGGCACGCCGGCGGGCACGACCCGCGGCTTCGGCATCGCGGAATTCCGGCAAGTCGGCGAGATGATCGCGGAGGTGCTCGACGTGCTGTCCCAGAAAAAGTCGGACGAGGATTCGCTCGTAGAAAGCACGGTGCGCGACAAGGTCAAGAAACTGCTTTCGCGTTTTCCGATCTACCAGCCGTAAGCGGCGGCAGGCAGGGGAGGATCAGATGCGCTGTCCGAGTTGCGGCAGCCTCGATACGCAGGTGAAGGATTCCCGGCCGACGGAAGATTCCGCCGCGATCCGCCGCCGCCGCGTATGCCTGACCTGCAACTTCCGTTTCACGACGTTCGAGCGGGTGCAATTGCGCGAGCTCGTGGTGATCAAGCGCAACGGCCGCCGCGTCCCGTTCGACCGCGACAAACTGATGCGCTCGATCCAGATTTCGCTGCGCAAGCGCAATGTCGATCCGGAGCGCGTCGAGCAATTCGTCTCCAAGATTGTCCGGGAACTGGAAAGCCTCGGCGAAAGCGATATCTCGTCGGAGACCATCGGTGAAAGGGTGATGGAGCATCTGCGCGAGCTCGACGACGTGGCCTATGTGCGCTTTGCCTCGGTCTATCGCAATTTCCGCGAGCCGAAGGATTTCGAGGACGCCGTTGCCGAATTGTCGGGCGAGGAAGGGAGCAAGGCGTCCGCCGCTCCTCGCAAATGACGGCATGACCGTAAAAGCGGATGACGATCGTTTCATGTCGCTCGCGCTCGCGCTTGGCCGGCGCGGTCTCGGCAATGCCTGGCCGAATCCGGCGGTTGGCGCGGTCGTCGTGAGGGACGGCAGCATTGTGGGCCGCGGCTGGACACAGCCTGGCGGACGCCCGCACGCGGAAACCGAGGCGCTGCGGCGCGCCGGCGCCGCCGCGCGCGGCGCCACGCTCTATGTGACGCTCGAGCCTTGTTCGCATCACGGCAAGACGCCGCCCTGTGCCGACGCGATCATTGCTGCGGGTATCGGGCGCGTCGTGTCCGCGATCGAGGATCCCAACCTGGAAGTGGCAGGGCAGGGCCACGCGCGCTTGCGCGCCGCCGGCATTGCGGTCGATATCGGCCTGAAGGCGAAGGATGCGGCGCGCGACATTGACGGGCATATCCGCCGGGTCCGTGAGGGTCGTCCGCATGTCACGCTCAAGCTCGCGGTTTCAGCGGATGGGAAAGCAGGGCTCGCCGGACGCAAGCCGGTCGCGATCACGGGTGAGGCGGCGAATGCGCATGTGCATCTGATGCGCGCGATGCATGATGCGATCTTGATCGGCATCGGCACGACCTTGTCGGACGATCCGCTCCTG
Organism: uncultured Hyphomicrobiales bacterium; assembly: GCA_964370945.1. Classification (GTDB taxonomy): domain Bacteria; phylum Pseudomonadota; class Alphaproteobacteria; order Rhizobiales; family Xanthobacteraceae; genus Pseudorhodoplanes. The sequence goes on along the minus strand of CAYJNT010000006.1, from coordinate 12,575 downwards.
ACCTGCCGCTTGCCGGGTCTGGAAAAGCGCTCTCCGGTCCGCGTTGTGCTCGACCGCGACCTTCGGTTTCCAGTGAACTCACGTCTTGCGAAGACCGCGCGCGAAACGCCGGTCTGGGTCATCGCGTCCCCGGATGCGCCCGCGGATAGAGGCAATACTCTGCGTGACGCCGGGATTGAGGTCATTCGGAGCACGGCGAATGGAGACGGTATCGATCCTGGCGCCGCGCTGCACGTGCTGGCGCAGAAGGGCATCACAAGACTCCTCGTAGAGGGCGGTCCCCGGGTTGCGGCGTCGTTGCTCAATGCCGATCTTGTGGACGAAGCGGTCCTGCTGCGCGGCGCAGAGCCGGTCGGACCGGAGGGCATCGACGCGCTCGAGGGTCTGCGGCTTGATGCGTTGACCACCTCGCCGAGACTGAAGCGCGTCGGACAGGATAAGCTTGGACCCGACAGCATCGAATGGTACGAGCGCAGCTGAATGTTCACCGGAATTGTCACCGATATCGGCGAGATCCAGGCGGTCACCGCGCGGGCCAATAATCTGAGCCGCATCGAGATTGCCTGCGGCTTCGACGCGGCATCGATCGCACTTGGCGCCTCGATTTCATGTTCGGGAATCTGCCTGACGGTCGTGGACGTCAGGAGCGCCAGCCGCACGGTTTTCGCCGTCGACGCGGCGGCCGAAACGCTGCGCCTGACGACGGCTGGCCGGTGGCGCGCCGGCACGAAAATCAATCTGGAGCGCTCGCTGCGCGCCGGCGATGAGCTCGGCGGCCATATCGTCAGCGGGCATGTCGACGGCCTCGCCGAGATCATGTCGCGCGAAGACATGAAGGATCAGGCGCGCTTCTTGCTGCGCGTGCCGAAGGAATTGTCACGTTTCATCGCGCCAAAGGGCTCGGTGACGCTCGACGGCGTGTCGCTGACGGTCAACGATGTTTCGGGCGATGAATTTTCCGTTCACATCATTCCGCACACGCTGGCGGTCACGACCTTTGGCGCGATGAAAACGGGCGACAAGCTCAACCTCGAAATCGACGTGATGGCGCGCTATGCGGCGCGGCTCATGGAGGCAAAGTAGCGGCCTTGCGTCGGCCGCCGCTGCCTTGTACCTCAGCGGCAGGTTAGGTGGAGTGTGATCGATGGCCGGCGCGCGAAAGAGCAAAACGACAGGGAAAAGCGCCGCCAATGGCGCGCATGTCCTGATTGTCGAGGCGCGCTTTTACGACGACATCGCCGATGCGCTGCTGCAAGGCGCCGTGCGCGCGCTGGAGGCGGCGGGCGCGAGCCATGACCGGATCACCGTGCCGGGCTCGCTCGAAATCCCGGCGGCCATCGCCATGGCCCTCGATGCGAAGCGCTCGTATGACGGCGTGGTTGCGCTCGGCTGCGTGATCCGCGGCGACACCATCCATTTCGAGATTGTCAGCGAGCAATCCGCCCGCGGGCTCATGGACCTCTCGGTCGCGCGGAAAATCCCGCTCGGCAACGGCATTCTGACGGTCGATACCGAAGCGCAAGCCTGGGCGCGCGCGAAGATGGACGAAGCCGACAAAGGCGGGGATGCGGCCCGCGCGGCGCTCGCGATGCTCGCCGTCAAGCGCAATCTGGCCAAAGGCGGAAAACGATGAGCGCCGCGGATCGCGACGAGCGCAAGGCCAACAGGCGCGGGGCGGCGCGGCTTGCGGCGGTGCAGGCGCTCTACCAGATGGATATCGCCGGCACGGGCCTGAACGATATCCTTGCCGAATTCGAGCGGCACCGGCTCGGCAGCGAAGTTGACGGGTCGCAATATCTGCCGGCCGAAGCCGCATTCTTCCGCGATATCGTCAGTGGCACCGTGCGCGAACAGAGAAAGCTCGATCCGCTGATCGACGCCGCGCTCAACGAAGGCTGGCCGCTCAAGCGCATCGAGGCGCTGCTGCGCGCTGTCTTGCGGGCCGGGGCTTACGAACTCGACCAGAAGCCTGATATTCCCGTGCGCGTGATCATTTCTGAATATGTCGATGTCGCCAATGCCTTCGTCGACCGCGACGAGACCGGCATGGTCAACGCCGTGCTCGATATGCTCGCCCGCAAATTGCGCGGCGGCGAATTGAATGCTGCGGGTTAGACGTGGTTTCCGGTGAGGACAAGCTGATCGCGCGGTTCTTCAAGCCGCTTGCGACGCATCCGGGCGCGCTGGCGCTTGCGGACGACGCCGCGATCCTCGAACTGCCCGCGGACCGTGACCTCGTGCTGAAGACGGACGCGGTGACGAGCGGCGTGCATTTCTTTCCCGACGATCCGCCCGACACGATCGCGCGCAAGGCGCTGCGGGTGAACCTCTCCGATCTCGCCGCCAAAGGGGCAAAGCCGCTCGGCTTCCTGCTCACGCTTGCGTTGCCACCAAGCATCGACGATGCATGGCTGGAGAAATTCTCATCCGGCCTGCGGGCCGACGCTGAAACTTTCGCCTGTCCGCTGTTCGGCGGCGATACCATCCGCACGCTTGGGCCGGTCACGGTTTCGATTTTCGCCTTCGGCAGCGTTCCAAAGGGCAAAATGGTCAAGCGCAGCGGCGCGAAGGCCGGCGATCGGATCATGGTCACCGGCACGATCGGCGACGCGGCGCTGGGCTTGCGTCTTCGCAAGGAGGGCGCTGCGCCAAACTGGAAACTCGACGCGACGGCGCACGATCACTTGCTCGGCCGCTATCTTTTGCCACAGCCGCGCGTGAGCCTTGCCGATGCTGTACAGGCGCACGCTTCGGCGGCAATGGACGTGTCCGACGGCCTCGCCGGCGATCTCGGCAAGCTATGCGCAGTATCCGGCGTGTCGGCCCGGATCGATGTTGCTTTCGTTCCGTTGTCGGCCGCCGCGCGGCGTGCGCTGGCGGTGGACCGGACGCTGATCGAAACGGTCCTGACCGGCGGCGACGATTATGAAATCGTCTGCGCCATGAATCCGGACGAGGTGCCGGCGTTCCGCGCCCGCGCGGCGACGGCCGATATCGCGGTAGCCGATATAGGGGCGATTGTTGACGGGACGGACGAGCCGCGCTTCATTGGCGCGAACGGTCCTTTGTCCTTCGCCCGCAAATCCTTCAGCCATTTCTGAAAACGAATGCGTAATTCCAAGCTCGGAATGGGGATGTCGGCGGGCGACGGAACGCGACGCGAGCGCTGGATCCGGCGCAGCTTTCCGACCATCGAAGATCTGCGTCGACGCGCGCAACACCGCATTCCCGGCTTTGCCTTCGAATATGCCGATTGCGGCGTCGGCCTTGACCAGAATGTGCGAGTAAATCGGACAGCACTCGACGCCGTCGAATTGGTGCCGCGCTGCGGCGTCGACCGCGAGGACACCTCTACGGAGGTCGCACTGTTCGGCCGCCGCTATGCTGCGCCACTGGGCATCGCGCCGATGGGCCTGCCGAGCATGATATGGCCCGGCGCCGAGCTCGCGCTTGGCAAGGCGGCGCAGCGCGCGCGGATTCCTTACACGGTCGGCTGCGTCGGCGGTTGTGCCGTCGAAAGACTCGGCGAAGTCGCGGGCGACGTGCTGTGGTTCCAGCTTTATCGCGTCGCGCGCGACGACCATAAGGTAGGCATCGATCTGGTCAAGCGTGCGGAAAAGGCCGGCGCCCACGTGCTCGTCCTCACGCTCGACGTGCCGATGCGAAGCAAGCGGCCGCGCGAAATGAAGAACCGGCTTGCCGTGCCATTCCAGCCGGGGGCGCGCACGATCTATGAAGTCATTACCTCGCCGGCCTGGCTGATGGCCTTGTTGCGCAACGGTCAGCCGGATTTCGTCAACATGGCGCCCTATGCCGGAAGCGGACGCGGGGCGATCGCGAATTTCGTCACGAGCGAAATGGGTGGTTCGTTCACCTGGGACGAAGTGAAACGCTATCGCGATGTCTGGAAACGCCCGATGGTTGTGAAGGGCATCATGCATCCGGATGATGCGCAGCAAGCGATCAACGTCGGGGTGGACGGTATTCAGGTCTCCAACCACGGCGGGCGGCAATTCGAGGCGGCGCCGGCCGCGATCGACGTGCTGCCGGCGATCGCAAAAGCCGTCGGCAACAAGGCAACCCTGCTGTTCGACAGCGGCGTGCGCTCGGGGATCGATGTTCTGCGCGTGCTTGCGTGCGGAGCGAAGGCCGCTTTGGCCGGCCGGCCGTTCCTCTACGCGGTCGCGGCGCTTGGCGACGACGGCGCGGATTATGTCGCCGACCTTCTGGTCGAGGAAATCCGCACGGCATTGCGGCAGGCCGGGCTGCACAGCAGCGAGGAGGCCGGCTCGCTGACGGTCCGGCATCCGGGCGCCCTGCATTTCTGATCTGCGGCTAGTGTGGTGGTTCAGAAATTCCCTTCATGGTTTCCGCGAGTCCGTCAAGGGAATTTCTGAACCAAAACCACACTAGAGCACCAGGTTTGCTAGTGTCCTTCGATTCCGAAGTTCGCCTACGCGGACGCAGCAAACTGATGCGAACTTCGGAATCGGGACACTAGCACGACTGGCCGGGAGGCCCGCGACCGGCTAAGAGTCACTTTCCGGGAATCGAATATGTCCGCCACAATCAGTTCCTCGCACGAGGCCATCGACGACCGCCTCGCGCGGCGCAATGCGATTGTGCTTTCGGTGACGCAGGCGCTCGCCGGCGCCAACAATTCCGTCATTATCGCGACCGGCGGCATTGTCGGCGCGATGCTCGCGCCCGACCGGTCGCTTGCGACATTGCCCATCACGATCTACGTGCTCGGCCTCTGGATCGGCACGCTGCCGATCGGGTGGCTCGCGCGCCATTTCGGGCGCCGCACGGCCTTCCAGATCGGCACCATTTCCGGCGTGATCACGGGATTGCTCTGTGCCGCGGGCGTGGTGACCGGTTCATTCCTGATTTTCTGTTCCGGCGCTTTCTGCTCCGGTCTCTACGCCGCCGCGCATCAGGGCTATCGTTTTGCCGCCGCGGATACCGCAAGCGAAGGCTTCAAACCCAAGGCGATTTCCTGGGTCTTGCTCGGGGGCGTGTTCGCAGGCGTTGTCGGCCCGCAGCTGATCATCCTGACCAAAGACATGTGGCAGCCTTATCTGTTCGCGGCGAGCTATATCGGACAGTCCCTGGTCGCCGTGCTGGCGGCCGGCGTGTTGTCATTGGTCAATATTCCGAAGCCGCCGCGTCTGCCCGAGGGCCAGAAAGGCCGGTCGCTTGGTGAAATTCTCCGGCAGCCGCGTTTCGTCGTCGCCGTTGTTTGCGGGATCGCAAGCTATGCCATGATGAACATGGTGATGACGGCGGCACCGCTCGCGATGGTCGATTGCAATCACTCGGTCACCGAGGCGACGCTCGGCCTGCAATGGCATGTGATCGGAATGTTTGCGCCGAGCTTCTTCACCGGCGGCCTGATCGTGCGCTATGGCGCCGAACGCGTGATCGCCGCGGGTTTCGTGCTTCTCCTTGCCAGCGCCGCCACGAGTATTGCCGGGATCACGCTCTGGCATTTCTGGATCGGGCTCGTGCTCCTCGGCGTCGGCTGGAATTTCGGATTCATCGGCGCCACGGCGATGGTCACCCAATGCCATCGGCCGCATGAGCGCAATCAGGTTCAGTCCTTCAACGATTTCCTGGTCTTCGGTTCAATGGCCGTGGGGTCCTTCGCCTCCGGCAATATTCTGGTTCTGTTCGGCTGGTCGGCCGTCAACGAGGTCGTTTTTCCGGTCGTGCTGGTGGCCGGGGCGATGCTCCTGTGGCTCGTCCTCCGCGACCGGCGCCAGGCCGCCTAGGGCAAGCTGTTTTTGACGGCAAGAATCCCCGGGGCACGACGAAAGTCAGCAAAAACGGGCCATTTCCGGCGTTGCGTCATGCAATCGTTTTTGGCAATGTCCGCGCGCTTTCGGGCCGGGCGGAGGCGTTTCGCGCGCCTGGCTGAAGGGGCAAAGCCCGCCGGGCAGGGGCAATCTCCCGGCGCAATTCACCAAAATTGGGGTTTCATCAATGACAGCTTTGTGGGTGATCATCGCCTGCGGTCTGCTTGCCATCGTTTACGGCGTCTGGGCCACATGGTCCGTCATGCAAGCCAGCGCCGGCACGGCAAAAATGCAGGAGATCGCCGCGGCCGTGCGCGAGGGCGCGCAGGCCTATCTCAAGCGCCAATACACAACGATCGCCGTCGTCGGCGTCGTGATCTTTGTGATCGTGGGCCTGCTGCTCGGCTGGCGGGTTGCGATCGGATTCGCGATCGGCGCGATTCTCTCCGGTGTCGCCGGCTTCATCGGCATGAACATTTCGGTGCGCGCCAATGTTCGCACCGCGCAAGCGGCGACCAAGTCGCTCGCGGGCGGGCTGGAGCTCGCCTTCAAGGCCGGCGCCATCACCGGCATGCTCGTCGCCGGCCTCGCGCTTCTTGGCGTCACGGTTTACTACGCCGTTCTCACCGGCCCGCTCGCGCTCGCGCCCAATGACCGTACCGTCGTCGATGCGCTGGTCGCGCTCGGTTTCGGCGCGTCGCTGATCTCGATCTTCGCGCGTCTCGGCGGCGGCATCTTCACCAAGGGCGCCGACGTTGGCGGTGACCTTGTCGGCAAGGTCGAAGCCGGAATTCCGGAAGACGACCCGCGCAACCCGGCGACCATCGCCGACAACGTGGGCGACAATGTCGGGGACTGTGCCGGCATGGCGGCCGATCTGTTCGAGACCTATGCGGTGACCACGGTCGCCACCATGGTGCTCGCGGCGATCTTCTTCGCCGGTCAGCCGGTGCTGAGCTCGATGATGATCTATCCGCTCGCCATCGGCGGCGTCTGCATCCTGACCTCGATCGCCGGCACCTTCTTCGTCAAGCTCGGCGCCAGCCAGTCGATCATGGGTGCGCTCTACAAGGGCCTGATCGCGACCGGCGTTCTGTCGCTCGCCGGTATCGCGCTTGTCACGCATCTGATGATCGGCTTCGGCACGCCGCTGCAGACCAGCGGCGGGGTGACCTTCACGTCCACCGCGCTGTTCATTTGCGGCATCGTCGGTCTCGTGGTCACCGCGCTGATCATCTGGATCACGGAATACTATACGGGCACGCAGTTCCGTCCGGTGAAGTCGATCGCCGCGGCGTCGGTCACCGGCCATGGCACGAACGTCATTCAGGGTCTCGCGATCTCGATGGAATCGACGGCGTTGCCGGCGATGGTCATCATCGCGGGCATCCTGGTGACGTATGCGCTGGGTGGTTTGTTCGGCATCGCCATCGCCGTGACGACGATGCTCGCGCTCGCCGGCATGATCGTCGCGCTCGATGCCTTCGGTCCGGTCACCGACAATGCCGGTGGCATTGCCGAAATGGCCGGCCTGCCGAAGGAGGTGCGCAAGTCGACCGACGCGCTCGACGCCGTCGGCAACACGACCAAGGCGGTCACCAAGGGCTACGCGATCGGCTCCGCCGGTCTCGGCGCGCTGGTGCTGTTCGCCGCGTACAATGAAGACCTGAAATTCTTCATCGCGAATTCGGCGAAGCATCCGTACTTCCAGGGCATCACGCTCGATTTCTCGCTGAACAATCCGTACGTCGTGGTGGGTCTGCTGTTCGGCGGCCTGTTGCCGTATCTGTTCGGCGCGATGGGCATGACCGCGGTCGGCCGCGCGGCCGGCGCGATCGTCGAGGAAGTCCGCCGCCAGTTCCGCGAAAAGCCGGGCATCATGAAGGGCAAGGACAAGCCGGATTACGGCCGCGCGGTCGACCTTCTGACCAAGGCCGCGATCAAGGAAATGATCATTCCCTCGCTCTTGCCAGTGCTCTCGCCGATCGTCGTCTATTTCCTGATCTACTTCATCGCGGGTCAGGGCGTTGGCGGCAAATCCGCGGCGTTCTCGGCCGTCGGCGCGATGCTGCTCGGCGTGATCGTGACGGGCCTGTTCGTCGCGATCTCGATGACCTCGGGCGGCGGCGCGTGGGACAACGCCAAGAAGTATATCGAGGACGGCCATTACGGCGGCAAAGGTTCGGAAGCCCACAAGGCGGCCGTGACCGGCGATACCGTCGGCGATCCGTACAAGGACACAGCGGGTCCCGCGGTGAACCCGATGATCAAGATCACGAACATCGTGGCACTGCTGCTGCTCGCGATCCTCGCGCACTGACGTTTCGCGAAACAAGAATCGAAAAGCCCCGCAGCGATGCGGGGCTTTTTGTTTTCGAGCTTGGCGCGCCGTGCACAACGCGGTCCGCCGATGGCTATCTGTTGTCGATGCCGATAATCTTGAACAGGTAAGTGAGGTAGGACAATTCCTTGCCGCCGGCCGGCGTCGTGCGGCTCACGAAGTCGAACACCTTGCCGTCGCGCATGCCGTAATCCGCCAGCCGCTCGACCCGCCGGTTCTTGTCGAAGTAAACCGCGATCACGCGCTGGTCGACGACCTTCTGCGGCATGAAGGCGACGGGTTTCTCGCCGCGCTGGGAAATGTAATAGAACGCCTCGCCGCTGACGGTCGCGACCGTCGAGGGCGTGCCGAGCACGACCAGCACCTGCTCCTGGCTCGATCCGACCGGGATCTGCTCGAGCGCGCCTTCCGGCAGCACATAGCCGCGCTGATAAACCTGCTCGCACGCCGCGAGCAGGAGGCTTGCCGAGAGCAGGGCGGCGGCCAACGCCGTTCCTCTGGCGGCTCGCGCCCTGGCTTGCGCGGGTTTTCCGCAACGGATATTTGCGTCAGCCTTCATTCAATGCGATCTGTCTGATTGGCCGGTCCGTCCGAAGGACCTACCCGGCACACCCCGAATTTGCAACGCTTCAGCCCCAATGTCTGGCAAAGATCTGACTTGGCTGGTTCCCGACAACCCCGTAGATCACGGCGATGATATTGAGCTTGTTCCCCCGCAATCGGCCGGAATCCACCATCCGGTCGCTCTATGGCGCCATCGTGGCACAGGCCCGACAGCCGTCCTTCTACCGCGAGTATGATGTTCCGGACACGGTTAACGGCCGTTTTGATATGATCGTGCTTCATCTCGCGCTTTTCCTTGATCGCGCAGAAGCGGCGGGCGAGCCGATGCGGGTTTTGGGGCAGGGCGTGTTCGATCTGTTCTGCGGCCAGATGGATGGCCATTTTCGCGAGGCCGGCGTTAGCGACCTGAAGGTCCCGAAGGAGATGCGGGAGATGGCTGAGGCCTTCTACGGACGGCGCTCGGTGTACCACGCAGCACTCGCTGAGCCCGGCAACACCGCATTGGAGGCGGCGTTGATGCGCAATATCTATCTGGGAAACGACGGCGCTTCGCCGGGTGCCGCACGGCTCGCAGCTTACATTCGCGCGGCGTCCGAGCGCCTGTCGCAAGAAGGCGCACTGGAAGGCGGACGGCTTCCATGGCCTGATCCCGCCTGCGCGGCCGAAGCCGCCTCGGCGCGGCGAAGGCCCGACGCCATATCGACGGCGGCCGCCGCCCGGGAACGAGGGTGAAGCGATGACGACTCCCGGATCAGTCTGGAGCCATCCGATATCGATCGACGATGTGCCCGAGCGCGGCATTCACGTCGATCTCGTGGCCGACGAAGCGGCGCGCGCGGAGATCGCCAAGGTCGCGGACTTGCGCGACCTGCCGAGGCTCGCGGCGTCGTTCGACATCACGCGCGAGGGCACCGATGCGTTGCGCATTGCCGGCGAAGTCTCCGCCACCGTCGGCCAGAATTGCGTCGTGACGCTCGAGCCGATCGAGAACGAGGTCAGCGAGGGGATCGATCTTCTGTTCGCATCGCGAGCGAAAGGTTCGATCGGCGATAGCGAGGGAAAGATCACGCTCGATTTCAACGATCCCGATTCCACCGAGCCGATGCGGGAAGGTGCTATCGATCTCGGCGCCGTCGCGACCGAATTCCTTCTGCTCGGGATCGATCCCTATCCGCGCAAGGAAGGCGCCGAATTCGAAGCGCCGAAAACGCCGGAAGACCCGTCCAAGCACCCGTTCGCCGCGCTTGAGGCCCTCAAGAAGGCCGGGGGCAAGGACAAGAAGTGATTGTCCGCCGAACAGTTGTAATGAGGCTACGAAACGCTATTGTCCGCTCGCCGGGGCTGCGCGCCTCTTGTTATTCTTTTTGAAGCAGGGCGTTGTCAGGCCGATCCATGCCGCAGAAGGTTCGCATTGCGCTCGACGCCATGGGTGGAGATCATGGGCCTTCGGTGGTGCTGCCGGGCGCCGATCTCTCGCTCACGCGCCATCCGGACACCGAATTCATCCTGGTCGGCGACAGCACGAAGATCGAGCCGCTGCTCGAATCCTTTCCGAGACTCAAAGCCGCATCGCGCGTCGTGCACACCGATGTCGCCATCAAGATGGACGACAAGCCGAGCCAGGCCCTGCGTTATGGCCGCTGGAAGTCGTCGATGTGGCTTGCGCTTGAAGCGGTGAAGAAAGCCGAAGCCGATGTCGCGGTGTCGGCCGGTAATACCGGCGCACTGATGGCGATGTCGAAATTCTATCTCAAGACCATGGCCGGCATCGAACGTCCGGCGATCGCCGCGATCTGGCCGACGCTGCGCGGTGAATCCGTCGTGCTCGATCTTGGCGCTACGATCGGGGCCGATACGCAGCATCTCGTCGACATGGCGATCATGGGAAGCGCGATGGCGCGCATCCTGTTCGATATCGAGCGGCCGACCGTCGGCTTGCTCAATATCGGTGTCGAGGAGATCAAGGGCCTCGACGAGGTGAAGGAGGCCGGACAGCTGTTGCGGGATCGCAATTTGCCGTATCTGGACTATATCGGGTTTGTCGAAGGCGATGACATCGGCAAGGGCACCGCCGACGTCGTGGTGACCGAAGGCTTCGCCGGCAATATCGCGCTGAAGACGGCGGAAGGCACCGCCCGCCAGATCGCCGGGTATCTGAAGGGCGCGATGTCGCGGACGATCTGGGCGAAGATCGGCTACGTGTTCGCGCGCGGCGCGTTCCGCACGCTGGCGGAAAAGATGGACCCGCGGCGGTCCAATGGCGGGGTTTTTCTGGGATTGAACGGCGTCGTGATCAAGAGCCACGGCGGAACCGACGCCGAAGGTTTCGCCGCCGCGATCGACATTGGGTATGACATGGTGCGTTACGAGTTGCTGGCAAAAATTTCGCAGATGCTCAACAGCGTCCCGCGCATCGAGGCGGAGCAGACCGCGGCGGGAACGGTGTCGTGACCATTCGTTCCGTCATTCTTGGCGCGGGCTGTTACCTCCCGCAGCGCATCCTGACCAATGCCGAACTGGCAAAGATGGTCGACACGTCCGACGAATGGATCGTGCAGCGCACCGGTATTCACCAGCGCCGCATCGCCGCGGCCGGTGAAATGACATCCGACCTTGCGCTCAACGCCGCGCGCGCGGCGCTCGCCGACGCGAAAGTCGACCCCAAGGACATCGACCTGATCGTGCTCGGGACATCGACGCCGGACAACACCTTCCCGGCGACGGCTGTGTCGGTGCAGGCCGGCCTCGGGATCACGCAAGGTGCGGCGTTCGACATCCAGGCGGTGTGCTCGGGTTTTGTGTACGGCCTGTCGATTGTCGATGCGCTACTGCGAACCGGCGCTCATAAACGAGCGTTATTGATCGGAGCCGAGACCTTTTCCCGCATTCTCGACTGGACCGACCGGACGACCTGCGTGCTGTTCGGCGATGGCGCGGGCGCGGTGGTGATGGAAGCGCAGGAGCAGCCGGGCACAATGTCGGATCGGGGCGTCCTCACCACGCATCTGCGGTCGGACGGCAACCACAAGAACAAGCTCTATGTCGATGGCGGCCCGTCCTCGACGCAGACCGTCGGTCATCTGCGCATGGTCGGCAAGGAGGTCTTCCGCCACGCGGTCGCGATGATCACCGATGTCGTCGTGGACGCATTCAAGGCGACCGGCCACTCGGCACAGACCATCGACTGGTTCGTCCCGCATCAGGCCAACAAGCGGATCATCGACGGCTCGGCGCACAAGCTCGGCATCGACGCCGCCAAGGTGGTCATCACGGTCGACCGGCATGGCAACACCTCTGCCGCCTCGATCCCGCTGGCGCTGTGCGAGGGCATTGCCGACGGCCGCATCAAGAAGGGCGACCTCGTCCTGCTCGAGGCCATGGGCGGGGGCTTCACCTGGGGCGCGGCGCTGGTGCGGATGTAGGGGTGGCCGAACCCCGTCTGTCGGATTCCGGACTCCGGATAATCGGAATTGTCAAACCGGTTGACCGGATTTTTTCTAGCACCTATCGTTAGTTAGGTTGATAGGATCGCCTGGTGTGGGGCTGATGGCGATGGCGGCGAAAACGATTACTCGCGCGGACTTGTGCGAGGCGGTTTATCAGAAGGTGGGTCTGTCACGCACGGAATCGGCGTCGCTCGTCGAATTGGTGCTGAAGGAGATCACCGATTGCCTGGAACGAGGCGAGACAGTGAAGTTGTCTTCCTTCGGGTCCTTTGTTGTGCGCAAGAAAGGCCAGCGCATCGGCCGCAACCCCAAGACCGGCAAGGAAGTGCCGATCTCGCCGCGCCGGGTGATGGTATTCAAGCCGTCCGCCATTCTCAAGCAGCGGATTAACGGTGGGGAAGTCGACGTCCATCTGGCGGACGACGA
>CAYJNT010000005.1:3411-42404 GCA_964370945.1 uncultured Hyphomicrobiales bacterium | reverse complement strand
CGGATTGCCGGCGCGGCGATGGCGCCGCCGCGATGCCGCGACCGCTATCGGGCAGCACCACGACCTTGGTCCCGATATTCGCGCGGTTATAGAGATCGATCACATCTTCGTTCAGCATGCGGATGCAGCCCGACGACACGCGCCCGCCGATGGTCGTGGGCTGATTGGTGCCGTGGATGCGGTAGGCCGAATTGCCGAGGTAGAGCGCGCGCGCGCCAAGCGGATTGCTTTCGCCGCCGGCGACGAAGCGCGGCAGATAAGGCTGGCGCGCGATCATGTCGGCCGGCGGATACCAGTCCGGCCATTCGGTCTTGCGGCTGATCTTTTCGGTGCCGGACCAGGTGAAGCCGTCGCGGCCGACGCCGATGCCGTAGCGGATCGCCTGGCCATTGCCGGTGACGTAATAGAGATAGGTGTTCGGCGTATCGACGATCACGGTGCCCGCGGCTTCGCGCCCGGTATAGCTCACGACCTGGCGGCGCAGCCGCGGATCGAGCGCAGCGGCATCGTCGATGTCTCGCGGTGCGCGATCCTGGACGGCCGGCTCCTGAACAGGCTCGGCCGGCGCAATACCGCGGAAGATCGAAGCCGGGAAGAGGGGCGGCGGCGCGTAGAAATTCGTCTGCGCGTTGGCCGCTCCGGATAACGACAGGCTTGCCAGCAACGCGGCGGCACCTGCAATGCGAAAACTTTGACATATCGGCATGGGTTCGCCCCATCGAGAGGTTCATCTTCGAGGGGTAAAACCTAAGGACAAGTGTTCGAGTTCCGCGCGATATTTGTGTGCTTAACGGAACCGGAAGCCGGTCGATAGAATTGAAGTCAGAGTGCCGAAGCCGATCGCTTACTTCTTGTCGCGATGCCAGCCGACGATCGCGTCCGGCACGCTGTCGATCGAGGCAAAGTAAGGCTTGATGTCGATCAGCGGCGTGTTGTCGAGGCAATCGAGGCCGATGACGGACAATGACCGGCCGCGCACTTCCTTGAGCGTCACCACACTCATTGCGATCGGATTGGGTCGCGCCGGCGAGCGCAGGGCAAAGGTGCCGCGCGGCTTCTGGTAGTGGCGCGGGACCTGCACCGCGATATCGCGCCGCGATTTGTCCATCCAATAGAGCACGACCAGATGTGTGCAGGTCTCGATCCCCGCCAGCGCGGCCTCCCAGCGCGGATCGACCGCGAGGGTGCAGACGGCGTCGCTCTCGCGTGCGTTCTTCGGGCAGTCCTCGCGCCTTACCCAAGGCGTGTGGATGCGGCCGATGAAATAGAGGCTGGCGTCGAAATGGTCCGGCAGGACGAGCGTGATCTCGCCCGGACGCACCCCGAAATCGTCGTCTTTTGGTGGATTTTCCGGCATGGCCGCACGTTAAACCGGGACGAAAAAAGCTGCCAGATTGGGCTTGCGCCCACCAAATTACCGTATAAACATATCCTTATATGTTCTTTGGATATGGATGCCGCCCTTGAGGCGTTGTTTGGGCGTTGGAAGCTTTAGATGGTCAGCAGGCTGCCATTCGATCTGGTTCACACGGCGTTGCGGGCGGCCGCCGAGGCCACGCGCCTGCGCATCCTTGCGCTGCTCACCCAGGCCGAGCTGACCGTCTCGGACCTGACCGAAATCCTGCGCCAGTCGCAGCCGCGCATCTCGCGGCATCTCAAGCTCCTCTCCGAAGCCGGGCTGATCGAGCGCCACCGCGAGGGCTCCTGGGCGTTCTTCCGCGTCGCGGATCAGGAAGGCGGCGCGGAGATGGTGCGGCTGCTGTCCGAATATCTCGATCCCGAAGATCCGGTTTTGTTGCGTGACCGCGAGCGCCTCGCCGCCGTGCGGCAGGCGCGCGAACAGGCGGCGCAGGATTATTTCAGCGCGCATGCCGCGCAATGGGACCGCATCCGCAAATTGCACGCCGCCGACGAAGCAGTGGAAGCGGCGATTGTCGACGCGCTCGGCGACAAACCGATGCGTTCGCTGCTCGATCTCGGCACCGGCACCGGCCGCATGCTGGAATTGTTCGGGCCTTCGATCGAGCGCGGACTCGGGGTCGATCTCTCGCCCGATATGCTCAGTCTCGCGCGCGCGCGGCTTGATCGCGCCGGACTGAAACATTGCAGCGTGCGGCAGGGCGACATCTACAATCTCGCATTGCCGCGCGAATCCTTCGACGTCGTGCTGGTGCATCAAGTCCTGCACTTTCTCGAAGACGGCGCGCGCGCGATCCGGGAAGCGGCGCGGGTGCTGACGCCATCGGGCCGCCTGATGGTGATCGACTTCGCGCCGCACGATCTGGAATTCCTGCGCGAGGAGCACGCGCATCACCGGCTCGGCTTCGCGCCGGAAACGGTCGCGCAATGGCTCGAAGCCGCGGGGCTCGACGTCACACTGCAAAAAACCATCGCGCCGGAAGGCGAGGGCAAGATCGCGGTCTCGCTCTGGCTCGCGCGCGATCCGCGCATTCAACTCGCCGGCCGCAAGGAAGTCGCATGATGATGGCCTCCGCAACCCGCGCCAGCCGCTGGGCCCATCAGGGCGCGGAGCGGCGCATCCATGTCTCGTTCGAGTTCTTCCCGCCGAAGACCGAGGAGATGGACAAGCAATTGTGGGAATCGGTCGAGCGCCTCGCGCCGCTCGCGCCGAATTTCATCTCGGTGACTTACGGCGCCGGCGGCTCGACCCGCGAGCGCACGCACGCGACCGTGAAACGCATCGTCAACGAAACACGGCTGACGCCGGCCGCGCATCTGACCTGCGTCGATGCCACGCGCGCGCAGGTGGACGAGGTGATCCGCGGCTACGAGGCGGCCGGCGTGCGCCATATCGTGGCGTTGCGCGGCGACCCGGTCGGCGGCATCGGCGTTCCGTATGCGCCGCATCCGGGCGGTTACGAGAACGGCGCCGATCTCGTTGCCGGCATCAAGCGCATCACCGATATGGAGGTGTCGGTTTCGGCCTACCCGGAAAAGCATCCCGACAGCCCGAATGTCGAGGCCGATATCGACATGCTGCAGGCGAAAGTCGACGCCGGCGCAAGCCGGGCGATGACGCAATTCTTCTTCGAGAACGACCTTTATTTCCGCTATCTCGATCGCGTTCGGGCGCGCGGTATCAATATTCCGATCGTGCCCGGCATTCTGCCGGTGCAGAATTTCAAGCAGGCGAAGAACTTTGCCGAGCGCACCGGCGCGTCGGTGCCGCGCTGGCTCGCCGAACGCTTCGAGGGTCTCGATGACGATCTCGCGACGCGCAAGCTGATCGCGGCCGCGGTCGCCGCCGAACAGGTGATCGATCTCGTCGATCACGGCGTGACCGAATTTCACTTCTACACCATGAACCGCGCCGATCTCGTTTACGCGGTCTGTCATCTACTCGGCCTGCGGCCCGAGGCGAAAGCCGCTGCGTAGGAATGTGAGTGAGCATGTCGAATCGTCTGTCGTCCGTCGAAACCGCGCTCCGGCACATCGCGCACGAACGCATTCTCGTGCTCGACGGCGGCATGGGCACGATGATTCAAGGCCTGAAGCTCAGCGAGGCCGATTTCCGCGGCAAGCGTTTCGCCGATCACGGCCATGACCTGCGCGGCAACAACGATCTGTTGATCCTCACGCAGCCGGACGCGATCCGCGACATTCATCTGTCTTACTATCGCGCCGGCGCGGACATCGTGTCGACCAATACCTTCTCGTCGACCGCGGTCGCGCAGGCCGATTACAAGCTCGAACACGCGGTGACCGATCTCAATCGCGAGGGCGCGAAGCTCGTGCGCGAAGCGGCGGCGATTGCCGCGAAAGAGGACGGCCGCCCGCGTTATGTCGCCGGCGCCATGGGGCCGACTAACCGCACCGCCTCGATCTCGCCGGACGTCAACAACCCGGGCTTCCGCGCCATCACCTTCGATGAGCTGAAAGCTGCGTATCACGAACAGGCGGCCGCCTTGCTCGAAGGCGGCGTCGATATTCTTTTGATCGAAACGATCTTCGACACCCTCAACGCCAAGGCCGCGCTCTACGCCATCGCCGAGCTTGAAGCCGCGCGCGGCGGAAAAATCCCGGTGATGATTTCCGGCACCATCACGGACCTCTCCGGCCGCATGCTGTCGGGCCAGACCCCGGAAGCGTTCTGGAATTCGGTGCGCCATGCCGAGCCCTTCACCGTGGGTCTCAATTGCGCGCTCGGCGCCAAGGAGATGCGTTCGCATATGGCGGAGATATCGCGCATCGCCGACACACTCACTTGTGCCTATCCGAATGCCGGTCTCCCGAATGAATTCGGGCTTTACGACGAAAGTCCGGACTACATGGCGGGCATGCTGGGCGAATTCGCATCGGCCGGTCTGGTGAACGTGGTCGGCGGCTGCTGCGGCACCACGCCCGATCATATGCGCGCGATCGCAGACGCCGTCGCCGGCAAGACGCCGCGCAAGCCGGCGGAAGTCAAACCCATGCTGCGGCTATCGGGACTCGAGCCGTTCACGCTCACCCCGGAAATCCCGTTCGTCAATGTCGGCGAGCGAACAAACGTCACCGGCTCGGCGAAATTCAGGAAGCTGATCACCGCCGGCGATTTCCCCGCCGCGCTCGCGGTCGCGCGCGATCAGGTCGAGAACGGCGCGCAGATCATCGACGTCAACATGGACGAGGGCCTGCTTGATTCGCAGGCCGCGATGGTCACCTTCCTCAATCTGATCGCCGCCGAGCCAGACATCGCGCGTGTGCCGGTGATGATCGATTCCTCGAAATTCTCGGTGATCGAAGCCGGCCTCAAATGCGTGCAGGGCAAGCCTGTGGTCAATTCGATCTCCATGAAGGAAGGCGAGCAGGCTTTCATCGATCACGCCAGGATCGTGCGCCGCTACGGCGCCGCGGTGGTCGTGATGGCGTTCGACGAGCAGGGCCAGGCCGATACGCTCGAGCGCAAGACGTCGATCTGCAAGCGCGCCTACGACATTCTGGTCAACCAGGTCGGCTTCCCGCCGGAAGACATCATTTTCGATCCGAACATTTTCGCGGTCGCGACCGGGATCGAGGAGCATAACGGCTACGGCGTCGCCTTCATCGAGGCCACGCGCTGGATTCGCCAGAATTGTCCCGGCGCGCATATTTCCGGCGGCGTCTCCAACCTGTCGTTCTCGTTCCGCGGCAATGAACCGGTGCGCGAGGCGATGCATTCGGTGTTTCTCTATCATTGCATCAAGGCCGGCATGGATATGGGTATCGTCAATGCCGGCCAGATGGCGGTCTATGACGACCTCGATCCGGAATTGCGCGAAGCGAGCGAAGACGTGATCCTCAATCGGCGTCCGGATGCCTCCGACCGCCTGCTTGCCGTCGCCGAGCGGTTCCGCGGGCAGCAGGGACGCGAGGCCAAGGAGGCCAATCTCGCCTGGCGTGAATGGCCGGTGGCGAAGCGCCTCGCGCACGCGCTCGTCCACGGCATCACCGATTTTATCACCGAGGACACCGAGGAAGCGCGCGCTGGCGCAAAACGTCCGCTCGACGTGATCGAAGGCCCGCTGATGGACGGCATGAATGTCGTCGGCGACCTGTTCGGTTCCGGAAAAATGTTCTTGCCGCAGGTGGTGAAATCCGCCCGCGTGATGAAGCAGTCGGTCGCCTATCTGATGCCGTATATGGAAAAGGAGAAGGCCGCCAACGACAGAGGCCAGAGCAATTACAACGGCAAGGTGCTGCTCGCGACCGTGAAGGGCGACGTGCACGACATCGGCAAGAATATCGTCGGCGTCGTGCTCCAGTGCAACAATTACGAAGTGCTCGATCTCGGCGTGATGGTGCCGGTGGCGAAAATCCTCGAGACCGCCAGGAGCGAGCAGGTCGACATCATCGGGCTGTCCGGCCTGATCACGCCCTCGCTCGACGAGATGTGTCACGTTGCCGCCGAGATGGAACGGCAGAATTTCAATCTGCCGCTGTTGATCGGCGGCGCGACCACGAGCCGCGTGCACACGGCGGTCAAGATCCATCCGAATTACAAGCAGGGGCAGACGGTTTACGTCACCGACGCGAGCCGCGCGGTCGGCGTGACGTCTGCATTAATGTCGCGCGAGGGCCGCGCCGGCTATCTCGACGGCATCCGCGAGGAATATGTGCAGATCGCCGAGGCCCATGCGCGCGGGCAGGAGGACAAGAAGCGACTGTCGCTGCCGGACTCGCGCGCCAATGCGCCGAAGATCGACTGGGCGAATTACGCGCCGCCGCGGCCAGGCTTCATCGGTACCAAGGTGCTGGAGAATTATCCGCTCGCCGAGCTTGCGCCCTATATCGACTGGACGCCGTTCTTCGCGACCTGGGAACTGATGGGCACCTATCCGCAGATTCTCGACGACAGCAAATACGGTCCGGCCGCGCGCTCGCTCTATGAGGACGCGCAGGCGATGCTGAAGAAGATCGTGGAGGAAGGCTGGTTCAAGGCGTCCGGCGTGGTCGGCTTCTGGCCTGCCAATGCCGTGGGCGACGACGTCGTCGTCTATGACGAGGCGCGCAAGAACGAGATCGCGACCTTGCACTCGCTGCGCCAGCAGATCGCGCGCCGCGAGGGCCGCTCGAACGTGGCGCTGTCGGATTTCGTCGCGCCCTTGGAATCCGGAAAGCAGGATTATGTCGGCGGCTTCATCGTCACGGCCGGCATCGGCGAGGACGACGTCGCCGACCGCTTCAAGCACGCCAACGACGATTATTCCGCGATCATGGTCAAGGCACTGGCCGATCGTCTGGCGGAAGCCTTCGCCGAGCGGCTGCATCAAAGAGTACGAAAAGAATTCTGGGGCTATGTGCCGGACGAAGCTTTCACGCCCGCCGACCTGATCGCGGAAAAATATCGCGGCATCCGTCCGGCGCCGGGCTATCCGGCGCAGCCGGATCACACGGAAAAAGACACGCTGTTCCGCCTGATCAACGGCGACGGGCAGATCGACGTGAAGCTGACCGAGAGCTTCGCGATGTGGCCGGGCGCGTCGGTCTGCGGGCTCTATTTCAGCCATCCCGACAGCCATTATTTCGGCGTCGGCAAAATCGGCCGCGGCCAGGTCGAGGATTATGCCAGGCGCAAGGGCTGGACGCTCGACGAGGCGCACAAATGGCTGGCGCCGATCCTCAATTACGATCCGTCCGCCGCGCCCAAGCGCGCGACCGCAGCCGCGTGAACCCTGGATGGAATTTGGTAGATCGACGGCGACAATGGGTAAGCTAAATGAATTTCGAAAAGGAACGTCATTTTCTAATTAATGAATCGGACATCGATCTGCTCCTCGTCGAGGAATTGCACAGCAACGCCACTTTTCGAGCGTGGTTTCTTTCACAAACAGACGCTAGGTCTGGATTTGATCAGCCGCTCATCTTTGTAGGCCGATCGATTTCAAATTATCACGGCGAAAGCGACGTCCTGATCATTCACTTCAATGGTGACAACAAGCGGCGAGCGATTCTGATCGAAAACAAGATATCGGCAACGCCGACCGAATTGCAAGATGATCGCTATGTCTTGCGTGGCAAACAAGGAATCGCTGACCAGACGTGGGAAGAATTTGTGACCGTTTTGGTTGCGCCACAAAAGTATCTCTCAGAAGAAAGAATGAAATTCGATCACGAGATTTCCTATGAAGATATACTGGAGCACGTGGTCGGGGAAATCAGTGACGAACGAAAGGAATTTAAGCGACAAATTCTTGCCGCCGCGATAAGCCGAAGTAAAAAGCCTTGGGCTCCTAAGGTCGATCCGTTTATTACTAAGTGGTTTTCCGAAGCGCAAAAGTTCTGTGCGGTCGAGTTTCGGGATTTGCCACTACCGCCCGAAAATAAAGGGCGGGCACCCACCAACTACTGGTTTTCGTTCTTCTTAAAACGCTTCCCCATGTCGCGGGTCAGTATTGAGATAAAACCACACACAGGGACGGTTGATCTGCGATTCAATAATGTCGATCTAAATTCGATGCGGCAAGCCTTCGACCAACGAATCCCAGTCGGAGCGGACACGTACGAAGCGAAGCGATCGTGTGCAATTCGATTTAGTCACACACCTGCTAATGTTCACGCTCCATTCGAGACGCAGAAAGATTTACTTAGACCAATGATGGCGAGTGCAAGGTTGCTAAAAAATTTGCAGATACGGAAGCCGATGTAGCAATGAAATTGCTCGGATATAAAGTGTAGCAAGTGACCTTAGTCCCCGATTGCCCTCTCATCCGCCGCGATGACCGCGAAGCGATCACTCAAGGCGGTGAGTGCATTGCGGTGCACTTCGGCGGCGGCGATCGTTCCGCCGGTGAGCGGATCCGGCAGATCGCGGGTCGCGACCGCGCTCGCGACCACCGTCGCCTTCAAGCCGTGATCGAGCGCGGAGCGCGCGGTCGCCTCGACGCACATGTGAGTCATGAAGCCTGTGAGGATGATCTCCTTCTTGCCAGTCGCATCGAGCGCGCTCTTGAGCTCGGTTCCGGTAAAGGCATTGGGCAGCGATTTCTCGATCACTTTTTCGCCCGCCGCAGGCGCGGCTTCCTCGGCGATCGCGAAGCCCGGCGTGTCCGGCCCGAAGGCGCCGCCCGGCTTGCCCTTGTGCTGGATGTGAATGACCGGGGTGCCCGCGGCGCGGGCGCGCGCGAGCAGCCGGCCGATCTCGGTCAGCGCCGCCCCGACGCCGGTCAGCGGCAGCTTGCCGTCGACATATTCCCGCTGCGCGTCGATCACGACCAGGACGGCGTCCGACAATTTCGAGGGTGTTATGGCCGCGCCGGCCATCTGCAGGAGCGTCTTGGGAGCCATGTGAACTTTCCTTGGGAACTTTCTTCGGGTGGGGTCGGGGCATCTTACAAAAAAAGGACACCGGAGAGGGGGCTCTCCGGTGTCCGTTTTTGGTCTGCCGCTAAACTGTTACGGCGTTGGTGGCTTTTAGCTTTCCTTCGTGTCTCGAACTCAGAACGCTCCCAGCAGCACGGCGCCGACAAAGAGAAAGGCGGCGCAGAGAGCCAGAACATTCAGTCTCAAGGCAAGGTCCACATAGGCCTCCCTTCGCTAGCTTGACTAAAGTCTAACAGAAGCCCCATCAGGCTCGAAGCAGGAAACGCCAGACTTAGCCAAAAGTGCCATACGTGGTTCGCAAAATCTGGGGATTAGTCACTCAAGTCATTGATATTAATCGATAAAAATATCTCTTCCGGGAACCGGGCATGAGACCGAAGCCCTTGAAATCATTGGAACCGGTATCTCCGTACAAGAGCAATCCGAGGTTGCGGTCAGGCGAGTGATTCGCTTTTTCGGAGACATCAGGGTTCCCCGGTCGATGGCCGCGACGATCCGGCCGGTGACCCGGCGGGCGATCGGGATCGGAAGCCGAGATTGGTGACGGTGACAAGCAACGTCACCATGAGCACCATCATCGCCGTCATCACGACCTGGAAAATGAAACGCGCCTTGCCGTCCCTGACGTCCGCGCCCGATTGAGATTGAGCTTGCTAGGAGCGCGGTAAGGTTAATCGATTCACTCCCCGCAGCATTGAAAGCCCATTAACAGAGTCCTTCGCATTCTCCGCGTCATGGTGGGGAAGTTGCGTTCAATCCGGTGGCGTCCGTCCCGGCCCGCTCTGTGTGCTGTTGGCTTGCTGGCGCTGGTCGCGCTCGCGGGCTGCGGCCGCAATTATTTTTTCGCCGAACGCGAAGCCTGGCGGCACGAAGCCGAAGTCGCCTGCCTGAAATCCGGAACGGTGAAGGAAAGCGCGGTGCTGATCCGCACCGAGCCGATCCGGGGGCCAGGCATGTGCGGCGCGAATTTTCCGTTGAAGGTGACGGCGCTCGGCGAGAGCAATGCCGCGATCGGCTATTCCGGCGATCCGCGCCCGCCCGGCGCGATACCGAATGCCGGTCCGCAGCCGTCGGAATGGCCGATCGCGCAGCCGCCGCGCGCCGGCGCTGAGCCACGTTATGGTGCCGAGCCGCGCTACAGCAATCCGTCGCGTCCGCCGAGCGTCGATCCGCAATATATGAGCGCGCCGTCCTCGCGTGGATCGGTGACCTCCGCGCCGTTGTCGGCGCCGATGCAGATCGCGCCGCAATATGAGCCGCCGACGCCGCAGGGCGGCCAAGACCGATACATGCGCGCCGCGCCGTCGCCGACCTATGCGCCGCAGCCCGCGCCGTCTTACGCATCCCCGCGCGGAACGCCGCAGCGCCGCTCGGTGTTCGACAAGCCGCCGCCGCAACAGCAAGACGAGTACGACTACGAGGACGAATTCGCGGTCGACAAGCCCGGCGCCGCGCGCAACCTCGGACGCAATTCGTCCGCGCCGTCCACGCGCCCCGCTTATCAGCGCCCGCCCGAGCGCCCCGCGACCGTGCCGCTCGGTCCGCGCACGCCTTATACCGGTGCCGTCGGACCGGTCGAGATCAAGCCGGCTGCGACGCTCGCCTGTCCGATCGTGTCGACGCTCGATCGCTGGCTTGCGGACGCGGTGCAGCCGGCCGCGCGGCGCTGGTTCGGTGTGCCGGTGATCGAGATCCGGCAGATTTCGGCCTATTCCTGTCGCGGCATGAACGGGCAGCCCGGCGCGCGCATTTCCGAACATGCGTTCGGCAACGCGCTCGATATCGCGTCTTTCATCCTGGCGGACGGCCGCAAGGTCACAGTGAAGGACGGCTGGCGCGGCACGCCGGAAGAGCAAGGCTTCCTGCGCGACGTGCAGGGCGCGGCCTGCGAGCAATTCACCACCGTGCTCGCGCCGGGCTCCAACCGCTTCCACTATGATCACATCCATGTCGACCTGATGCGGCGGGCCAGCGGCAACACGATCTGCAATCCGGACGCGGTGCCGGGCGATGTCGTTGCCGCGCGCGTCGCGAAGCAATTCGGCTATGCCTGGAAGCCGCGCAGCGATCCGAACGTGACCGGCTCGATCGGCAAGACGTCGGCGGCGCCCAAGGAAACGAGCAAGGAAAGGCCCAAGCCCGGCGCGAAGAAGAAACTCAAGAAATTCTTCGCGCCCGAGGAAGATGACGACGACTGGGTTGAGGACGACGGCCCGCGTCCGCGGGATGATTGACGCCAGAGCGGTCTCAATAAATCGTCATGGCCGGGCTCGTCATCGCAAGTCGGTTATCCCCTACTTGCGACACTCAATTATGCGCAACTCAGGCAAGCCCGAGTTGCATTGCCATCCACGTCTTGGCTCCTACAAAGAAAAACGTGGATGCCCGGCACAAGGCCGGACATGACGACAACTACTTTCACTCCGGCTTACTCGCAGCGGCGAAGCTTGACGGTCTTGTTCGCCGGAAGTTTCAGCTCGATGCGATCCTTGTCGACGCGGCGGATGTTGTAGTTCAGCCGCGCATTGATCTGGCCGGTATTGAACTCATCGACCAGCCGATAGTCGTCGCCATCCTGGGTGACAGAGCGATTGCGGTAATCCGGCACGCCGCCGCCGGTGTCGAAACGGCGCTCGCCCCGGAAGTCCATATAGCGACTGCCACAGTCCTTGGCCGGGCCGTCGCCGCCAGCATCGTCGTAAGTCCACTTGCCGGTCACCGGATAGGACTGCGCCACTGCAAATCCTGCAATGATCGGCAGCGAGACGATCGCGCCGGTCAGACACACGATGCAAAATTTGCGGCCTTGCAGAGTCATGACGCTCCAATAATGCTTCCTGGCTCTGAGTCGATCCATCCCTTCGTCAAAAATTGAAGAGCGTTAATCATTCAACTTTGATCCGTGCCTGCATCAAATGCGCGCCAATACGGCACTTTCGCGTGGAAAGGCGACGTTAATCCGCCGGACTTTGGATCGCGCGGAAATCCGGCTCATGCGTCCGCCGGCAACACGCTTCGCGTGCCGAAAGAACGCATCGCGTATTTGATCGCCGGGGCGCTGAAAATCAGCCGGAGCGCCAAGCGTCGCAATATCGGATGGGATCGCACACTCGGTACGATCAGGCTTGCAAACCGTGCCGCGTCACGTTGCTTGCGGGCGACGTGCGGCTTGAGGAAATTTTGATAAGCTTCAAAGGCGGTCTGGTGGTCGGCGCCGCGGTCGAGTTCGCGTGCGAGAACGTAAGCGCCCGCCATCGCCATATGCGACCCTTGCCCGGCGGCGAGGGTGAGGCAGCCGCATGCGTCGCCCAGCAGCGCCACGCGGCCGCGATGCCAGTCTGGCATCGCGATCAGCGTCAGTGAATCGAAAAAAATCGGCTCAGTCGACTCGACATCGTGAAGAACGTCTTCCGCGATCCAGCCGGATTTCGCAAATTGCTCGCGTAGCATCGGCAGTCGCCGTGCGTGGGGGATGAATCCGATGTCTTCATGCCGGAAGATGTAGGTCGCATCGCCGCGAGACTCGTCCGTGGGATAAAGCCAGACAGTGCGATCAGTCTCCTCATAAAGCCGTATCGAATGGCCTAAGGAGTACTTGGCGAGCGCAACGTGGAACGCCGCGACATAATAACCGAGGAACCGCTCGAATTGCTCCGGCTGGCCGAAAGCGAGCGCGCGCACATGCGAATGAACACCATCGGCGCCAAATACCAGCGCGAATTCGTCCTCGCTTCCGTCCACGAAACGTACGCGCATTCCGGCGCCGCTTTCCTGCATCGTTTCGATGGAGGACCCAAAGCGGACGGTGACCTCGTTTTCCATGGCGCGCGCGAACAGAATTTGTTCGAGGTCCGGACGGCGGAGGTAGACATACCTCGACGACAACGCCTTGCGGAGACGATCGATCGGAAACGAAAGGAACGGCCGTCCCGCACCGTCGACGAATTCCATTCTCTCGATGGGGTAACTGATGGCGCGTAGTGCATCGATCAGCCCCATGCGCTCGGCGACGTCCCAGCCGGTGCCGAAGAAGTCCATCATGTAGCCTTCGCGGCGCAAGCCAGGCTCGCGCTCAACGACGAGCGGTTCGAAGCCTTTTTCCTTGAGGAGGATCGCAAGCGTCAAGCCGGCGATGCCGGCGCCTGACACGAGCACACGGCAACGTTGCATGCAGGAACGTCCCGTTCGTCGTGCCCCGCTTCTGATCCGTCAACCCGGCATGCCCGAAATCGATCCCGATGAAATTTCGCCGCAATACGCGGAAATCCGCCCATCGGAACTGGTCAAGCGCGCGATTCAAGCTTTGTTTACCGTCATGGGGCGGAAAGACCGCGTTAAGCCGCGCACCCTAGGATGATGCCGAAAATCCGACCCAATCCGCACCAGCTTCGGCCATGACCGCAGATCACGTCCGCTACTCCATCGTCGTGCCGATCTTTAACGAGCAGGCGGTGCTGCCTGTTCTGCTCAATCGGCTCGACGCGCTGATGACGTCGCTCGACGCGTCGGCGGAAATCGTCTTGGTCGACGACGGCTCCAGCGACTGCTCCTCGATCGTGCTCGCCGCCCGCGCCAAGGACGATGCGCGCTACCGTTACATCCGCCTGTCGCGCAATTTCGGCCATCAGGTCGCGATCACCGCCGGCATGGATGCGGCGCGCGGCGACGCCGTCATCGTCATGGACGCCGACCTGCAGGATCCGCCCGAAGTCATTGAGCAGATGATCGCGCGCTGGCGCGAAGGCTTCGACGTGGTTTATGCGCGGCGGCTGTCGCGCGAGGGCGAAAGCGGATTCAAACGCGTCACGGCCGCGCTCTTTTATCGACTGATCAACCGCCTCTCGGCGGTCGATATCCCCGCCGATGTCGGCGATTTCCGCCTGGTCGACCGCAAGGTGGTCGAGGCCTTCAAGCGGATGCCGGAGCAGGACCGTTATGTGCGCGGCATGTTCGCCTGGCTCGGTTTCTCGCAAGCCGAGGTGCCGTTCCATCGCGAGGCGCGGGCCGCCGGCGAAACCAAATATCCGCTGACCAGGATGATCCGCTTCGCGGTCAACGGCATCGTCAGTTTCTCCGATCTGCCGCTGCGGCTCGCGATCTGGGTCGGCCTTGTGATTTCCGTGATGGCGGGCGGCTACGGGCTCTATGCGATCGGCTTGCGGCTCCTGGGCGGCCATGTGGTCGAAGGCTGGACCTCGACGGTGGTCGTGATCTCGATGCTGTGCGGCGCCAACATGATGATGACCGGCATTGTCGGCCTCTATGTCGGGCGCATCTATGCCGAGGTGAAGCGGCGCCCGCTTTATGTCGTCGACGACAAGGCCAGCGTCGATCATGCAGCCGTGCCGGACATCCCGGCTTCGGCGCCGATTCCGATGGCGCAGGCGGCACGGGGCCGCTGATGGCGATTGTCTTCGGGCGGCAGCGCGTCGCAACAGCCGGCGGTGCGTCGCTGCGCGAGCGCGCGCTTCGTGTCCTGCCCTATGCCGTCATTCTCGCCCTCGCGTTGGTCCTGCGTCACATCGTCGGCGGCGTCAGCGACGTGAGCTGGCAGATCACGCTGTCGGAGAAAATTCTCGCCGGCCAGCGGCTCTATATCGATTTGCTCGAAGTCAATCCGCCGGCCTCGACGTTCCTCTATCTGCCGGCGGTCGCGCTCGCCCGTGTGCTGCACGTCTCGCCGGAACGTCTCATCGACCTGCAGACACTGGTCG
The DNA here is from genome assembly GCA_964370945.1 of uncultured Hyphomicrobiales bacterium. Lineage (GTDB taxonomy): Bacteria > Pseudomonadota > Alphaproteobacteria > Rhizobiales > Xanthobacteraceae > Pseudorhodoplanes. The sequence goes on along the minus strand of CAYJNT010000005.1, from coordinate 27,888 downwards.
CGGCCTGCCTTTCGCTGTTTGTGACCGGCCGCATCCTCGTGCGTGCGCCGCAATTCGGGACGATCGATACGCGCGCGGCCAGCATCTTCCTTCTTGCTGTGCTGACCTTGCTCCCGCTGCGCACCTTCGCGCAGCGCGAGCATGTCGCGCTGATCGCGATGCTGCCGGTTCTCGCCGCCGCCGCGGCGCGCGCCGCCGGCGTCGTCCCGCTGCGCTGGCAGTCCGTCGTCGTTGGTCTTTGCGGTGGCGCGATCATTTGCATCAAGCCGCATTTCGCGCTGGCGATCGTCTTTGTCTACGCCATCGCGGCAATCCGGTCGCGCAGCATCCGGCCGCTTTTTGCGCTCGAAAACTGGATCGCGGCGGCGATTGTGCTGTTCTATGTGGCCATCGTTGTTTTGCTCTATCCCGCATTCCTGACCACGATGATGCCGCTGCTCGCGGATCTTTATCTGCCGGCGCGTCGCTCGCTGACCGATTTTCCCCTGTTCGCTCCGGTGCTCCTGTGGGCCGCCGCTTTCGCGGTCGTCGTCGCCCTTGACCGCCGCGCCGTCCGAACGCTGCCGTTCCAGATGATTTTTGCGGCATCGCTTGGCTTCGCGATCGCCTACCTGATCCAGGGCAAGGGGTGGCCCTATCAGGCGTTGCCCATGCTCGCGCTGGCTGTGATCGGTATTGAGATCGTCTTGCGCGGTGGACGCCGGGCCGCCGATCGCGTGAAGGCGATCCTCAGCGTCGCCGCGCTGATTGCCGTGACGTCCGGCGCAGCCGTCTGGCTCCATGTCGGGGTCGAGACCCGTTCGCTTGCAGCCGAAGTCAAGCGCGTCGCGCATCGGCCGTCGGTCGTCGTCATCTCCGGCGACATCGCCCACGGGCATCCTCTCGTGCGCGCGGTGGAAGGGCGCTGGATTTCGGCGGTCTGCAGCCTGTGGATCATGAACAACGCGGCGCGGCTCGACAAAGCCGGATTGATTCCGCCCGCTGCCGGGATGCGGATCGCAGCTTACGTCGCGGCGGATCGAGCCCGCCTCATCGCCGACATCCGCGACGGCAAGCCCGGCGTCATCCTCATCCATGAGGCCGACCCGGCATGGACGGATTGGGCGTCGGCCGATCCGGAGGTGAAAGCTGAGCTTGCGAATTATTCCAGGCTCAACACCGTCGACGGCATCACGATCTACAAGCGCCGCGGCTAGAGTCTGATCCGATTCAATTGAATCGGATCAGACTCTAGATTCCTTTATTTGTCGCGCAATCTTGCGGCGAACCGGTTTCCACTTCGCCTGATTGCGCTCTAGCTCGCCTTCCCATACCCGCCCGCCGTCGGCGTCTGGACGATGATCGCTGCGCCGGCATGCGATCACGGTCGCGTCGCAACCCCCGCAGCGCCTCGATATCACCGTTCTTGCGGCGCACGGCCGCGATTGACAGTGTCGGACGATTGTCCTATATTTTAGGACGATCGTCCAAGTCGTTCGGCGTCAAGGCTGACGGACGGGCGGGGAGGCGTGTTTCATGAGCGACAAGACAACCCGCGATGACATTGTTGAAGCGGCCGACAAGCTGTTTTACCGGCAAGGTTACGAGCACACCTCGTTTTCGGACATCGCCGATGCCGTGCGGATTTCTCGCGGCAACTTCTACTACCACTTCAAGACCAAGGACGAGATTCTGGACGCCGTGATCAATGCGCGTCTTGCTACCACCCGCACGATGCTGGACCGGTGGGAGATCGAAGGCGATGGACCCGCGGACCGCATCCGGAACTTCATCGATGTGCTGATCGCGAACCGCGCCGACATCAAACGCTACGGCTGCCCGGTCGGGACGCTGTGCAGCGAGCTGGCGAAGCTCAATCATACCGCGCAAGGCGAGGCCAACGGGCTGTTCACGCTGTTTCGGACCTGGTTGCGCCGGCAATTCGCTCTGCTCGGCCGCGTGGGCGACGCTGACATGCTGGCCATGCATGTGCTCGCCCGCAGCCAGGGCGTCGCGACGCTCGCCAATGCCTTCCGTGATGAGACATTCATCAGGCAGGAAGTGAAGGAACTGCACGATTGGTTGAAATCGTGCACGGACAACGCCTCGCGGAAAGTGCAGGGCGTGGATGTGCCGCGGCGGCGCGCGCGGCGCTAGGTCGGGAGACGTTGCATGTTTGTCGTGCTGCTCAAATTCTCTGCGAACAAAGGCCAGGCCGGCCAATTCATGGAAGGCCACAAGGATTGGATCAAGCGCGGGTTCGATGACGGCGTCTTTTTGCTGGTCGGCAACCTTCAACCCAATCTGGGCGGCGCGCTCGTGGTGCACAACGCCTCGCTGGCGGAGTTGCAAGCGCGCGTGAACAAGGATCCGTTTGTCGCGGAAAATGTCGTGACTGCGGACATTCTCGAGATTGCGCCGTCAAGAGCGGACGAACGGCTGAAATTTCTGCTCCGCTGAATGGCATCCGCCGCATGGTGCGCCGCAGCCCGACGACGGAGTCCCTACGCCGTTCGCTCTTTCGGATCGCCATATCCGCCCGCCGTCGGCGTCTGGATGATGATGGCTTCGCCGGCGTCGATCACGGTCGCGTCGCAGCCGCGCAGGATTTCGATATTGCCGTTCTTGCGGCGCACCGAATTCTGCCCGACCTGTCCGCTCTCGCCGCCTTCGAGCCCGAAGGGCGGCACGCGCCGGTGTCCGGTGAGCAAGGTGCATTCCATTTTTTCAAGAAAGCGGATGACGCGCAGGATTCCGTCGCCGGCCTTCCATTTGCCCTTGCCGCCGGAGCCTTTCCGGATGTGAAAATCCTCGAGCAGGACCGGATAGCGGAATTCGAGAATTTCCGGATCGGTCAGCCGCGTATTGGTCATGTGCGTGTGCACGGCGTCGGTGCCGTCGAAGCCCGGACCGGCCGGCGAGCCGGAGCAGATCGTCTCGTAATACTGGTACTTCTTGTTGCCGAAATTCAGGTTGTTCATCGTGCCTTGCGCGCACGACAGCGCCTTGAGCGCACCGAACAGGCAATTGGTCACGGCTTGCGAGGTTTCCACATTGCCGGCGACCACGGCGGCCGGATATTCCGGCGTCAGCATGGATTTTTCCGGGATCATGATGTTGATCGGGCGCAGGCAGCCGGCATTCATCGGGATTTCATCGTCCACCATCACGCGGAAGACATAGAGCACGGCGGCGCGCGTCACCGGCTCCGGCGCGTTGAAATTGGTCGGCTGCTGCGGCGAGGTGCCGGTGAAATCGACGGTGGCCTCGCGCTTCTTCTTGTCGACCGTGATCTTGACCTTGATCACGGTGCCCTGGTCCATCGGATAGGTGAATTCGGAATCGTGCAGCCTATCGATCACCCGCCGCACGCTTTCGGCGGCGTTGTCCTGCACGTGTTTCATGTAGGCCTGCACCACCGGCATGGTGAAGTGCACGACCATCTTGCGCAATTCCTGCACGCCTTTCTCGTTGGCGGCGATCTGCGCTTTCAGGTCGTTGATGTTCTGCACCGGATTGCGCGCGGGATAGGTCGCGCCGACGAGCGCGTCATTGAGCTCCTTCTCGCGGAAGCGGCCGCGGTCGACGAGCTTGAAATTGTCCATATAGACGCCTTCCTGCTCGATATTGGTCGCGATCGGCGACATCGAGCCGGGCGAAATGCCGCCGACATCGGCGTGATGCCCGCGCGAGGCCACCCAGAACAGGATTTTCCTCTTCTTGTCGTCGAAGACCGGCGTGCAGACGGTGATGTCGGGCAGATGCGTGCCGCCGTTATAGGGCGCGTTGATCGCATAAACGTCGCCCGGCCGGATCCTGCCTCTATTCTCGCGGATGATGGTTTCCACCGCGCGGTCCATCGAGCCGAGATGCACCGGCATGTGCGGCGCGTTGGCGACCAGCGAGCCTTCGCCGGAAAACACCGCGCAGGAGAAATCGAGCCGCTCTTTGATGTTCACCGAATAGGCGGTGTTCTGCAGCGCGACGCCCATCTGCTCGGCGATCGACATGAAGAGGTTGTTGAACACTTCCAGCATCACCGGATCGGCCTTGGTGCCGACGGCGCTGGCGCGCTTGAGCTTCACGATGCGCGCGAGCACGAGATGGTTTTTCGCGGTCAGTTCCGCCTGCCAGCCGGGCTCGACCACAATGGTCTGGTGCGGCTCGATGATGATGGCGGGCCCTTTGACCTTGTGCCCGATCTTCAATTGCGCGCGGGTAAAGACGGCGGCCTTGTGCCAGGCGCCGGCCGAGAAGAATTGCGTGCGGCGCGCGGGCGAGGGGAGCTTGCCGCGGGTCCTGGCGTGTTTCTTCTCGCGGAATTTCGCGCCGCCGCCGATCGCCTCGACCGACACGGCCTCGACCACGAGCTCTTTCTTGCGGTCGATGAAACCGAACTGCGCCTTGTGCGCCTTCTCGAACGCGGACTTCATCGCCGTGAGTGTTCCGGCCTTCACGACTAGAGCGGTATCGGTGCCCGCATAGCGAATATGCGCGCGCACGATCACCGTGATCGTTTTGGGCGGCACGCCCTGGCCGGCAACTTCGTCTTTCACGTCCTTACCGAGCCTGCCGCCGATTGTCCTGATCGAGGCCAGCGCTTTCGCGCCAAAGTCCTCCTCGATCGCCTGCTGTCGGGTGGCGCGAATGTCGGCCAAACCCATGCCGTAGGCGGACAGCAGCGACGAGAACGGATGGATCAGCACCTTGGTCATGCCGAGCGCGTCGGCAACGAGACAGGCATGCTGGCCGCCGGCGCCGCCGAAGCAATTGAGCGCATAGCGCGTCACGTCATAGCCGCGCTGGACGGAAATCTTCTTGATCGCGTTGGCCATGTTCTCGACCGCGATCTTGATGAAGCCGTCGGCCACTTCCTCCGGCTTGCGCCCGTCGCCGACATCCACGGCGAGTTCCGCAAAGGCGTCTTTCACCGACGCGGCGTCGAGCGGCTGGTCCTGGTTCGGCCCGAAAATCTTCGGGAAGAAATCCGGAATGAGTTTGCCCGCCATCACATTGGCGTCGGTCACGGCAAGGGGACCGCCGCGGCGGTAGCATGTCGGGCCGGGATTGGCGCCGGCCGAATCCGGGCCGACGCGGAAGCGCGCGCCGTCGAAATGCAGGATCGAGCCGCCGCCGGCGGCGACCGTGTGAATGAGCATCATCGGCGCGCGCATGCGCACGCCCGCGACCTCGGTTTCGAACGCGCGCTCATATTCGCCGTCAAAGTGAGAAACGTCGGTCGAGGTGCCGCCCATGTCGAAGCCGATCACGCGGTTGAAGCCGGCTTCGCGCGCGGTTTCCGCCATCGAGACCACGCCGCCGGCGGGGCCGGACAGGATCGCGTCCTTGCCCTGGAACAGTTCGGCGGCGGTCAGCCCCCCCGACGACATCATGAACATCAGCCGCGCGCCGGATTTGCGCGCATCGAGCTCGTTGTCGACCTGCGCCACATAACGCCGCAGGATCGGCGAGAGATACGCATCCACCACCGTCGTGTCGCCGCGTCCGACCAGCTTGATCAGCGGCGAGACTTCATGGCTGACCGACACTTGCGCGAATTCGAGTTCGCGCGCGAGCGCCGCGACTTTCCTCTCGTGCTCCGGATAACGATAGGCGTGCATGAACACGATCGCCACCGCCTTGATGCCGTCGCGCCTGGCCGCCTCGAGTTCGGCGCGCACCGCTGAAAGATCCGGCGCCTTCTCGATCGTGCCGTCGGCGCGCACGCGCTCATCGACCTCAGTGACGCGCTCGAACAGCATTTCCGGCTTGATGATCTGCTTGGCGAAAATCTTCGGCCGCGCCTGATAGCCGATGCGCAGCGCGTCGCGGAAACCCTTGGTGGTGACGAGGAGGGTGCGCTCGCCCTTGCGCTCCAGAAGCGCGTTGGTCGCGACCGTCGTTCCCATCTTGACCGCTCCGACGCGGCCTTGCGGGATCGCTTCGCCTTTGTTCAGACCGAGGAGGTCGCGAATGCCCTGCACCGCGGCGTCGCGATAGGCCTCCGGGTTTTCCGACAGAAGCTTGTGCGCGACGAGGCCGCCGTCGGGCTTGCGCCCGACAATGTCGGTGAAGGTGCCGCCGCGGTCGATCCAGAAATCCCAGGATTGCCCGTGTTGCGTGAGCCGCCGCTGTGCCGCCATTGCGCGTTTCGTCCTTGCCGGGGAAGAGGTCCGCGCACTTATAATTCATCAATAAATCGTTGACAAATTATTTTGTCCGGTTAGCCTGTGAAAAGCAGCAATGCGGACCGATGGAAGCGCGCCTTATGTCCAAGCGGCAAGCGGAAAGAAGCGGCGAACGCACGCTCGGCCCGATTGTTTCTTCGGCACATCTTGCCGCGGGTGCGATGCCGGCTCTGTCAGAGCTGGAATTCGGGCTGATTTTACTCGGACACGCCTTCGAGCGCTGGATGGTTCGCTGCATGGTTGCGTCCGGCGTGCCCGATGTTTCGCCACTCGACGTGCTCGTCCTGCACACCATCGCGCACCGGGACAAGCCGAAGCGGCTCGCAGACATCTGCCTCGTCCTCAATATCGAGGACACGCATCTCGTCACCTATTCGGTGAAGAAGCTCGAAGGCTTCGGGCTGGTGGCGTCCGGCCGCAGCGGCAGCGAGAAGAATGTGTCGATCACGCGCAAGGGCGAGGGCGTGGTCGCCAACTACACCAAAATTCGCGAGGCATTGCTGGTTGCGCCGGTGAAAGGCGCAGGCAGCGACGAGCGCAGGCTTTCCGAAGTCGCGGCCATGATGCGCGCCTTGTCGGGTCACTACGATCAGGCCGCGCGGGCGGCGGCGAGTTTATGAGGTTCGGGATATTCGAAGCATCGGTGAACCCTGCTAGGGTGAGCCACAAGAAGCGGACAAAGGCTGTCCGTAATGGGAGAGTGAGATGAGAATCGTAACGCGTGGACTTCTCGGACTAACGCTGGCAGCCGGTCTTGCGACCTCAGCGGCCGCGCAGACGAAATGGGATATGCCGACGCCCTATCCGGACGGCAATTTCCACACCAAGAACATCATCCAGTTCGCGGCCGACGTCGACAAGGCGACCAACGGCTCGCTGAAGATCCAGGTGCACTCGGCGGGATCGCTGATCAAGCATCCGGAAATCAAGCGCGCCGTCCGACAGGGCACCGCGCCGATCGGCGAAATCCTGGAATCGCTCGCTTCGAACGAAGCGCCGGTCTACGGCCTCGATTCGGTGCCGTTCCTCGCCACCGGATACGATGCGTCGAAGAAACTCTATGCCGCGCAGAAGCCGTATCTCGAAAAGCAGCTCGCATCCGAAGGGCTAATGCTTCTCTTCTCCGTGCCGTGGCCCCCGCAGGGCATCTACGCGAAGAAGGAACTGAAGTCGGTTGACGATTTCAAGGGCCTGAAGTTCCGCACCTACAATGCGATGATCGGACGGATCGCCGCGCTGCTCGGCGCGATCCCGACGCAGATCGAGGTGCCCGATCTGCCGACCGCTTTCGCCACGGGCCGTGTCGACGTCATGGTCACGTCCGCGTCAACCGGCGTCGACACCAAGGCGCAGGATTATCTGACGCACTACATCGACGCGCAGGGCTGGCTGCCGCGCGACATCGTATTCGTCAACAAGGGCGCATTCGACAAGCTCTCGGCCGCGGAAAAGAAGGCGGTGACCGATGCCGCGAAGGTTGCGGAAGAGCGCGGCTGGAAAGCCTCGATCGAGGAAATGACCATCAAGACCAAGGCGCTGAAAGACGCCAAGATCATCGTCATTCCGCCGAGCCCGGCGCTGAAAACCGGATTGACCAAGGTCGGTGAAACGATCGGCGCCGAATGGGCGACCGCGGCCGGCGCCGACGGCAAGGCGATGCTGGACGCCTACAAGAAGTAACGGGTCACAGAACAAATGTTGCCCTCGGGGTCGATCCCCGAGGGTCCATTTTCGGGGCGCCGCGGGGCCGCGGACCGTCTCGAATGCGATGTCTGGCGTGATGACGGGGGTATCGTGCGCCGCTTTCTCGATGGTCTTTATCTGGCGGCGCTGTGGATTTCCGCGCTGTGCCTCTGCACCATTGCTGGACTGGTCGGGCTGCAACTCGTCGGCCGCATCGCCGACGGATTGCTTGCGATGCTGCGATTGCCGAAATACGGCTTTGTCATCCTGTCGCTTGCGGAAATCGCGGGCTACCTACTCGCTGCGGCAAGTTTCTTCGCGCTCGCCGCCACGCTCAAGTCCGGCGCCCATATCCGCGTGACGATGGCGCTTTCCTTCCTGGACGAGAAGATACGGCGCGTCGTCGAATTGTGGGCGTTCGGGGCGTCGGCAGCATTTTGCGTATACATGACCTACCAGCTCGCCAATTTCGCCTGGGTCTCCTACCGCTTCAACGAAGTGTCCCCCGGCGTGATCCTCGTGCCGCTCGCAATCCCGCAGGCCGCGATGGCGGCCGGCATCGCCATTCTGACCGTCGCCTTCATCGATGAATTCCTGATCATATGGCGGCGCGGCCGTCCCACCTTCCGGACGGCGGAAGATGCCATCATGCTCGGCAAGGAAGGTTGAGCATGGACACCCTGACGCTTGCCGCCGTCCTGATGCTGGTGCTCTTTCTCATTCTTGGCTCCGGCGTCTGGATCGGGCTTGCGCTCGCGGCCTGCGGCCTCGTCGCCGTGCTGACCAAGGTCTCAACACCGGCGGGGCAGGTGCTCGCCACCTCGATCTGGACGGCATCGAATTCCTGGGATCTCACCGCGTTGCCGATGTTCATCTGGATGGGCGAGATTCTCTATCGCACGAAATTATCCGAGGACATGTTCGAGGGCCTGGCGCCGTGGCTGCAGAAGCTTCCCGGCCGGCTTCTGCACGTCAATGTCGTCGGCTGCACGATTTTCGCGGCGGTCTCGGGATCGTCGGCCGCGACCTGCGCCACCATCGGGCGCATCGCGCTGCCGCAACTGTTGCGGCGCGGCTACGACGAGAAGATGGCGATCGGCACGCTCGCCGGCGCCGGCACGCTGGGGTTGCTCATTCCGCCCTCGATCATCATGATCGTCTATGCAACCGCGACCGATCAATCGATCGCGCGGCTGTTCATCGCCGGCGTGATGCCCGGAGCGATGCTCGCGTTGCTGTTCATGGGCTTCATCGTGGTGTGGGCGCTGCTCAATCCCGGACGCATGCCGCCGCCAGAACCGGTGACGACCTTCGTCAACCGCGTGGTCGCGACGCGCCGGCTGATCCCGGTGATTTTGCTGATTCTCGGCGTGATCGGTTCGATCTATGGCGGCCTTGCATCGGCGACCGAGGCCGCGGTGGTCGGCGTGTTCCTCGCGCTCGCCTTGTCATGGTGGATGGAGACGCTGACGCGCGACAATTTCGTGGAGGCGTTGCTCGGCGCCACCAAAACGAGCTGCATGATCGCCTTCATCCTCGCAGGCGCCGCCTATCTTACCGCGGCGATGGGGTTCACCGGCATTCCGCGCACGCTCGCCGAATGGATCACGGGCTTCAACCTGTCGCAGTGGCAATTGCTCACCGTGCTGACGGCTTTCTACGTCCTGCTCGGCTGCTTTCTGGACGGCATCTCGATGGTGGTGCTCACCACCTCGATCATCATTCCGCTGGTTGAGAAAGCGGGCTTCGACCTGATCTGGTTCGGCATCTATCTCGTGCTGGTCGTGGAGATGGCGCAGATCACGCCGCCGGTCGGTTTCAATCTTTACGTGCTTCAGGGCATGACCGGCCGCAACATCTTCACCGTCGGCGCCTATACGCTTCCGCTGTTCATCCTGATGTGCATCGCCGTGGCGCTGATCGTGACTTTTCCGCAGATCGCGCTCTGGCTGCCGTCCACCATGCTGGATGTGCGCTAGCGGCGGCGTCCGGTGAAACAAATCTGGCGCGGCCGCGTTCCTGACCGATGAGTGCAAAGCCCGTCACCATCATCGTCGACGACGCGCACCGCGTCTCCGGTCTTTTTCTGACGCCGCCCCGCGCGCGCGCCATCTACGTGTTCGCACACGGGGCCGGTGCCGGCATGGCGCATCCGTTCATGGTCGCGGTCGCGGACGAACTCGCCGGACGCGGCATCGCGAGCCTGCGCTATCAGTTTCCGTATATGGAAGAGGGCGGCAAGCGCCCGGATCCGCCGAAGCTGGCGCAAGCCGCGGTGCGCGCGGCAGTGGAGGAGGCGGCGCGCCTCGTGCCGTCGCTTCCGCTCATTGCCGGCGGCAAATCCTTCGGCGGCCGCATGACCTCGCAGGCGCAGGCGGCTTCGCCCTTGCCGGGCGTGCGCGGGCTCGCCTTTCTCGGCTTCCCGCTGCATCCGGCCGGCAAGCCGTCGGACGAGCGCGCCGAGCATCTCTCCGACGTGAAAATCCCGATGCTGTTCCTGCAGGGCACGCGCGACGCGCTGGCGGACGTGAAACTCTTAAAGCCGGTGATCAAGCGGCTCGGCGCGCGCGCATCGCTCGAATTGTTCGAGGACGCGGACCATTCCTTCCACGTACCGGCGCGCAGCGGACGCAAGGACGCCGATGTGCGGCGCGCGATGCTGGATGCGTTCGCGGAATGGACGCTGTCGATCGCTTAGCCGAAGCGCTCCGCCGCCCGGGCGCGCGCCTTCGCCGCCTCGACCTCGCGGTCGCGCGGCGGCGCGTTGGTCACGAGCGAATGCAGCAGTTCATGTGCGGCGTGTGCGACCTGATCCACCGCGCGGTTGAACGCGACTTCGTTTGCCTTCGACGGGTGCGCGAAGCCGCTCAGCTTGCGCACGAATTGCAGCGCCGACGCGTGGATTTCTTCGTGCGTCGCCGGCGGCTCGAAATTATGCAGGGTCTTGATGCTGCGGCACATGGAAAGCCTCTTGGGGGAACCTCGACACAATGCAAGCGGTCCGTTCAGGAACCGCGATTGCCCAAACATGTGCAACGGCTGTGCCGGATGCAAGCCCCGGAAACGGGCAGCGCGGCGGCCGTTTTCTATTTCTGCCCCACCCGCATGCGCGTGCCGACGGCGACAATGATCGCGACTGCGAGCGCGAACAGGATGGTTTGCAGGTCGATGACCTCGCGGTTGACGGTGGCGGCGAGGCCGACCGTCACGAACGGCTGCACGAGTTGCACCTGCGACACGCGGCTGATGCCGCCCATGGCGAGCCCGGCATTCCAGAAGAAGAATCCCATCCACTGCGCCATCACCGCCGCGTAGAGCAGGCCGAGCCACGCATCGGCCGGCACCGCCGTGGGATTGTCCGGAAACAGCATCACGCATGCAGCGAGCGAGATCGGGAGCGAGGCAACCAGCGCCCAGGAGATCACTTCCCATCCGGGCATGGTGCGCGATAATGCGCCCGACGCAGTATAGGCGATGCCGCCCGAGATGATCGCGAGCACGAGTTGTGCGTCGCCTTCCGACAATGTGGCGCCGGTGCCGTTTCGCAGCGCGAACGCGGCCACCACCAGCGCCCCGATCACCGCCGCGATCCAGAATCCGAGACCGGGCCGCTCGCCGGCCAGCACCACCGCGGTCGCGGCAGTCGCGAGCGGCATCACGCCGAGCACCACGCCGCCATGCGCGGCCGGGACATTCTGCATCGCCAATGCCGTGAAGAACGGAAAGCCGAACACCACCCCGAGAATGATGAGGATGAGGCGCGGCCAGGCGTCCTTCGGCGGCAGCGGCCGGCGCAGGACGAGGAGCAACACGAGCGCGCAGAGGCCGGCGAGGCCTGCCCGCGCGGCGGTTACAAACCAGGCGTCGAGATGCGCGACCGCAAGCCGCGTCGCCGGCAGCGAGCCGGCAAAGATCGAAGTCCCGATAAAGCCGAGGACGAAGCCGATATTTTCGCGGGAGGAGAGCATGAAGGGAATCGCACGCTGGTGTGGTGGTCAGAAGTTCGCTCGATCTCGCGGCAAGTCCGTCTAGCGAACTTCTGAACCGAAACCAAACCAGAGCCAATAAAGCGCTAGTGTCCTTTGGAATCCGAAGTTCGCTACAGAAGATGCTGCGAGACAGAGCGAACTTCGGATTCCGGACACTAGTGTGGTGGTTCAGAAATTCCCTTTATCTCGCCGCGAGTCCGTTAGGGAATTTCTGAACCAAAACCACACTAGAATCATAATGTTGCTAGTGTCCCTTCGATTCCGAAGTTCGCCAACCGGGCGCCGCAGAACGAAACGAACTTCGGAATCGGGACACTAGCGTTTCAGCGTTTCAGCGTTTCAGCGTGTCGCGTGCCAGCGCGAGGCGCGCGTTATGCGCGCTCCAATCTCCAGAATGAATGCGTATGAATGCTTGCGACATTGGTGGGGCGCCCGGCGGTTTTTCGCCGGACGCCCCTTCAATATGCCAGTTCGGCCTATAAGCCGGGTTCTGTATGGCGCATTCCGCGAACGAAATGCGCGTGACGGCCATTCCTCTGCGACGCCGGTTGCCCGGCGCCTGAAGCGACCTACCCGAATGGCTGGCCCGGACCGACCTGCAGCACGAAGGCTGCGCGCCATTCCTATTCGGTTTTGCTCCCGGTGGGGTTTGCCGTGCCGTTTGCGTTGCCGCAAACGCGGTGCGCTCTTACCGCACCGTTTCACCCTTGCCGCGAAATACGCAACGCGCCGCGGCGGTCTGCTTCTCTGTGGCACTGTCCCTGGGGCTCGATCCCCGCTTTCGCGAGAACAGGTCCCCGCCGGACGTTATCCGGCACCGTTTGTCCGTGGAGCCCGGACTTTCCTCCCTCGCGCCCTTTCGAGCCTTGCGAGAGCGGCCGTCCAGCCGACTGACGCCTTAAGGGATGGGGAGGGAAAGCGTCCGCGTCAAGGCCGGAACAGCTCTTCGTCGAGCTGAAAGCCTGCTGTTTGCGGCTCCGGTTGCGGTCGCGGCTTGCTGCGGCGTGAATCGATCAGCAATTGCAGCGTCATCAGGGTCGAGGAATCGACCACGCCGTCGACGCGGGCGGGGCGGAAATGGCGCTGAAAGGCCATGACAGCGTCGCGCGTCGCCGTATCGAACTCGCCCTCGACCGGCACGCGGTAACCATATTCCGCCAAAAGGAGCTGGAAGCTCGTGATCACCTTGCCGCGGTCGCCGACGGTGAAATTCGGTCCCGGCACGATCGGCAACGGCTCGACCCAATAGCCGACGCCGGAATTGTGCAGGATGCGCCACGGAAACTTCTCGCCGGGATCCTTCTTGCGTCCGGGCGCGACATCGGAATGCGCCAGCACCCGCTCGGCCGGGATCAGCCGGCGCTGGGCAATGCCGCGGCAAAGCGCCGTCACCGCTGCGATCTGCCGCGCCGGAAAATCCGCGTAATTGTGGTCGTGGCCGGGATTGGCGATTTCGATGCCGATCGAGCAGGAATTGATGTCGGTGTCGTTGGCCCAGAAGCTGTCGCCGGCATGCCAGGCGCGCAATTTTTCCGGCACGCATTGAATGATCCGGCCATCCTCGAACACATAATAATGCGCCGACACCTTGCTCTCGGGTGAGCACATCCATTCGAGCGCACCCTGCGGCTCGGGCATGCCGGTGTAATGCAGCAGGATCATATCGGGCAGCCGGTCGCCGACGCGCTCGCCGTGATTGGGCGAGGGGACAACCTCTGCGACGAGGGACGAGTCGGGATTGAATGTTGGTACGCGCATGCCGGCTTCATGCCAAAAAAAACCGCTCAAGGTAAGGCAAAAAGGAATGGCCCGGACAGTTCTGGCCGGGCCATTCCACGCTACGCTTGCGCTACGACTGCTCACTCTACGCTACTAGGCCGTCGTTAGTTGCCGGAGCCGGTCGCGGGCCGCGAAGCGCCGCCCGGTCCGCCAAGGCCGCCTGCGCCGGTGGTCGTACGTGCCGGTGCCGGCGGGCTGTAGGGCTCGAAGCTTGCCATCTGCTGTAGCTGGTCCTTGATCATCGACAGTTTCAGGCGCTCATAGCTGGTGTTGCCTTCAGCCGGCATCACCTGGAACTTCGACGGCTCCAGCGCTACGTCCTTCGCGCCGATGCCGAGGAAGCCGCCGACGCTGACGATATAGGCTTCGATCTTCCCGTTCTTGTCGAACAGGATGTCGGTCACGTCGCCGATCTTCTGATTGTCGGTGCTGACCACGTCGGTACCTCGGAATTTCGAAGCAAGATATTGGTCAGGCTTCTGTTGCGTCACCGCGGGAGCGGCGCCGGATTGCGCCGAAGCGCCCGGTGCAGGCGAAGGTGCGGGTGACGTCGTCTGTGCCATCGCGCCGCCGATCATCAGGGCGCCGACGGCGGTCGTAAGCATGAATCTCTTGAGCATGACTGGCCTCCTCACGAAATGGTTTTTTGGATTCAGGACGCACGCCGATGCGCAACGCGGCGGGCTTGATGGGCCAACGTCTGGCGGGAGGGGACGTTCCGCGATTGCGGCAATCCGCGCGCCGCTGTTCCACGCTGCAACGACGCGCGGCGGAAGAAAATGGAAACGCACGCGCCGCGAAGCGGAACCCGCGGCCGCGTCAGGCGGCCGAAACCGGATGGTCAACGATTCCTTAAGAGGAACCGCGCTCAATGGGCCTGGGGTGGCCGCTGGCCCGGCAAAGCCGCTTCGGCGGCCCTTAACCGCGTTGGCCACGCCCATTTGACGCCCATATAGTCCCATGGTAGCCCATATATTCCCAAACCGGCATTGCGGGCGACCCACAGGGGAACATGGACCGGTTCGTCTCCCATTATCTGTTGCGGCTCGATGCCAAGGGCCGGATCTCGGTCCCTGCGCCGTTCCGGGCGGTGCTGTCGCAGGATGGCTTCGACGGGCTGTTCTGCTGCCCGGCGCTCGACCGGCCAGCGATCGATGTCGGCGGCAAGGCGTTGCTCGCCGAGATCGAGCAACTGATCGCGAGCTTTCCGCCTTACTCCGAGGAGCGCGAGCAATTCTCGACCGCGCTCTACGGAACCAGCGAGACATTGAAGATGGATGCCGAAGGCCGCGTCACGCTCACCGAGGCGCTGAAGGATCATGCCGGCATCATGGAGACCGCGTCGTTTGTCGGTCTCGGACACAAATTTCAGATCTGGGCGCCCGACCGCTTGGGCAAGCAGCTCTCGGAGGCCACGGGAGCGGTGCGCAAGCTGCGAAAGCGTCTGAGCGCCCAGGGCATGGCGGCAGAACCGCGCGGAGCACGGGAGAGATGACGGGCAGCGACGGCGGGAAACCGGTCGTCGCTGGCGGACTGGCTCGTCACACTCCCGTGCTCGGTCCCGCCGCGCTCGGTTTCCTCAATCTCAAGGACGGCGGCATTTATATTGACGGCACATTCGGCGCCGGCGGTTACGCGCGCATGATCCTCGACGCCGCCGATTGCCGCGTGATCGGCATCGATCGCGACCAGAGCGCAATCGCCCGTGGCGCCGATCTGGTCGAAAGCGCCAAGGGCCGGCTCGAACTCGTGCAATCACGGTTCTCGGCGCTCGACGACGTCGCGCGGCAATGCGGTCGCGAAGCGGTCGACGGCGTCGTGCTCGATCTCGGCGTGTCGTCGATGCAGCTCGATCAGGCCGAACGCGGCTTTTCCTTTCGAAACGATGGGCCGCTCGACATGCGCATGGGCGCGGACGGGCCGAGCGCAGCGGACATTATTGCGCGCATTGGCGAGCGTGATCTTGCCAATGTCATTTTCCTTTTGGGCGAAGAGCGGCAGTCCCGTGCCGTGGCGCGCGTCATCGTCGCCGAGCGGCAGAAAAATCCGATCCGCACCACGGGCGCGCTCGCGGCCATTGTTGGGCGCGTGGTGCGGACGAAGCCCGGCGCGATCCATCCCGCGACCCGCACGTTCCAGGCGCTGCGCCTGTTCGTGAACGAGGAACTGAACGAACTCGCCGCAGCACTCCTGGCCGCTGAGCGCATTCTGCGCGACGGCGGGCGGTTGGCCGTGGTCTCGTTCCATTCGCTGGAAGACCGGATCGTCAAGACGTTCCTGGCGGGGCCGGACCGCAAAGGCATTTCCCGCCATGCGCCGGAACAGGATCGCCGCATCGCCGCGTTCACGGTGCTGACCAAAAAGCCGGTCGTGCCGGACGAAGCCGAGATCGAAAGCAATCCGCGCGCGCGCTCGGCAAAGCTGCGCGCCGGCGAACGCACGCATGGCGCGACCGGGCAGGTCGATACCGAGACGCTTCTCCCGCGGCTTCCCTCGCTCGCCGATGTGATGCGGGGGCGCTGACATGCGGCTGCTGCACATCCTGGTCATCGGCGCGCTGGTCGCCGCGGCGGCTTATGTCTACGAGATCAAGTTCGAATCCACCCTGCAGGCCGAGCGGCTCGCGAAAATGCGCCTGGAAATCCGCAAGGAACGCGACGCCATCGCGACCCTGCGCGCGGAATGGGCCAAGCTCGACAATCCCGCGCGCATCCAGGGCCTGGCGCAACGGCATTTGAAGCTCCGGCCCGTGGACGCGACCCAGATCGATCTCTTCAACAAGCTCCCGGAGCGCCCCGAAGAAGCGCTGCCGCAGGATCTCGACGACCCGATCGGCGCCATCATCGAGCAGGACGCCGACATCCCGACCGGCAGCGTGAATGCCGAAGTGGAGCAGCGCTGATGGCCGCGCTGCACACGAACTTTGCCAAGGGCCGCGCCAATAATCTGATCGCGCGACTCCTCTACGGCGCGAATGTCGATCGCAACGCCAAGGCGCGCGCCCGCGTCGGGCTCGCGATCGCCGCGTTCGTGCTGGTTTACGCAGCGATCGCGGCGCGGCTCATCTTCTTCGGTGTGATGTCGGACGGTGCGGCCGGCAAGCGCTCGACCGCGCAGGACGCGGTCGCGACCGCGCGCCCCGATATTCTCGACCGCAACGGCGAAATCCTGGCGACCGATGTGCGCACACCGTCGCTATTCGCCGAGCCGCGCAAGATCATCGACGTCGACGAGGCGGTCGAATTGCTCACCGCGACCTTGCCCGATCTCGATGCTCGCGAGCTGCGCGAACGGCTCTCGTCGAAGCGCGGCTTCATCTGGCTCAAGCGCGAGGTGACGCCCAAGCAGCAGCAGGACATCCACAAGCTCGGCATTCCGGGCGTCGGCTCCCTGACCGAAAACAAGCGCGTTTATCCGAACGGCGCGGTGGTCTCGCACGTCATTGGCCACGTCAATATCGACAACCAGGGCATCGCCGGGATCGAGAAGTGGCTCGATGCGCGCGGGCTTGCCGATCTGCATATGGCGGGCTTTGCGACCGATCGCCTGCAGAAGCCGGTCGAGCTCGCGGTCGACCTTCGTGTGCAGCACGCCTTGCGTGACGAATTGCTGGCCGCCCAGCAGAAATACAAGGTCAAGGTCGCGGCCGCGGGTCTGGTCACCGACGTTCGCACCGGTGAGGTGATCGCGATGGTGTCGGTGCCGGATTACGATCCGAATAATCCGCGCGAAGCGCTCGACCCCAGCCGTATCAACCGGCTCACCACCGGCGTGTTCGAAATGGGTTCGACTTTCAAGGCATTGACCATGGCGATGGCGCTCGATTCCGGCAAAGTCACGCTGGCGTCGACTTTCGACGCACGTCAGCCGTTGCGCTACGGGAAATTCGAGATCAACGACTATCACGCGCAAAAGCGCATCCTGTCGGTACCGGAGATTTTCACTTACTCGTCCAATATCGGCACCGCCAAGATGGCGCTGGCGCTCGGCGTCGATTATCACAAGGCGTTCCTGCGCAAGATGGGCCAGCTCGACCGGCTGCGCACCGAAATCCCGGAAAGCGCCGAGCCTCTGGCGCCGAAAAACTGGAGCGAGTTGAGCACCGTCACGGTTGCTTTCGGCCACGGCATCGCGGTCGCGCCTTTACAGGCGGTGATGGCTGTTGGCGCGCTGATGAATGGCGGCAAGCTCATTCCGCCGACCTTCCTCAAGCGCAGCGAAGCCGAGGCCGCCGAATTCGGCAAGCAGGTGGTGAAACCGGAGACCAGCGACCGCATGCGCTATCTGATGCGGCTCAATGCCGAAATAGGCACCGCCAAGAGCGTCGACATCCCCGGTTATTATGTCGGTGGCAAGACCGGCACATCGGAGAAGGTCGTCAACGGGCAATATTCCAAGACACGGTTGCTCGCGGCCTTCATGGCGGTGTTTCCTTCCGACAAGCCGCGCTATCTCGTCACCATCCTGCTCGACGAGCCGCAGCCCACGCCGGAAACCAAGGGCTTTGCCACATCCGGCTGGAATGCCGCGCCGACTGCGGGCCTGGTGGTCAAGCGGATCGCGCCCATGCTCGGCATCACGCCGCGCTTCGATCTGCCGACAGCAGACAGGCAGATTCTGGCCGTGACGGCGGGAACTCGGCAATAATTCCGTCATTCCGGGGCGCGCCGCCCCAAGTCGGCTATAGCCGACTTGGGGCAGTCCCAATTGCTGATCTCGGGTAAACTCGAGATCAGTGGCGCGAACCCGGAATCCATCCGTCCAGGCCTTGCCATGTTCGTTGCAGGCGTGGATATGGATTCCGGGTTCGCCGCGGAGCCTGTCATCGGGCCGCGCTTCGCGCGGACCCGTTGGCGGCGCCCCGGAATGACGGAATCAGAATGAAACTCTCCGACCTCGTGACCGAAGCCGCGCGCGATCCGCGTTTCGCGGCCATCGACGTTGCGGGCGTCACGGCCGATAGCCGCAAGGTGAAGAAGGGCGATCTGTTTGTCGCCGTGCCGGGCACGAAAGCCGACGGCTCGCAATTCGTCGCGCAAGCTCTGGCAAACGGCGCCGCGGCCGTGATCGCCGAAAATGCACCCGCAGGACTGCCGGCGGAAGCGCCCTTCGTCAAAGTGCCCAATGCGCGCTTGGCGCTCGCGCGCGCGGCCGCGAAAATCTTCCCGCGCCAGCCGCAAACGATTGCCGCCATCACCGGCACCAGCGGCAAGACTTCGGTCGCGGCTTTCACGCGCCAGATCTGGAGCACGCTTGGTCATCCGTCGGCGAGCATCGGCACGGTCGGCGTCGTCTCGCCCAAGCGGGAAGTGTATGGCTCGCTCACAACGCCCGATCCGGTTGCGCTGCACGCGACGCTTAACGACCTTGCCGGCGAGGGCGTGACGCATCTCGCGCTGGAAGCATCCTCGCACGGTCTCGACCAGTACCGGCTCGACGGGGTGCGCGTGAACGCGGGCGCGTTCACGAATCTGAGCCGCGACCATCTCGATTATCATCGCGACCTGAAGGCGTATCTTGCCGCCAAGCTCAGGCTGTTCTCCGAATTGCTGCAGCCCGGACAGCCGGCGGTGATCGTCACCGGACACGATGGCTCGGATGATGTGATCGCGGCGTCGCGCGCGCGCAAGCTTGACGTTTTCACGGTGGGCAAGGATGGCAGCGGCATCAAGCTCGTCGATGTTGCTATCAATGGCTACGCGCAGCATCTCACGCTCGAACACGCCGGCCGAAAATATGATGTCGCGCTCCCATTGGTCGGTGCATTTCAGGTCGAGAACGCGCTCACCGCGGCGGGGGTTGCCATCACAACCGGAAGTGATCCCGCGCGTGTCTTTGAGGCACTGCAGACACTTCGTGGCGCCAGCGGCCGCCTCGAACGCGCGGGCGAACGCAACGGCGCGCCCATCTTCATCGATTACGCCCACAAGCCCGACGCACTCTCGAAGGCGCTGGAAGCGCTCCGGCCCTACGTGAAAGGGCAGCTTGTCGTCGTGTTCGGCGCGGGCGGCGACCGCGATCCCGGCAAGCGCCCGATGATGGGCGTCATCGCCGCGCAGATGGCCGACCGGGTGATCGTCACCGATGACAATCCGCGCAGCGAAGATCCGGCCGCGATCCGCGCCGCCATTCTCGAGGCGGCGCCCGGCGCCACCGAGATCGGCGACCGCGGCGAGGCGATCCGTGTCTCGATTGCCACGCTCAAACCCGGAGATGTCCTTTTGATTGCCGGAAAGGGCCACGAAAGTGGCCAAATCGTCGGCGACCGGGTATTGCCGTTCAGCGATCATCAGGCGGTCGCGCAGGCGCTGGGGGACAAGGTTCGATGAGCGCGGCTCTGTGGACCGTCAAGGCAATGGCGGATGCCATGCAGGCGCATGTGCGCGGGCCGGTGCCGGCCTCCGTCGGCGGGCTCTCGATCGACAGCCGCACCTTGCAACCGGGCGACGCCTTCTTTGCCATCACCGGTGATCGCGACGGTCACGACTTTGTCGCGAGTGCGCTCGCTGCCAGGGCCGGGATCGCGGTCGTGGCGCAGGCGAAGTCGGAGCTGTTCGGAAAGGACGCGCCGCTTGTTATCGTCGAGGACGTGCTCGAGGGATTGCGTGCGCTCGGCCGCGCTGCGCGCAACCGCACCGATGCGACAGTGATCGGCGTCACCGGCTCGGTCGGCAAGACCGGCACCAAGGAAGCGCTCAAGCTCGTGTTGTCGCGCCAGGGTGCGACGCATTCTTCGGCCGCGTCCTACAACAATCACTGGGGCGTGCCGCTCTCGCTCGCGCGCTGCCCGGTGGCGACGCGTTACGCGATTTTCGAAATGGGCATGAACCATGCCGGCGAAATCGGCCCGCTGGCGCAGCTCGTGCGCCCGCAGATCGCGATCATCACGGGAATCGCGCCCGTGCATCTGGAATATTTTAAGTCGCTCGACGGCATCGCGGATGCCAAGGCCGAAATCTTCGAGGGTGTCGAGCCGGGCGGCGCGGCCGTGCTCAATCGCGACAGCGAGCATTTCGACCGTCTCGCGAAGAAAGCGGCGGCGGCGAAAATCAAGGTTGTGTCCTTCGGCGGGCACGAGAAAGCCGACGCGCGGCTGATCCAGTGCGCGTTGCAGCCAGGCAGTTCCACGGTGCATGCGAACATTCTCGGCACCGAGGCGAAATACAAGATCGGCGCGCCGGGCCGCCATCTCGTCGTCAATTCGCTTGCCGTTCTTGCGGCGGCGGTGCTCGCCGGCGCCGACCTTGCCATTTCCGCGCTGGCACTCGCCAATCTCGCGCCGCCGAGCGGCCGCGGCACGCATGTTCCGCTCGTTTTGCCGGGCGGGGCGGCTCTCTTGATCGACGAAAGCTACAATGCCAATCCGGTCTCCATGCGCGCGGCGCTCGCGTTGCTCGGCCAGGCGCAGATCGGCCCGCGCGGGCGGCGCATTGCCGTGCTCGGCGACATGCTCGAACTCGGCGATCAGGCCGATGCGCTGCATCGCGAATTGGCCGGGCCGGTCGTGGACAACACCGTCGATCTCGTTTTTTGCTGTGGCCCCGCCATGCATGCCCTGTGGGACGCTCTTCCCTCGGGCCGCCGGGGCGGCTATGCCGAGAATTCCAAAGGGCTCGAATCCCAGGTGATCGAGGCGGTGCGCGCCGGCGACGCGATCATGGTCAAGGGCTCGAACGGCTCGAAAATGGCGCCTATCGTCAAGGCGCTGCAACGCGCTTATACCCGCGCCCCTGAAGGCGCGTCCATTCAGGACTGAAAGTGCTCCGATGCTCTACTGGCTGATCGAATTCGCGGACAAGATTTCGCTCCTGAACGTGTTCCGTTACATCACCTTCCGCACCGGCGGCGCGACCATGACCGCGCTCGTGTTCGTGTTCGTCGCCGGCTCGCCGATCATCGACTTGCTGCGATTGAAGCAGGGCCGCGGCCAGCCGATCCGCGACGACGGCCCGCAATCGCACCGGACGAAAAAGCTCGGTACGCCGACCATGGGCGGGTTGATGATCCTGTCCGGTATCACACTCGCCACCGTGCTCTGGGCCAATCCGTCGAATCCCTATGTCTGGATTGTGCTCGGCGTCATGCTGTCCTTCGGTGCCATCGGGCTTTACGACGACTATCTGAAAGTGACGAAGCAATCGCATGCCGGCGTGTCGGGCAAGGCGCGCATCGGCGCCGAAGTGGTGATCGCGTTCGCGGCCTGTTATGCGATTTCGCTGCTCGGGCGCCCGGCTTTCGCGACCTCGCTGGTGTTTCCGTTCTTCAAGGATCTCGTCATCAATCTCAGCTTTTTCTTCGTGCTGTTCGGCAGCTTCATCATTGTCGGCGCCGGCAATGCTGTGAACCTGACTGACGGTCTCGATGGCCTCGCCATCGTGCCGGTGATGATCGCGGCCGCGAGCTTCGGGCTGATTTCCTATCTCGCCGGAAACGCGGTGTTCGCCGATTACCTCAACATCCACTATGTCGCCGGCACCGGTGAGCTCGCGGTATTGTGTGGGGCGGTGATCGGCGCGGGCCTCGGCTTTCTCTGGTTCAACGCGCCGCCGGCCTCGATCTTCATGGGCGATACCGGCTCGCTCGCACTCGGCGGCATGATCGGCACGATCGCCGTCGCCACCAAACACGAGATCGCGCTCGCCATCATCGGCGGGCTGTTCGTGCTCGAAGCCGTTTCGGTGATCGTGCAGGTGGTGTCGTTCAAGCTCACCGGCAAGCGCGTGTTCGCGATGGCGCCGATCCATCATCATTACGAGCAGAAGGGCTGGACCGAGCCGCAAATCGTGATCCGCTTCTGGATCATTTCCATCGTGCTCGCGTTGGTGGGATTGTCCACGCTCAAACTGCGCTGAATTATCTTCGGGGGTATCGCGGTCATGACCCCGGTCACCGTCTTCAAGGGAAAACGCGCCGCGATCTTCGGGCTGGGCGCTTCCGGCATTTCGGCGGCGAAGGCTTTGATCGCCGGCGGCGCCGATGTTGTGCTTTGGGATGACGGCGAGAAGGGGCGCGAGAAAGCAGCGGCGGAGAAACTGCCGCTCGCCGATCTGAAAAACGCCGACTGGACGAAATTCGACGCGCTGGTGCTGGCGCCGGGCGTGCCGCTGACCCATCCCGAGCCGCATTGGACGGTGAAGCTTGCCCAGCAGCACAATGTACCGGTGATCGGCGATGTCGAGCTGTTCGCGCGTCAGCGCGCGTTGGGTGCGCCGGACGCGCCGTTTGTCGCGATCACCGGCACCAACGGGAAATCCACGACCACCGCGCTGACCGCGCACATTCTGTCGTCTGCGGGCCGGGATGTGCAGGTCGGCGGCAATCTCGGCACCCCGATTCTTGCGCTCGAAAGTCCGCAGCCGGGCCGCTATCACGTCGTCGAATTGTCGTCCTACCAGATCGAGCTGATGCCGTCGCTCAAACCCACCGTCGGTGTGATGCTCAATCTGACGCCCGACCACCTCGATCGCCATGCCACCATGGAGCGCTATGCGGCGATCAAATTCTCCGTGCCGTATCGCGCGCAATATCCGGTGATCGGCGTCGACGACGAATACGGGCAGGCGATGGCGGAAGGGACCAAGGCCAATGGCCGCAAGGTGATCGCGATCTCGGTGACGCAGATCGTGCCGCACGGTTATGTCGCGGGCAAATCGCATATCTATCGCACCGGCGCGGAAGGGGACGCGGAGGAGGTCGCCGACCTGACCGGCATCAGTTCGCTGCGCGGCGTGCACAATGCGCAGAACGCGATGGCGGCCTTCGCGGCCTGTTCGGCGCTCGGCCTCGATGACGAAACGATCCGCAAAGGACTGCGGTCGTTCCCGGGGCTCGCGCACCGCATGGAAGAGATCGGCCGCAAGGGCAAGGTGCTGTTCGTCAACGACTCGAAGGCGACCAACGCGGATTCCACCGCGAAAGCGCTCGCCTCGTTCAGTGACATGTTCTGGATCGCGGGCGGCCGGCCGAAGGCGGGCGGCATCACGAGCCTGGCGGAATTCTTCCCGCGCGTCCGCAAAGCCTATCTTGTCGGCGAGGCGGCGGAGGATTTCGCCAAAACGCTCGACGGCAAGGTCGCCTATGAGATGGCTGGCACGCTCGACAAGGCGCTCGCCGCCGCCGCGCGTGACGCCGAAACGTCGGATGCCGCCGAGCCCGCCGTGCTGCTGTCGCCGGCCTGCGCGTCCTTCGACCAATTCCCGAATTTCGAGGTGCGCGGCGATACCTTCCGCAAGCTTGTGCGCGCGTTGCCGGGGCTGGCGTAAGCGGGCGGCGAACTCTACTTTCTCTCCGAAGGAGAGCGAGATGCACGGTCATTCCATCGAGCCCTGGCAGCATCGCCATGTCTTTCTCGGCGAGGCGCATGCGCGCAATGAGCGGCGGATCTGGCTCGTGGTGGCGCTGACCGCCGTCATGATGGTCGCGGAAATCGCCGCCGGTGCGATTTTCGGGTCGATGGCGCTGTTGGCCGACGGCTGGCACATGTCCACCCATGCCGCGGCGCTTTCGATTTCCGCTTTCGCCTATCGCTTCGCGCGCAAGCATGCGGAGGATGCGCGCTTTTCCTTCGGCACCGGCAAGGCCGGCGAGCTTGCGGCCTTCGCGAGCGCCAGCATCCTCGGCCTGATCGCGGTGCTGATCGCCTATGAAAGCGCGATCCGGATTTTCGCGCCGGTCTCCATTCGCTTCGACGAAGCGCTGATCGTTGCGGTCGTGGGGCTTGTCGTGAATCTGGCGAGTGCGTGGCTGCTCTTCGACCGCGGCGACGATCACCATCATGATCATGATCATGACCACGCCCATGGGCGGCATCATCATCACGGCCATGACAGCAACATCCGCGCCGCTTATCTGCACGTGCT
>CAYJNT010000005.1:0-3311 GCA_964370945.1 uncultured Hyphomicrobiales bacterium | reverse complement strand
GGCATCATCATCACGGCCATGACAGCAACATCCGCGCCGCTTATCTGCACGTGCTCGCCGACGCACTGACCTCGGTGCTTGCGATCGTCGCGCTGGCTGTTGGCCGCTTCCAGGGCTGGCTATGGCTCGATCCCGTGATCGGCATTGTCGGCGCCGTGGTCATCGCGCGCTGGTCGTTCGGTTTGCTGCGGTCCGCCGGCGCCGTACTGCTCGATATGGTACCGGGCGCCGATTTCGTCGTGCGGCTGCGAACGAGTCTCGAGATCGACGGCGACCGGGTCGCCGATCTGCATGTGTGGCGTCTCGGCCCTGGCCATATCGGCGTGATCGCGTCGATCGTCAGCGATCATCCCGGCCCGCCCTCCGTCTACAAGGCGCGGCTCGCCGGCTTTGACGAATTGTCCCATGTCAGCATCGAGGTGCAGCCTTGCGAGCCACGCACCTCGCGTTCTTCCGCCGCCTGACCGCCCAAAGCCTGTTCGTTAATGAGACGTAAACCACAATCGGGCGAGACGTATACCCGACGGGAAGAATGATGGTCTCGCGGACGGAACGCACGCCTTTTGCGCATTGGTGGTGGACGGTCGACCGGTTGATGCTGGCGGCTCTTGGCGTGCTCATGCTTGCCGGGATCATTCTTCTGCTTGCGGCCTCGCCGCCGGTCGCGGTGAAGCTCGGCCTCGATCCGTTTCATTTCGTGAATCGTCAGGGCCTTTATCTCGTCCCGGCGATCGCGATCCTGCTCGGCACATCCTATCTCTCGCCGCGCCAGGTGCGCCGGCTCGCGCTGCTTGTGTTTGTCGTCTCGGTCATCATGCTGGCGGCGACATTGCAATTCGGCGCCGAGGTGAAGGGCGCGCGGCGCTGGCTCGTGCTGCTCGGCGTCAACATCCAGCCGTCCGAATTCGTCAAGCCCGCTTTCGTCATCCTGATCGCCTGGCTATTCGCGGAATCCTCGCGCAAGCCGGAAATGCCGGCCAACAGCGTGGCGATGGCTTTGCTGCTGCTGGTGGTATCGCTGCTCGTGCTGCAGCCGGATTTCGGACAATCCATGCTGATCGCGCTCGTCTGGGGCGCGCTGTTCTTCATGGCCGGGATGCGGCTGATCTGGGTCGCGGGGCTGTTCAGCGCTGCGGCCATCGGCCTCACCGGCGCATATTTCACCGTTCCGCATGTGGCGCGGCGCTTCAAGCGCTTTTTCGATCCCTCGTCGGGCGATACCTTCCAGATCGACAATGCGGTAGAGTCATTCATGCGCGGCGGGTGGTTCGGTCGGGGGCCGGGCGAGGGAACCGTGAAACGCATTCTGCCGGATAGCCATGCCGACTTCGTGTTCGCAGTCGCGGCCGAGGAATTCGGCATCGTGCTCTGCCTTGTGCTGGTCGCGCTGTTTTCGTTTATCGTGATCCGCGCGCTCGCACGCGCGCTGCACAACGACGATCCGTTCATGCGCTTCGCGGCATCGGGCCTCGCGATCCTGTTCGGCACGCAATCGGCGATCAACATGGCCGTGAACCTGCATCTCATTCCGGCCAAGGGCATGACGCTGCCGTTCATTTCCTATGGTGGCTCCTCGCTCCTCTCGCTTGCCTACGGCATGGGAATGTTGCTCGCGCTGACGCGCGAACGCCCGCGCGCGGAAATGCTGGCAAGTCCGGGACTTTCGCCTGCCGGGAGTGCGGCGTGAGCGGACGAGGCGGCGGGCCGCTGGTTCTGGTGGCGGCCGGCGGTACCGGCGGACATCTGTTTCCCGCCGAAGCGCTCGCGGCGGCGCTCGGAAAGCGCAACATCGCGGTCGCGCTCGCAACCGATTCCCGCGCCGCGAAATTTTCCGCCTTTCCGGCCAGCCGCGTGCATGTCATTCCGAGCGCGACCTTCCGCGGCCGCGATTTTCTTTCGATTGCGCGCACCGGCAGCACGCTCGCTTACGGTCTCGGCAAGGCCTTCCTTCTTTATGGACGCTTGAGGCCGCGGATCGTTGTGGGCTTCGGCGGCTATCCAACCGTGCCGCCGGTGATGGCGGCTTCGCTCTGGAGAATCCCCACACTCATTCACGAGCAGAACGGCGTGATGGGCCGCGCCAATAAATTCCTCGCCGGCCGCGTCACCGCGATCGCGACCGGCTTTGCCGGCGTCACCGATCACGATCCGAAGCTCAAGGCCAAAACCACATGCACCGGCAATCCAGTTCGGCCGGCCGTGGTCACGGCGGCGGCGACGCCTTTCGAGACTCCGGAGCCGGACGGCGCGTTCCGTCTGCTCGTCTTCGGCGGCAGCCAGGGCGCGCGTGTGATGGCGGATATCGTTCCGGAAGCGGTGGCGCGGCTTGAGCCGCATCTCCTGATGCGGCTCAAGATCGTGCAGCAGGCGCGCGAGGAGGATTTGCCGCGCGTGCGCGAGGCTTACGCGCGTGCCCAAGTGCAGGCCTTCGTCTCGCCGTTCTTTGCCGATCTGCCGCTGCGGATGGCGGCCAGCCATCTTGTGGTGTCTCGCTCCGGTGCATCGACGGTGGCGGAGCTTGCGGCTATCGGCCGGCCCGCGATCCTGGTGCCGCTGCCGCATGCGCTCGATCAGGACCAGAGCGCCAATGCCGCGGTGTTGGAAAAGGCGGGCGGGGCGATCCCGCTGCCGCAGGCGCAGTTCACGCCCGACCGTCTGGCGGCGGAAATCGCAAGCCTTGCGGGCGATCCGGCGCGGATCACCGGCATGGCCAAGGGCGCAAAATCGGCCGGCGTGCTTGACGCCGCCGATCAATTGGCGGAATTGGTCATCCGCACGGCCGGGCTCTAAGTACCAATCCTCCACCGGCCCTTGTCATTTGAGGGTTTAATGAAACTGCCGCGCGATATCGGCCCGGTCCATTTTGTCGGCATCGGGGGCATCGGCATGAGCGGGATCGCCGAGGTACTGGCCAATCTCGGCTACACGGTGACCGGCTCCGACGTCGCCGAAAGCGCCAACGTCAAGCGCCTGCGCGAAAAGGGCATCGCCGTTACCGTCGGCCATCATGCGCAGAACGTCGACAGCGCGCAGGTCGTCGTGGTCTCGACCGCCATCAAGCGAGACAATCCCGAACTCATCGCCGCGCGCGCCAAGCGGCTGCCGGTGGTGCGCCGGGCCGAAATGCTCGCCGAGTTGATGCGGCTGAAATCCTGTGTCGCGATCGCAGGCACGCACGGCAAGACCACCACCACCTCGATGGTCGCGACCTTGCTCGATGCCGGCGGGCTCGATCCGACCGTGATCAACGGAGGCATCATCAACGCCTACGGCACCAATGCGCGGCTCGGCGCCGGCGACTGGATGGTGGT
>CAYJNT010000004.1:0-44098 GCA_964370945.1 uncultured Hyphomicrobiales bacterium | reverse complement strand
AAGAGCTAGGAACTGGCAAGACGCGGCTGGAGGTGATGGAGAGTTTAGGCTTGCGGGATTTGCAGGTCGCTCCGATGCACCGGGTTGAAGATGGCATTAACGGCGTTCGGGTGTTTATCCCTCGATGCTGGTTCGACAAGACGAAATGCGAGCGCGGTATCGATGCATTAAAGCTCTACCGCGCCGAATATGACGACAAGTTACAAACGCTAAAGCCGAGGCCGGTTCATGATTGGACCAGCCATTGTGCAGACGCATTCCGCTACCTCGCGATGACGCTGGACGGCGTTCGCAAGTCTAGTTTCTCACGCAAGATCGAATATCCGACTTCCGGGATTGTTTAATTAATGGCAAAGCTGACGACCAGCGAACTCCGGGCGATTCTCGCTGCGGAGAAGGCGGAAGCCCTGGCGGCAGTCAGCGCCACAAAACTATCTCAGGACCGCGCCGACGCGCTCGATTACTACAACGGCGACATGCCGGATGTGCCAGCCACGACCGGGCGATCCTCGGTCGTTTCGTCTGACGTGTCCGATACCGTCGAAGGGCTTATGCCCGGATTGATGGAGATTTTCGCGGGCGGCGATCAGGTTGTCCAATTCGCTCCCGTTGGCCCGGAAGATGTCGCTCAGGCCGAGCAAGAGACGGATTACGTCAATCACGTTTTCATGCAGCAGAATCCCGGCTTCATGGTTCTCTATACCATGGTCAAAGATGCGCTGCTGTCCAAGGTCGGCATCGTCAAGATTTGGACCGAGGAAGAGGAGGAGATTGAGGAGCGTAAATACGTCGGCCAATCGCCGGACGTTTTGGCTCTCTTGTCGAGTGATCCTGAAATCGAGGTTGTCGAGTCGGTCGATAACAACGGCCTGTTCGATATTGCGGTACAGACGCGCGGCGTCCGCAAGTGCCACAAGGTTGAGCCGGTCCCGCCGGAGGA
Source organism: uncultured Hyphomicrobiales bacterium (assembly GCA_964370945.1). Classification (GTDB taxonomy): domain Bacteria; phylum Pseudomonadota; class Alphaproteobacteria; order Rhizobiales; family Xanthobacteraceae; genus Pseudorhodoplanes. Next base: position 43,158 of record CAYJNT010000004.1, on the reverse strand, counting down.
GTTCGGCATTTGTCGCGACGCCAGATCGATCAAGGACGCGACTTATTGCTTCCATGAGTGCAAGCGCGCGGTTGGCGATCTGATAGATGAGGGTTATGACGCTGATCAGGTCATGGCGCTGCCGTCCGACACTGAGTTCGGAGACAATGCCGAGCTTCGATCACGCGACACGGTTGACGAGAGTACATCGAACGTCAATCACGACACGATCAACAAAGCCCGCAGGCTTGTCACGGTCACCGAACATTACATTCGGATGGATTATGAGGGTAAGGGCGGGGATGACGTTTACAAGGTTGTAACCGGCGGGTCGCAGTCCGAAGTCCTTTTGAAGGACGGCAAGCCGGATATCGAACAGGTCGATTACGCACCGTTCGCCGGCATGACGCCAATACCCATGCCGCATCGGTTCTTTGGGCGGTCCATTGCCGATCTTGTTATGGATATTCAGCGTATCAAGACCGCGCTGTTGCGCGGTGCGCTGGATAATCTCTATCTGCACAATAACCCGCGCGTCGAGGTTGCGCAGAGTCACGCTAACGACCAGACGCTCGATGACTTACTGGTGGTTCGGCCCGGCGGCGTGGTTCGCACCAAGCAACCTGGCGGCATCGCATGGCAGGTCGTCCCGGATATCACGGCTTCGATCTACCCGGCGCTTGAATATTTCGATCAGACGCGGGAATGGAAAACCGGCGTAACCCGGCAAGGGCAGGGGATTGACGCCGACGCATTGCAGAATCAGTCCGCGACGGCGGTTAATCATGTCATGGCGGCAACGCAAGCGCGCCAGAAGATGATCGCCCGCATTTTCGCGGAGACGGGTATCCGCGACATGTTCGCGATGCTTCATGCTGAAATCCGCAAGCATGGCGATGTGCGCGAGACAGTGAGGTTGCGTAATCAATGGATTCCGGTTGATCCGCGTCAATGGAAAAACCGCAAGGATATGACGATCAATGTTGGCCTTGGTTCCGGTAATAAATCGGAACGGGTCATGCACTTGATGGCGCTGATTAACTTGCAAAAGGAAGCGGTCGCTGCGGGCAAGACTAACCTTGTCACGGACTCCAAGCTGTATAATGCGGCCAAGGAGCTGTGCAAGCTGCTCGATTACAAAGACCCGGAAGAGTTCTTTGCCGATCCCGATGCGAAGGATCAGCAGGGCAATCTGATTAACCCGCCGCCGCAGCCGCAGCCGTCGCCGGAGATGATGAAGATTCAGGTCGATGCTCAGATGAAGCAGGCCGACATGCAAATGCGTGCGCAGGAATTGCAGGTCAAGGCGCAGATCGATCAAGTGTCAGATCAGCGCAAGGCAGAGATTGAGCAGGTGCAGGCGCAAGCCGACATTGCGACACAGGATCGTAAGACTGAGGCCGAGATGGCTCTGGCTAAACAGCGATTCGAGCTGGAGCGCGAATTGAAGATGCTGGACTATCAGCTCAAGCGCGAGTCCCAGGCCGCCGAACTAGAGATGAAACGCGAGATTCATAACCAGCAATTGGAATCCGGCGCGTTCAAGCAGGCGGCATCGATGCAAAGCCATGAGATGAAGATGCAGCAAGCGGAGGCGCGGCCTGAGCGATAGGCGCGAGGTCTATAAATCGGTCACGGCCAAATTGCTGTCTGACCCGGACGATGCAAGGTCGTTGGTCGAACGGCAATGGTGCGTAACGACCAAGCATAACCGGGAGCTTAATCTAGCTCTTGCCAGGAGGGCAGTCGCGATAGCGCCTCAGAGATTCGAGGCGGTGTTTAATCTCGGCGCTGCGCTGCTGAACTATAACGACCCGGAAGGTGCGCTGGTTCGGTTCAATCGGGCTTTGGGCTTGGCGCCGGCCGGTCATAAGGCAGCGGTGCTGCACCATATCGGACTTGCTCATCATGAGGCGGGCGACGTAGTGGCGGCGCTGAAATATTATGCCGAGGCGCTTGCGGTTGATCCGCAGGAACCTGAGTTACATCGCAGTATTGCGGTTGCGAAATTGGCGTCCGGCGATTTGGCGCAAGGCTTATGGGAATTTGAGGTTGAGCATTATCAGCCGTGGCGGAAACCGATCTTTCAGTCAGGACTACCACGGTGGCGCGGCGAGGATTTGACAGGCAAGACGATCATCGTGGCCCATGAACAGGGTTATGGAGATTCAATTCAGTTTTGCCGGTTCATCCCGCAGATTAAAGCGGGCCGCGTTCTGTGGTCGGGCCCAAAAGAGCTGACCGGCCTGATAGCAGGCCAAATCCTGGTTGATGGGATTGTTCCTGAGTGTGGTCCATTCGAGGCCGACTATTACGCTTCGCCGATGTCCGCGTGCGCTGTCTTGAAGATCGGTTATCCCGATATCTGCGGCGCGCCGTACATGACGGCCGAGCCGTTCAAACTGCCAAAGCGCAGCAAGTTAAAAGTCGGATTAGTGTGGCGCGGTTCACAGAGTCATGCCCGCGACCAGGACAGATCGATTGTACTAGAGGATTACGCGCCGCTATTCGAGCTACCGGGGATTGCGTTCTATTCGCTGCAAGTCGGTCCTTCGGCAGACGATATCCACCACGCCGGGTTGACAGGGTTTGTTGCGGACCTAACGCCGAAGATCAAAGACTGGAGCGACACGGCAAGCGCAATCGCAGCGATGGACGCGGTTGTGTCGGTTGATACTTCGACCGCGCATCTTGCCGGGGCTTTGGGCGTTCCGGTTCATATTCTGATTAATGTCGCGTGTGACTGGCGATGGCTTCATTCCGGCGCCACGACGCGCTGGTATTCATCGGCAAGACTTTATCGGCAGAGCATCGCCGGCAAATGGTCCGACCCTATCGAGCGAATAGCAAAGGTGCTGTATGGACAGGTTTCAGGACGCGATTAACAAAGGCGCGCGGGCCAAGACGACCCTTGACGATCCCCTGTTCCAGGCGGCGATAAAGCAGATCGAGGCCGATTACATCGAAGCATGGAAGGCAACAAGCGCAAAGGACGTTGAATTGCGTGAGCGTATTTGGGCCGCCGTGCAGGTTTCCGGGAAATTCAAGGATCATTTGATTGCCGTCATGAACGATGGAAAGCTCGCACTTGCTGAAATCGCCCGGCTTAACAAGAAAGCCTCATAAGGAAGAAAAACACAATGTCTCAAGATATTGCCCCTGCTGGCGAGGTGCAAGACGCGCCCGTTAGCACCCCGGCTCAAGGTAATTCAGTCAGCGAAGCCGCCGCAGCACTCGCACAGCGGAGATGGGATAAAATCAGGCAGGCTCCCGAACCGGAAAAGCCGGGACAGGTTGAGACTCAAAAAGAGGAATTGCCGGAAACGGCAGACGACGCCCGCCCCGAAAGTGGCGATCCCGTCGAGACGACCGAACAGCAGCCCGAACCGGAAGCCCCGATCATCGAGCCGCCAAGGTCTTGGACGAAGGCAGAAAAGGAACGCTTTGCATCCTTGCCTCGCGAAACGCAGGACTACATTGCGCAACGCGAACAGGAGCGCGAACGGGAAATTCGCCGCAGTCAAAACGAGGCCGCTGAGGCGCGTAAGGCTATTGATGCCGAGCGCACACAAGCGGAACAGGCACGGAAACAGTACGAGGAGGCGTTGCCTGCACTCTTGCGCACGTTGCAAGAGCAGCAGATGGGCGAATTTGCCGACATCAAAACGATTTCCGATGTCGAAAAGCTCGCCCGTGAAGATTGGCCACGTTACGCGCTTTGGGACGCGCAGCAAAAGAAAGTCGCTGCGGTTCAAGCCGAGGTGAGGGCCGCACAGGACCGGCAAGCCCATGAATACCGTAAGCAATGGGCTGAGTACGCAAAGAAGCAGGATGAAATGCTTTCTGATCGCGTGCCGGAATTGTCCGACCCGACCAAAGCAAAACAGATCGCGGAAAGTGCAGCCAAGGTCTTAAAGGAAATCGGATTCACCGATCAGGAACTTGCCGCAGCATGGAATGGAGAGTCCAGCGTGTCTCTCCGCGACTATCGCTTGCAGCAACTCATCTATGATGGTGTCCGTTATCGAGAGGCCAAGGCCAATCTTGCAAAGCCAGCTCCGAAGCCTGTCCCGCAAGTTCAGCGTCCCGGCACGGCAGAACCGCGAAATGCGGGTGCAGTGCAGACGGTACAAACCTTGAGCAAAAAGCTCGAAACGTCCGGCAGTATCGATGACGCGGTGGCGCTGGTTCAAGCGCGCCGTGCTGCGAATGCTCGCCGGGCATAACAAAACAAAAGGGACTGACCTTTATGGCTATGCCAACCAATACGTTCGCGACCTACCAGGCTATCGGTAATCGCGAAGATTTGTCGGACGACATCTGGAAGATTTCGCCGACCGATGCGCCGTTCTTTTCCGCCATCGACAAGGTGAAGGCGACGGCGACCAAGCACGAATGGCAGATTCAGGAACTCGCCTCGGCCGACTCGGCTAACGCGGTTCTCGAAGGCGACGACGCGACGACTGACGCCGCCACCCCGACCGTTCGCAAATCGAACATGTGCCAGATTTCGGACAAGGTTGCCCGCGTGTCTGGCACGCAGCAGGCCGTTGAACACGCTGGCCGTGACGACGAATTGGCCTATCAGGAAATGCTGAAAGGCCAGGAACTCAAGATCGACGTTGATACGATCCTTTCCGGCGTTAACCAGACTCAGGTTACCGGCGATACCACTACCGCCCGTAAAACGGCGTCCGTGCTTTCGTGGATTGCGACCAATGACGATCATGTCGGCACGTCTCCAACGACCTCCGGGACCGTGACCCGCGTTGATGGCACTCAGCGCGCGTTCACCGAAGCGCAGTTGAAAAACGTTCTCCAGCTTTGCTGGACGCAAGGTGGCAAGCCGGACATGATCCTGCTTGGCGGCTTCAACAAGCAGGTGATGTCTACCTTCACGGGCCGCGCGACCCCGACCGAGGATGCGAAGTCCAAGAAGATCGTGGCGACCGTTGACGCTTACGAGTCGGACTTCGGCACGGTCAAGGTTGTCGCCTCGCGCAACGTGCGTTCGCGTGACTGTCTTGTGCTCGAATCGGCCAAGTGGGCCGTAGCTCATCTGCGCAAGATGGAATCGATCCCGCTCGCAGTGACAGGCGACTCGCGCCGCAAACAGCTCATTACCGAGTATGCGCTGGTTTCGCGGAACGAAAAGGCGTCCGGCGGCGTGTTCGATCTCACCACGTCCTAATGGAGCAAAGGGGCGGCCTTGAGCGGGCCGCCCCTTTCTTTTTAAGAAGGGAAATCGCTCCATGAGCACAATCCACCAGCCCTACGATGCCGCTGCCGCAACGGCAATCGCGGACGGCGACGTTATGAATTGCCTTGACGTGTCAGCCGGCCGCACGGTCTACGCCACGCGCAAGCAGTTCATTCAGGGCACCGATGCCGATCTCGCCTCAACTGTCGGCGCGGTTCCGAGTGTGACCGGCCTTTCCGGCACGATCAGCTATGGTCCCGCCGGCACGTTCCGGCTTGACTTTACGCTGACGGCGGTTTCGATCACTGTCACCGACGCGGCGGGGTCCGGTTCGTCCGGCTCGCTGAAAATCTTCGACTTTGTGCAGGCAGGCGTTGTGGCGCTGGCGTGTCGCCAGAACTACACCGCGTTTGCGGAGGGCGCTGCGCTGACCGGCGCGGCCGGTGACGCCGCTTTCGTCATGGGTCTCGGCTCTGCTGCGGCGGACGCCGGTGACGGCGCACTGACCGGTACTGAGGTTGACTTCGGGGCGGTCACCGGCACGATCACTCTTTCGGGCGGCACCGGCACCGGGACGAAATTCTCGGCCACGGCCGCCGTTCTCGATGGCACCACGACTGCGGTTGACCTGTATCTTAATTGGTCTGGCACGGCCGCGACCATTGACGCGAACTCCACCATCAGCGTTACCGGCACTATTACGGTGTTCGGCGCTCTGATCGGCGGCGACTAAACAAGAAGAAACGTCAAATCAACCCTTTGAGGCGGGCGCAAATGCCCGCCTTTCTTTTTGAGGATCATCATGGCTCTTCCCGTTCCCCGTTCTATCAGCGAGGTTCCGGTTTCGGCGTATATGGCCGACCTGTCCACCGCTTCGTCCGCGTTCACGGCTGCGCCGTGCCGTGGTCGGATCGTGCGCTGCTATTCCACCATTTACAACGCGATCACGTCTGCGGACGCAGTGTGGACCGTTGAAATCAACGGCACCGCTGTTACCGGCATTTCGGTGACTGTCGCAAACACCAGCTCAGCCGCAGGCGACGTTGACACCGGCCTGCCGACCGCCCTTTCGACAACGTATGTCAACGAGGGCGATGTGATTGAGTTTGTATCGGACGGCGCGTCCTCGACGACCTGCCCGACGATGTTTACTGCGGTCATCGAGCGCGACTAATGGCCTCGACCGCGCTTCCCTATAAGCCGAGTACGCATCAATCCGTTGCGTACACCGGCACGGCAGGGACGATCTCGAATGCAACCGGGAGCATGACGCAGGTTATCCGCGTTGTGGCGACTTCGGCCTGCTACATCGCTATTGGCTCAAGCCCCACGGCGACAACGAGCGACATTTATCTGCCCGCCGCTGTGCCGGAATACTTTGTCGTCCCGCCATCGTCCAAAGTTAGCGCCATACAGGCGTCGGCAGGCGGAACGCTACATGTCACCGAAATGACGCGATGACGGTTCGGACGGACTTTCACCTGATCGAAGGCAACATGGTTGTCAACCGGGTGCAAGACATCGAGCCGATTATCGACATCAACAAGGCTCTTCAAAACGAATCACAGAAATGGGCCGGTGACTTTCACCATATCGGCACGATTCCGAATGTCGTTCTGGAGAAATGGATCAACGATGAAGGCGTGAACATTCTCGCCATGCCAAACGAGGAGTTTGGCCAGTTCATCAAGCGCAAGTTGCGCGATCCCGACAACGCATGGCTTAGAACAACGTCACGGCGGATTTAAGAGATGGCTCTAACGACTTATTCGGAGCTGAAAGCGGCGGTTGCCGATTATCTCGCAAGGTCCGATCTCACGTCCGCAATCCCAGACTTTATCACGTTGGCGGAAGCGAAATTCAACCGCGATCTCCGCCATACGAGGATGGAGGAGCGGGCCTATACGACTATCGACATGGATAGCGAAGAGCCGGAGTTCTTGTCTCTTCCGACCGATTTCCAGGTCATGCGACGGGTCCGGCTATCCGGTGTGAGCGGCAAGCCGAGGCTTGATTTCAAGTCACAGTCTCAACTTGACGAATACCGCTATGGCATCGGCAATACGGCAGACCAGCCGCGCTATTTCACGGTGTTCGGCAATGAAATGGAATTATGCCCGACGCCGGACGACGATTACCAAGTGGAGATGGTGTACCGGGCGCGTATCCCCGCGTTGTCGGATTCAAACACGACAAATTGGCTGCTGACACTCGCCCCCGATGCGTATTTGTATGGAGCCTTGCTAGAGGCGGCGCCGTACCTGCACAACGATGAGCGGATAGCGGTGTGGGCCAATGCGCTCAAATACGTCATTGATTCATTGAACGGCTTGGCGCTCGATCAATCGTTTAACGCCGGTCCCGCAGCCATGACGGTTTCGGGAGCAACGCCGTGATTGTCGCCAGCAGCAAGGCCAGATCGTCGTCCGTGCATGTCCTGGTGACCCGCGCCGATGGCAGCGTGAAAGACTTAGGGCTTGTTTCGTACTGGCATCGTAACCCGCTGAAACGATGGGCGGTCAATCTCTACATCAAATTAAGGGAACTCTTTCGATGACGGCTCGCGTCCAAAACAATGGGCTGGATAACGTTACGGCTGCTTGGCATGCCTATGCCTCCCGCCCGATCTATCTGCAATGGGGAACGGGGACGGGCGCGGCGGCGTCGGCCAACGTTGTTACGACGACCTCGACAACCGAAGCCCGCACGACCGGCACTTCCTCGCAGCAGACAACCTCGGTGACAAACGACACCTATCGCGTCACCGGCACGATTACTGCGGCCGGCACTCGCGCGATTACCGAGGTTGGCGTGTTTGACGCGGCCGGCTCCGGTTCGCCTCCGACCGGCGGCAATATGAACATCTACGGCGATTTCTCGACAATCAATTTGTCGTCCGGCGACTCCATCGCGTTCACCGTGAACGTCGCCTTCTCCTAACCTTCGGTTCCGATTCCCGATCTGTAGGAGGCAAGGCCGATGGCCGTTGCCAAGACATACAATATTGCGCGGATGTCCACTGCGACAACCGGAACCGGCACGATTACGCTCGGCTCGGCTGTCAGCGGATATATCTCGTTTGCGACCGCAGGCGTGTCCGATGGAGAAACGATCACTTACGCAATCGAGGAAGGGGTAAACCGCGAGATCGGGCGTGGTGTCTATACGGCCAGCGGGACGACGCTTACGCGTTCCGTGCTGAAAAGCACTAACAGCGGTAGCGCAATCAACCTTGGCGGCGCGGCACAGGTCTTTATTACCGTTGCGGCGGAAGATGTTTCCCCGCTCTATGCCAGCGCTGCTGATAAGTATCTCTATTCGTCCGGCGTCGGCGCCTGGTCGGAAGGTTCGATCACTACGGCAGGCCGCGCGATCCTTGACGACGCGGATGCGTCTGCGCAGCGCACAACGCTCGGCGTCGGCACGGCAGATAGCCCGCAATTTACTGCGATTGAGTTAGGCCACGCCAGCGATACGTCGATCACGCGAACGGGCGCAGGTGCGATTGCGGTTGAGGGCGTTGGTGTTGCGCTTAACTCCACGTCGCTCGCACACACGGCGTCAACAATCGAACTGGGTCACGCTTCGGATACGACGCTTTCCCGTTCCGCTGCGGGTATTCTCGCGGTTGAGGGCGTCATAGTTAAAAATGTTGGTAAGGAAACGATCTGGATTCCCGCGTCTGCAATGACGGCCAGGACAACCAACGGTGCAGCCGCAGGCTCTACCGAAATGTCCACAAACAAGAACATGTTTGTTACAAAAGATTTCGACACCACAACGCAAGAGTTTGTGCAGTTCGAAATCTTTTTCCCGAAAAGTTGGAATCTCGGAACGGTGACGTTTCAGCCGCTTTGGTCTCATCCTTCAACAACTACGAACTTTGGCGTGGTGTTCGGTCTTGCTGGTATCGCGCGCTCCGACGATGACGCGGGCGACGTAGCATTCGGGACAGCTCAGACATCAACCGATACCGGCGGCACGACCAACGACATTTACGTTGGGCCTGAATCCTCTGCGATCACGATTGCAGGCACGCCCGCAGCAGGTGACTCAGTGCAATTCCAGATTAACCGAACGGTCGCTGATGGAAGCGACACGATGGCCGTTGACGCGCGGCTTCATGGAATCCGCCTGTTCTTCACAACTTCGGCGGCGACCGACGCTTAGGACTCCTAATGACAATTTATGCGCTGATTAGCCCGCAGGGAACGATTGATCGAAGGGCTTCGAATATCGACCCGTCCGTTCAGACAAAGACGGGCTGGAAATGGCTCCCACTCGAAACGGTCAATCCTGATTATGACCCGGCAACACAGGTCAAGGAGGGTCCGGCGGTAACGGTTGAGGCAAAGCGCGTTCTGGAAACCTACACAGTTCGATCAAAGACCGCGCCTGAGTTGGACAGTGACAAGACGGCGCGGGTTGATCGCGTAGATGCTGCGTCCCTTGCAGTTGTGTTCAATCACGAAAACCGCATTCGGGCATTAGAGGGCAAGGCTGCCGTAACGCTCGCCCAATTCAAAACTGCCGTGAAGGCACTCGTCTAATGTTTGCCTTAACTCATTTGGTTGGGTTCGCTGCATCGGATTCTGAGGCGGCATATTCCACAACCGGCGTCACCTTCGACGGCACCAACGACTACATGACAAGAGGTGCCGATCTCACGTCCATCGCGAACGGCAAGAAGGGTCTCGCGTCCTTTTGGGTCAAGCGCAACGGGACGGGGATTCGTCAGGACATGTACTTCGCGAGCGCTGGGCTTCGGTTCGGATTCTCCGGAACCGACGCGGGCGAGGCGGCAAATGATCACGTTATCGTAACTGGCTTTAATTCGACTCCGACACAGATTCTTTTCATGCGAAGCGCGTCCCCCTACACGACCTCCGTCTGGCGCCACATTGCAATCGCATGGGACTTGTCTTTGGGTATCGGGCAGCTCTACGTGGACGGCGCCGATGCGCGGGAGTCGGGGCCGACCCTGACCGACGATACGATTGTCTATTCACACGCTGACCACGGTATCTGTGGAACGACCAGCGGAGCGCGAAAGCAAAACGCCGATGTGGCCGACATCTATCTCAACCTCGCTGAAACGCTAGATTTGAGTGTCAGTTCAAATCTGGAGAAATTTAGATCGACCTCCGGGCATCCCGTTGATTTAGGGGCAAGCGGAGCGACCCCTACAGGCAACCAACCAATCATTTTTCTCAAGGGCCCCGCTACGGCATTCAATACCAATCTCGGTTATGGAGGTGATTTCTCCATCACGGGGTCCCTGGTGGATTCTGCAACGAATCCATGATGGCCTTTGAACGCGCGCGACCGCGCGCATTGATACGATACCAATATTTGTTGTCGCCGTTTTCATCCATCCCAATGCCAAGAAAATCAAGAAACCCCGCTGAATGCAGCTTGATTAGTTCATCCACATCTTGATTCGACCAGCAGTAGGCTGAGATCAGGCCGTCAGCGTGGGTCTCGGCCCGCCTGAAGAGTTCTTTTCTATGTGCCATTCGATAGCCCTCAGTGTGGCAACGACTTGTGATCGTGAGGCGGTCTCACCGCGGCCGATGGCCCCACAAAATGCAGGATGGGTGATGCTGGTTTCAAAGACATAATTTCCGTTTCCTTCTTCTGAGAGGTTACGAACGGTCTCGCGCCAGTCGGGAAGATATTTCATGCGCATAGACAATGCGCATTCAAAAAAACTGAGCCAAGAGCGCACAACGTGCGATGGCTCGCCGAGCGCTTCGGAAAATGCGCGAATTGCGACTTCAGGAATTGCGCCGTGATTTGTTTCAATCGCGTTCGCGATTTCAGCCAGCGTCATAGTTAGGCATACCCCCAATAACCGAACTGAGGTGATTCAATGCGATTTCTCGCCGCAGCAATCCTTGCCGTCTCGGCCGTCGCTTTCATCTCATATTTCGTATCTCCCGCCGAGGCGCGGGGGATACGCAAGGAGAGTGTATCCCGTTGCGTGGTGACCGACAACCATCCCTGTTCGGGCGGGGGGATGTGGTATGCACCCACCCCGTTTGAGCGCGCTTCGCCACCCGCTCCGCGCCACAAGAAACGCGCGGGCGGTCTCGTCACGATCCCGACTGCGGCGGGGATCGCCCGGCGCGGGATGCGTCTTGGATTTGTAGATGCTCGGCTTTAACGCCACCGGCACGCTGGCCCTCGGTCAATCCGGCGTTGCGGCGACTGTGTATCTGCAATCTGTGTCCGCCAGCTCCGTTGCGTCCGTTATCGTATCGGCGGGCTTGCAATTCACTAAAGCTGTAAGTGCTGCCCTAACGGGGGCAGTCACTAAGTCAATGCAGGTCGGGAAGGGAATTGCCGTCGGCTCGGCAACGACTGCGGCATTTGTTAAGCAGGCCGGCAAAGCGATTTCTGCCGCTGTGACCGGCGCGGTATCGCTTACGCCAAGTTATGCGGTCGGGGCGATTATTTCAGTGTCATGTGCCACGGCCGCGAATATGACGCGGGCGCTTGCAAAGACGATCTCTGCAACGTGCGTGTCGGCATCCGTGTTACTGCGGCGGGCATGGATTGAAAAAACAAAATCAGTTGAAACCTGGATCAAGAGGCCGCGCTATTAAATGGCAATCCTGCCTTTCGGGGATTACCGCCCCGACATCTCTGACCATCAAGGGCAGTATTCCAGTCTTATCCTTAACGCTTTGCCGCGCGGTGACGGGTTTGGGCCGGTCCCTGCTTTGCTTGGGTATTCGTCTGCCCTCCCGGCAGCGTGTAGCGGGCTGTTTTATGCGCGCAAGAATGATGGCTCTATTCAGATTTTCGCGGGCGTGTCTGACCGGCTCTATACCCTCAACAATACGACTCAGACTTGGGTTCCATGTTCCAAGGTTGCGACTTGCACAATCTCTAACGCCAGCCCTGCGGAGATTACGTACAATTCGCATGGGTTCGCGGCCGGCGATCCTGTTGTTTTCTCCACTTCCGGCTCGCTGCCAACGGGCCTTACGGTCGGGACCGTTTATTATGTCATCGCGGCTGGGCTAGCGGACAATACATTCCGCGTTTCAGCAACGGCGGGCGGCTCGGCTATTAATACGTCATCGAGCGGAAGCGGGACACATAGCGTCACCGCCAAATACTCGGCGCTGTCATCTTCGGCTCAATGGCAATTCAGACAGTTCAATAAGTATGTGTTCGCGGTCCACCAAAATGTCGCACCGCAGGTCTACGATCTAACGACATCGTCGGCGTTTGACGATCTTGCGGGTTCCCCCCCGCAGGCCGCATATATCAGTATCGTTAATCGCTTTGTTGTCCTGTCAGGCATCGCCTCCCAGAATGTTTACCGCGTTCACTGGTCCGGGCTAAACGCCACAACGACATGGACAAGCGGAACATCACAATCCGACTTTCAGGACTTCGCGGACGGCGGCATTGTTCGCGGCGTTGCGGGCGGCGAGTTCGGCGTTATCTTTCAGGATCAGGCGATTCGGAGGATGATCTACGCGCCGGGTTCGCCTTACATTTTCGGGATTGATCGCATTTCCTCGGATGACGGGCTGCTTGCCCCGTATTCACTTGTAACGTCGCAAGATCGGATATTCTGGATCAGTCCGCAAGGGTTCAAGATGATGGTCCCCGGGGGGTATCCGCAGGCCATCGGCAAGGAACGTGTTGACCGAACGTTGCTGAATGACATTGACCTAAGCTCGCCTCAGACGATCTTGGGCGCGAACGATCCTAAATCGACTCGCGTCTATTGGGCTTATAAGTCAGTCAACGGCACGGCTGAGCTATTCGACCGCATGGCGGTATACGATTGGGCGCTTGATCGATGGTCCCTGGTTAATACGAGCGGGGAGTTTATCACGTCATTATCGCAGCCGGGATTGACACTTGAAGGGATAGACGCGGCCTACGGCTCGAGTATTGACGCGCTGACAATCGGTTCGTTGGACGATATTTCGGCTTCGACCTATTCGCGGCTCGCCGCCGTCGGTTCGGATCACAAGCTGGGGTTTTTCTCCGGGGCCAATCTTGAGGCGACTCTGCAGACCTCAGAGCAAGGCGCTGAGAAACGCCTTTTCATTAACGGGTTTCGTCCCGTCACGGACGCGGCGACGGTTTACGGCTCGGTTACATCGCGGGAAACATCGGGCGCGTCTGCGGTCACGTCATCGGAAACCGCAGTCAACGCTATGGGAATTTGCCCGCAGCGTGTCTCGACGCGGTATGCGCGCGGGATTGTTCGGATACCGTCCGGCACGTCCTGGACCTACGCAACAGGAATTGAGCCGGTAGTAACCGGCGATGGTGCGCGATGACGGTTGGATCGGGACTTTATCTATCTCCCGCAGAGGCCGATCCGCTTAAACAAAACGCCGCGATTAGACAATTGATCGAAGGGCGATCTAACGCGGTCGGGAGTGTCACCCTGACGGCAGGTACGACAAGCACGGTTGTAACCGCTCCGACATGCGGGCCCCAGTCTGCGGTGTTTCTCTTTCCGACAACCGCGAATGCTGCGGCGATTGTCGCAAGCACCTATGTAGGGACGGTCGCGGCGGGAACGTTCACTGTAACGCACCCGAATGACGCCGACACAGACAAGACATTCTTTTGGGCGTGCTTTGGCTGAGGCGATTTGCGTTCATCCCGAACTTGTCCCGGCGGCATGGCCGAAGGTTAAGGGATGGGTCAAAGACGCGATGAGCCGCGCCGATCTTGGAACGTTCAACGCCGTTGAGTCTGACGTGCTGGCCGCGCGCGCGTTGCTTTGGCTAATCTGGCGTGATCCTGACGTTCTCGGCGCTGCCGTTACGCAGATCGCACAAACTGAAAAGAGCAAGGTTTGCACCATCCTCGCCTGTGGCGGGAGGCAAGCAAGCCAATGGGTCAACTTGATTGAGCGAATTGAAAGCTACGCGGCGGACGAAGGGTGCGATTGCGTTCGCATCTTCGGCCGCAAGGGATGGGCGCGGCTGCTGAGAGACTACCGCGCCCCGCGCGTGATTTTGGAGAAGAGACTGTAATGGGATCGTCAAAACAAGAATCGACGACAAATCAATCTTCCGCTACCGAACCTTGGAAGCCGACGCTTGGCCTGTTGAATGACATTGTGGGCGGCGTACAGGGGCAGTTCGGAAATTACAAGCCAACGGCTGCGGAGAACAGCGCGATTGATTCGATGGCTGCGAACGCGGCCAATATGCCGACGTATGGCACACAGGCGCGGTCCCTTGCGTCGGACCTGACCGGAAACACGACCGGCGCGAATGCAGGCATTCTCAATAATGCCTATGCCGATTACCGCAACACGATGAATCCGTATCTCAGCCCGGATTATCTCGATCCTACGAAGGCTCCGGGCATGTCGTCGGTTCTCGATACGATCAGGGGCGATGTTGCAGATAACATTAACGGCATGTTTGCCGGTGCAGGGCGTGATATGTCGGGCGCACATGTGCAGACCTTGGCGCGTGGTTTGTCTCAAGGTTTGGCCGCTCCGCTCCTTAATCAATACAATCAGAATGTGGGCGCACAGCAGGGCGCGGCGCGTTCTGTGTTTGATGCAGGAAACACCGCAGCGACGGGTGGGCAGAATTTCACACAGCAGGACTTTGCGAACCGCGCGACCGGGCTTGATATTGGAAGCAACCTCGCGAATGCCGACAATGCAGGCGCTATGGGTATCCTTAATGCGGAGGCATTGCGGCGCGGACTGCCGTTGAGCAATCTTGCCGGAATTCTTAGCCTTGCGGCTCCGATTGCGGGGCTTGGGGGGCAGGCCACAGGAACGGCCAATACTCAGCAAACGAATACGCCGTCTCTCATGCAGAATATCATGATGGGTTCGCAGGCGTTCAAGAATTTCGGATTCGGGGGCTAAGTAATGGGCATCCTCGATAACGTGAACTTTTCTGGCGGATGGCTTGGCCGCGCGTTCGATTTTCCGCAAAGCCAAGGATGGCTAGGTGAGCAATCGCCGTCAAATGGATCGTGGGTCCGGCCCGATAGCCCGCTCGGTCGTATTATCGGGATGACGCCCGAAACGAATGTGCAGCAGACTGCGACAATCCCCGCTGCTCCACCGGAGGCCACGCCCGCGCCCGGCTGGAATCCGCAACAGATGACGATGGGGACGGGACAGCCGATGGCACCGCAAATGCCGCAAGCGCGTCCGATCAATCGCGCGGGACTTGATGAATACGTTTATAATCAATCCCCGATGGGCGATGCGTCCATGCCACCGAATGCAAGGCCCTCGGTTTATAACGCGCCCGCTCCCGCCATCCAGCAGGCCGCACTGGCCACGCCGAACCTTGGCGACAATTTCATGGCGGGCATCAACAATCTAAACTCTGGCGGCAACCCGATCACTATGCTTGCAAATGTCGTCGGCGGCTTTGCCACAGGGCAACGCATGGACGCGCAGGGCAAGCGAGAAGCAAACCAGAAAGCGGTGTCACAGGCCGTCGCGCAATCTCTTATCTCACGCGGCTATAGCCCGCAGGAAGCAATGGGGATGGCGCAAGCCGCCGCTATCGATCCGAAGGTGGCCGAGAAAATCCTTGGCGATGCTTACGCCCGCCCCAAGACGCCGGAAGAGTATTTCGCGCGCAAGATGGATACGACTAGCCGAACCGGCGCAAGCGGAGGCGACGGGACTAATCATTATTTCGATTATGTCCGGGGCAAGAGCGGCGCTGAGAAATCCGGTCAGGTCGAGGGCGAACGGCAGGCTAATGCGTCAATTGACCTGCCATCTGTAATCGCGCAAGGCAAAGAAGCCCTTCGGCTTGTGAGTGAGCTTAGAACGCATCCCGGACGCGGTAACCCGATCTTCTTTCATTCCGGCACGTCCAATTATTTACCGGACAACTTGATCCCCGGCGGAACGGATGCTTATGGCGCGAACGCCTTGCTTAAGCAGCTCAAGGGCGGCGCGTTCCTTGAAGCGTTTAAGTCGCTCAAGGGCGGGGGTCAGATTACGGAAATCGAAGGCAGGAAAGCAACCGAGGCCATTACCCGAATGGATCGTGCACAGTCGCGTGCGGAGTTTGATCGTGCGCTTTCTGACTACGAGGGGATTATCAAGCTCGGAATTGATCGGGCTAACCAGCAGGCAAACAAGCCCGCACCCTATGGGTTCAAGGGCAATTCCGAGTGGCAAACGGTCAGGCCTGGTGTCCGCATTAAGCAGGTTCAATAATGCCTGTATTTGAAGTCCAGACCGACGCCGGCACGTTTCAGATTGACGCGCCGGACCTCGACGCCGCTATCGGTGCAATCGGGGCTCTCCCCGAAGGCCCAAAAGGAACGTCGCTTTCGGGAATGGGCAAGTCTGCGGTAACTGGAATCGCAAGGGGTGCCATTGGCGTTGCGGGGCTTCCTGCGGATATTGCAAACATAGCATCGTATGGATACGACGCGCTCACGGGCAATAATACAAACGCCAGTGTGGCGCCGTTTGCGGAGAAGTACGGCTCGGCCGGCCTTCAAAAGAAAGTGGAAGGCGTTACCGGAGAGTTTTATAAACCTCAGAGCGGAATTGAAAAAACAATCCAGACGGTCGGCGAGTTTGCGCCTGCTATTGTCGGCGGGCCCGGTTCACTCACAAGCAAGGCTCTCACACGCGCCGTTGTTCCGGGTGTTGCAAGTGAAGTCGCGGGACAACTGACCGAGGGCACGAAAGCCGAACCCGCCGCGCGTATTGCTGCGGCGATGGCGGGCGCTGGAATCGGCACAGCCTTAGCCCGCTCGGCTCCGGTATCGACTGCCCCGGCGCGCAAAGAATTAGCCGACTCGATCTCTTCGGGATACAAATCGCAAGCCGTCAAAGACTTGCGGATCGCGCCAGCCTATGCGGAGAAAGTCGCCGACACGATCACCAAGAATCTGAAACGGGAACGCTTCGATCCGCAGGCAGAAGCTGGTTCGGTCTATCGCATTGTGGATGATCTTAAAACGCCTCAATTCGATTCAAACCACACGCTCGCAGACTTCGATAATGTGCGCCGACGATTGAACGAGATCGCGGGTCAGGGCAGTTCGGCGGGCGAGGCCGCAAAGAAAGCTATCCGCTCAATCGATGCTGCGACGATTCGCTTTCCAACATCGCAAGTTGTGGCCGGTGACGCCAAGGCCGCGTCCGCAGCTTTGTTTAATGCGCGCAAAGATGCAGCGGCAGGTTTCCGTTCCGATAAAGTCTCTGGCGCACTTGAGAGTGCGATTAACACCGCGACCGCAACACATTCCGGCGGAAATCTGGAAAACGAAATCTACAAGCAAGTCCGCACGATGCTCAATAATCCCAGGAAGCATCTTCGCGGGTGGACGGCTGAGGAAAAAGACGCGCTTCGATCCGTGCTTCCCGGCGTCGGTTCTAGCGCGCTTCGTCACGCTGGAAAATTCTTAGGCGGAGGCGGCGGATTGGGTCAGCTCGTGTCCGGGGGTGCCGGTGCTGCGATGTTCGGTCCCATCGGGATGTTCGCGCTTCCGGCCGCCGGCATGGCTGCAAACCGAATTGGATCGTCAATGGCCGTGTCTCGGCTCAGGTCCGTCGAGGAAATGCTGAGGAACAGATCGCCGCTTGGCGCACGGAACGCTGCGGCGGCTTTTGGTCCACCTCAGCCAAGCGTTATCAGGAATATGATGCGCGGCGGACTGAAAGCAAACCACTCTTACTCTCAGAACAACCCGCAGCCCGTTTCGCAGATGGCGCTAATTGCCGGCCTACTTGCTGCCCGCCAACAGCAGCAATCCGGCCACTAACTTTGTCGCGATCCACGCGAGGCCAAAGCCGATCAACCCGGCAGCGTATGCGTTCGGCGTCCAGTGATTATAGGCGTTGTGGATCATAACGCTCCCGGCAATCACGCCTTGAAAGATGTACCAGCCCAATGGCAACTCCTGATTATTCGTCCGCGATAGCTTCGATTGAAAGCGCGGGCCAGCGCGATCCTTATGCCGCGCTAGGCCCGATGACGAAAGGCGACCGCGCCTATGGAAAATATCAGATCATGGGCTTCAACGTTGGCCCGTGGTCGAAAGAAATCCTGGGACGGGAGCTTTCCCCGCAAGAGTTTCTGGCCGACCCTCTTGCTCAGGATACCATATTCAACGGCAAATTCCAGCAATACGTCAGCAAGTACGGCCCGGAAGGGGCAGCGCAGGCATGGATCGGCGGGCCGGGCGGGGTCGGTAAAACCGAGCGCCGGGACGTGCTTGGAACCAGCGTCGGGGAGTATGGCAAGCGGTTTATGGCGGCGCTTGGGTCAGATGCACAAGCCGTTCAGCAACCCCCGCCCGTCTCTGCGCCGCTCGATTTAGCATCGTTCCGGCAGGCCGCATACAAAGACGCGCCCGCGATCCCTGCCTATCCGTGGTCGCCGCAGCAAGCGCCACAAGCGCAACCGCCTCAGATGGCGATGGCCGATCCACCGCCATTACAGGCACCGCAAATCCAGTATTACAGGCCCAAGCGGGCCTTTTCTTTTAGGGGCTAACGCATGGCCGCAGGGCTTCAAGTTTGGTCGCAAACCGCCTCCAGCAACTCCACATCTGACAGCGCCGTAAACTACGCCGAAGGCATGGCTCCAAGCGCCCTCAATGACTCCGGGCGCGGGCTTATGGCCTCAATGGCTAAATGGCGCGACGACATCAACGGCACGATTACGACCGGCGGTTCGTCCGGCGCTTACACGGTCACGACCAACCAGACACAGGCCGCATTGACCGCCGGCTATATGGTTGCGTTTGTCCCGCACGCGACAAATGCAGCGACGGTTACTCTTAACGTTGACTCGCTTGGCGCAAAGCCATTGCGATCAGCTCCTGGCGTTGAATTGCCCGCAGGCGCGCTAGTGCTTGGGACGCCGTATGTAGCGACTTATTACACGTCGAACAGCGGCGAGTGGATTTTGCACGGCTTCTATGGGAATCCGTACAGCATCCCCATTGGCGGTGTTCTCCCGTATTTGGGCACTACAGCGCCAAATTCGTCTTTCGTGTTGCCTTACGGGCAGGCCATTTCCCGAACGACTTATTCAACCTTGTTTAGCTTGGTTTCGACAACGTTCGGGATCGGTGACGGGACAACCACGTTCAACGTACCAGATTTTCGCGGGCGCGTCCCCGCCGGCAAGGATGACATGGGCGGATCGGCTGCGAGCCGGTTAACATCAACTGTCATGTCCCCGGATGGCGTAACCGTGGGGGCCACAGGTGGCGCACAGACGGTCACGCTCGATGCGGATAAGATTCCGTCGCATACGCATTCTCTTACCATTGATGACCATCCGAAGTCGCGCATCGTCGAATTGAACAATAGCGCGATCTACTATGCATCGTCTGGTGCAACTAGTGGAGCCACCAACTCGGCATTTCGAACGGCCTCGGAGCTGGATGGAAACCTGTCCACTCCGGTTCTGGCGCACTCGGCCACGATTGGAAATACCGGGGGTAGTTCGGCACACAACAACGTGCAGCCTACGATCATTGTCCCATTCATTCTTCGCGTCATCTGAAACAAACAATAGGTTCCTCATGTGGCGAGACATCATCGCGGCAGTCATTGCCGCGCAAGTCACCATTACGCCGGTACAGCATCAACACCCCCCTGAGCATGTCGAGCTGCACGAGAAATTCTATTCCAACTGGATGATGCCCGACTATCCGAGCATCTCCTGTTGCTCGAATCGTGATTGCGCGCCCGCCGAAGCCAAGATTGTTAATGGCACTTGGTATGCCAAGCGGGACACCGACAAGAAATGGCGCAAGGTCCCGGACTCAAAAGTCGAAATCAATCGAGATAGCCCGGACGGGCGAAGCCATCTGTGTGCGCCTATGAGCGAACCGGATGGAGTGTTCTGTTTTATTCCCGGAAGTGGTTCATAAAAGGACTCGGCATGGCTGCAAAAAATTACGATGAGGCCTTAAAGCGCCTGTTGGTTCACGAGGGCGGATACACAAACCATCCCTCCGATCCAGGTGGGGCGACCAATTGGGGTATCACCATAGCAGACTATCGTCGCTATGTGAATCCGAACGCGACTGCCGCCGATGTCAAAACAATGCCGCTTTCATCTGCAAAAAAAATCTACCGGGAGAAATACTGGAACGCGGTTCGCGGTGACGATCTGCCATCCGGCGTTGATTATGCGGTATTCGATTTCGGGGTGAACTCCGGCGTCTCGCGCTCGGCAAAATACTTACAGCGCATTCTCGGAGTCCCGCAGACGGGCATCATTACCGACATCGATGTCAATGCTTGCCAGCGACACAACGCGGCGAACTTGGCGATACGCCTTTGCGATGATCGTCTCGCATTTCTCAAGGCACTCAAGACGTGGCCTGTGTTCGGGAAGGGCTGGGGCCGCAGAGTTGCTGAAGTCCGCGCCGCATCGATTGCAATGGCGAATGGTTCGCCGCCCACTGTCCCGCCAGTCACGGCACCGAGTCCGACACAGCCCGCCGCGAGCGGGCTTTTTGCTGTCCTCATCAACATCGTCAAAGCCATCTTTGGAGCGAAATAATGAAGTCACTTCTCATCATCCCGCAGCTTCTCATCCTCGCGTGGGTCGCGTTCTTCGTCTATCAGTTCATCAAGGAATATCGTGAGGCGACCGGCACAGTCTGGGAGCGTTCTGTCGAAGCCTGTAAGGATTCAGCAACGCTGCTTTGGGCGCGATTCGTCGCGCTTGTCGGATTCATTGCTGCCTACATGGCAGACCTTGCAAACATCCTTGGCGCGCCCGGCGTGGCCTCTGCCATCCAGACCTATGCGGACCCAAAGGTTGTCGGCTTCGTGATGATTGCCATTGCGATTGTCACTGAGCTGGCCCGCCGCAGGACAATGGACTGATGCTCGCCTTTATTCTAGGGCTGGTTGATCCAATATCCAGGATCACAAAGGCCATCGCGGACGCCAAGATCAGCCATGATAAGGCTCAGACCGATCAAGAAAAGATCAAATCTTCCGAGCGTATTTCGCAACTAGAACAGCAACGCGCCGTTCTCATTGCGGAAGCCGGTAGCGGTTCGGGGTGGATCAACGCATCGATCCGTGCCGGGTTTGCGCTTCCGTTCGTGATTTACAACGCCAAGCTTGTTCTTTGGGACAAGGTGTTTGCTTTTGGATCAACCGATCCCCTATCGGCTGAACTGTTACAGGTCGAAATGATCTGCATTGGCTTCTACTTCCTGCACTCTGCCGTTTCAATTTTTGCGGGGCGGAAATGAGCGACGATACCAGAGACAAGGTGATCCGCCTTGAAACCAAGGTGGAGAGTCTTGAGAGGAAGCTTTGCGAGGCTGTCGGGAAGCTTGACGAAATCCATGGGGCGTTTCTTCAAGCCAAGGGCGCCCGGTACATCATTGTAGGCTCGGCTGCCGTGGCCGGCGCAATAACAGGGTTCGGCGTCAAGTTTCTCCCATGGATAGGATCGTTGCCTAAGTGAAGCAATCAAAACGCGGGCCCCGTATCGCGTTTATCGAACCTACTGAGATCGCCTGGGCTGCTGGCTTTTTTGATGGTGAAGGAAATATAAGATTTAATAAAACCAACACCGTCGCCCCTGGGGCTTCAAAATCCTATGGGACTCTTCGTCTTCAGGTTGCTCAAGTTCATAAAGAGCCGCTTGATCGTTTTCAGCGGGCCATCGGCGGTGTTGGAAAAGTATATGGCCCATACGTTCCAACAGGAACACGACGAAAGACGTATCATTATTTCATTGTCTCTGGCGACAAAGCCATAGCCGCGTTTCATCTGCTGCGCCCCTACCTATCTTCCATCAAACGAAGCCAAGGTGACGTGGCGATTGCCGTATTCATCGACCAAAGAACGGGGCCTGGTCGGTGGCCAAAGCGGAGCATTGATGAAGCCGCATAAATCACCGCGCGTGGCTTTCGTTGACATAGAGACCGCCCCCTCCATCGGAGCCTTTTTTGATCTCTGGAAAGAGGGCAACATTGTTTGGACCGTTTCGTCGTGGTATATTCTTTCATTCGCTGTCAAATGGGCGGGTGAATCGAGGGTCCACACATTCGCGCTTCCCGATTATCCCTCCTACGAACGGAATCGTGAAAACGACAAGAACCTTGCGCTGGACCTTTGGCGGATTTTTGACGAAGCCGATTTGATCGTTGCCCACAACGGCGACAGGTTCGATATTAAAAAGTCAAACGCTCGGTTTGTCTTTCACGGTATCAAACCCCCGGCGACATACCGGACAATCGATACCCTCAAAGTCGCAAAACGACATTTCAAATTTGATTCCAACCGGCTGAACGAACTCGGCCAATATCTCGGCGTCGGAAAGAAACTCCCGCATACGGGTGCCGATCTTTGGCGTCGGTGTATCGGCGGTGATCCGAAGGCATGGTCCGTCATGCGAAAATACAACGCTCAGGACGTGACATTGCTTGAGTCCGTTTATGAACGTCTCAAGCCATGGATATCCAATCACCCTAATTTGAACGTCTACACCCAAGGGAATGGGTGCCCGAAGTGCCAATCCACGAATATTCAAAAGCGCGGCTATGACTTCACGCAGGCGCGACAGTATCAGCGGTATCGGTGCCTCGGTTGCGGCGGATGGTTTAAGGGCGATCTTATAAAGGCTGTATGATGGATGACGAAGAGGCCTGGGTTGATGGCCAAGAAACCGAGGCGGCGCGTTCGGCCTAAACCCATCGGGTTCGTTCACTTCAATAAGCCAAATGCCGTTCGCAAGCCAAAGACGAAAGCGAAGCGGCGCAAGCGATGACCGAACGCATTATCCCTGCGGCCGACAAGATGCTTTCATTCTCAGACATCAACGGATTCGGGTTCGGAACACAGACCATCTATACTCAAGATGGAAAGTCCCATGTGTTCAAGCTATCACTTATGCAAATGAGATACGCCCTCTCAAGATTAGAGGCGATTCTTGCAAAGTTCGATGAGAGCAACGCGATTACAGACTAGCGAGTTGCGGTAGGCTTCGGCCCAGCCTTCGCAGCTTTGACTGCTGCCTTCCACTTCCGGTCGGCAACTTTGGTGCCGACAAGGCGGTTTTTCCATCCGGCAGAAAGCGGCCACTGGCCAACAATCTCCATCGCGCATTGATTGAAGCCACCCGCAGGCGTCCTCAATTCCTCAACGTGCTGGCTGGTAAGCGTGATCACGGGGCTATTCTGCGCTCTGCGCAGCCTCCCAAGTTACGCGCACTTTCCGGCATGTATATCCGAGACGGCGCATTTCCGTGATCTTCAACGTCTCGCCCGGCCTTCCCTCGGTCAATTGATCCATCAGCAAGGCCCAACACTCGGCCGGCGTCAGCATGATTTTGTCCAAGTGCGGCCTGCCGCCCTTTCCAAAGATCGCGTGCGCTTCTAAAGTTCTCGCCATCGGGGCCTTTCTATTTGTGCAGGCCGCGTTTGTGGTCGGCATTCCTCCCGCGTGGCGTATCGACTGCCCGGCCTCAGCGATGGGGCCGGGTCTTTTGTCCGTGCGATCCTGGCGCGGGCGGCCTTTATTGACTCTGAGAGCCAACCTCCTGTTTGAGTGCTTCGCGTGCGATCCGGGCGAGTGCCGCCCGACCGTAGCCGGTGGTCGCGCCCTTGGTCGCAATCTCCTTCAGCGCAGAGCGCCATACCCCGATGACCCGAGCTTGCCGCAGCAAGTTATTCCTAATTTCATCGGCGGTCAGATCGTTGCGGAACGGTCGCACGGGCGTTTTCCTACAGGTGTTTCAGCCGCTCGATTTCCTCGGCGGCGGCTTCGAGGTCTTCGATAATCTTGCGAACTGCTCCAGCCGGAACGTTCACCATTTCATTGTCCCATCCGCCGATCTTTTCCAGATCGCCGTGCCATTTTCGTGCCTTCGCGATAAAGTCGGGCATCCGGGCGTTTCCTGACAAATTTTACGCGGCCATTTCATTTGGCGGCGTTCGATTGGGTCTAAAATTTCCTTCATGCGCTTGTAAGTCCGCGGAGCGGAGCGCCCCTTTGACCAATCGATACCGACCTCATTGGCTATCAACTTTTCAAGCTCATCCCAGTGTTTTACAAGCGCCCGCCAGCATGGATCACGGCGGGACATTTCAGGCAGGCGCTTACGCCATGTCGGAATCAATTTCAGCAGCCGGAGGCAGCGACCAAGATCGGCCGGATCGCTCGGGTAGTGCCACCCGTCTTCCGGTTTAACGCCGGTCATATTCGACCAAATCGCGACAGAACTAAGCCCGGTGTCGCGCGAGACAATCCAGCCAAGGGCCTTTTGGAAGATGGTCAATCGTCGCTTCTTTGCCATCGGGGGCTTTCCTACAGGCTATGAACGTCAGTGAGGTAGAGTTTTCCGCGCCACCAATATGCGATGACCCTTGTATTATCATCCTCTGACACGACCTTGCGGCCAAAAAGGCGAGCGCACCAAATTGTCCAGAGAGCGGCCTTGGCGGTGTTCAATGCCGATCCAAGAAATGGCAAGCTCCAGGGTCCAGTCATCACGGCGGGCTAATCCTTCAGGCCGGCTACGAGTTGGTCGAACTTCGCCATGATTTCGTCTTTGGTGAGCGGTCGCGCAAGCCGATCCTCAGTGAGCCAGAAGTGCATCATGGCAGCCTTTACCGCATCGCTCGTTTCAGGATCGCGGAGAGTATCGGCGCGGCTGTTCCAATCCGGCATCGGGACTAATCCGTCAAAATCCATTGAGACATTTCTTGCTTGGTCAGGCGACCGATTAGTGGGCCTCCTGGCCATTGTGCAATCGCACCACCACTGGAGATTGACACATCTCCTGACCCATTGCACCGCTCGCATTCCTTCGGGCCGTAGAAATCGCGGCCACGGCCATAGTCAGGGACTTGGCCGTGGCCGCCGCAAGCGTAGCATGTGACTTTTCGCCAGGCGGTCATTTGCGGGGGCCTTTCTATTTGTGCAGGCCGCGGGCGTCGCCTTGACGGCGCGCAGCATCGCAATCTCAGCCTTTTCAGTAGCATCGATCACGGCGGGGCGTGATCCTTCTCGTTTGGACCGTTTCTCACAGCTTAAATAAACCTCCGTATTGACTTTGTCCAGATATTATTTTAAAAATCCGGATAATGTCCACATCCCTTCATTTCCGAGCATATATCAACCCCCAGGCGGCACTCTCAGAGGCGCAGCAAAAGACGCTGGTTGCGCCGCTGGCGCCTTCGGAAACCTATACCGAAGGCCGTCACGGTAGCTCACGGCAAACCTGGATCGATTCCTTGCGCAACCGAAACGCGGCGCTTGTGCCCGAGCTTTTTGTGCTGGCGAAGGTCGAGGGCGGGAAAGACAAGCGTTACGCCGACCTGCTGCTGGCCAAGGATGCGGTCCATGACCGCGGTGCCTTTCTCTACGAAGCGTCTAGCGGCCATCGATCTGACGACCGCAAGCAGTGGGCGATCATGCGCGACAGGGCCTATGCCATGCTTGGCGGGGCCATCCTGAGCGGCAAAAGGGGTAAGCCGCCTCTCGGCTTCACAGATCGCGAGATCGAGATCATGCAGGCGATCATGGAGAGCCGCAATTACAGCAATTGGTTTGAGCGGAAGGATGCCATGGAAGCGCGCGGCATAAAGCCGCCTGGCCGGACATGGTGCCTTGAAAAGCTGCCGGCACTGTCGGCCAATGTCGATAAGCTGATTGAGATCACCCCGCCGCCCCCGAAATACAGGCGGGCTCCAAGCTGGAACAGGCTCAAGCCGCCTTCTCAGGTCTATTTCATAAAGGGCGGCGAGGCTGTAAAAATCGGCCGCAGCACCAAGCCCTACGAGCGCGTGACGGGGCTGGCCACCTCAAACCATCAAAAGCTGGAATTGCTGGCCACCACGCCCGGCGGCGCAGCCGAAGAAAAGGCACTCCACAAGCGGTTCGCGAAGCACCACATTAAAGGCGAATGGTTCCGGTACTGCCCGGAGATCGCCAAGTTCATCGCGGGAATCTCCCGCAAAAAGAAACGCAAGTAAGGAGGGAATGCAAATGAGCGAGCAGAGCACAACGGACGTTCGGGTGTGGGGCGAAGCGCAAGGCGTTCTCAAACGCGCAGAAGAACTCTGCGATTACCGACACAGCACCTATTACAAAAAGGAGTACGGGCTTCCGTCTTGCTGCATGGGCATCAAGTATTGCCCGTGCGAAGGGCAACTAGAGGCGATCATTGAGGCGCTGCAACAAGCGCGGGCGGAAGGCGGGACTGAAAGGGCGGCTGATGAGGCCGAGCGCAGCCACGCGGACGCGGGACGCCGATCAAAGGCCGCCGCCGTCCTTGCCGAACGCTACCCGAAGGTTGCCGCTAAAATTCGCGCTGGAATGCGCAGCAGCACTTGGACCGAGGACTTAATTGATCCGGGTTTGTTGCTCGATCTATTGGAGCGCGAGGCCCTTAATCAGCAGCAAGGGAACACGAAATGAACGTACTAGAGGAGATTTGAACATGTCGGAATATAAAACTGAGATCAGCCGCGACGAATACCTGAAAGCGCTGGCGCTGTTCACGATGGCGCACGATCACTACGCCAAGTCCGGCACATTTGGCGAGGCCCTTAACCGGATCATCATGACTGAGCCGGTGAAGTACTCCGGTGGCCATATGGACGATGCGATCTATTCGGACGAGGCCGGTACGGTCGAGCGGTTTGATGAAGCTCTGCGCCGTGAAGGCATCAAGATCGTAGACCCTTCGGCGGAAGCCGCTTAGAGCATTAGGAGAGTTTTGGGGTTCCCGATGATCGGGTAGTCCGGTTCGATTCCGGCACAACGCTGGTGCGTAGGCTGGCTCACTACCGGCCGACCCAAACTCAAGAAAGGAGGAAGCGTGATCGCAACACTACGATTCGTTCCAGAGAGCGGTGGATACACCGTAATGATAGGCGACCGCCTCGCTGGAACATTTATTGGCCGCGTCACGCGATCGCGCGGCACATATCATCACAGCAATGGGCGCACTTACCGATCTTGGTCGTGGTCGGCGTTTCCGCCCATCACTGGGGGTGCTTCATTTCAACATCGCACACGTGCAGAGGCCGGCAGATATTTGCTGAAATGCACCGATTTGAGAAAGTAAAAACAGGAGCCGAAGATGGCGACGTTCCCGTGCCCGCATTGCGGAGCAGCCAAGATAACGCTTAATGGGCTGTGCCCGAAATGCTTGCGGTTCTCGAACATACAGGCTGGGCCGCTGATGACCCGGCACGTGATTGACGGCCACGATGTTCTGCTTCCGGCCGACGTAAAGATGCACAAGCCGTTGAAGCCGGGCGATGAGATCGACGATTGTCCGTTAGGTGGAACGTATTAGAGGAGACTGGCCGTGAACGCGCTTGGTTATCTAATCACGCTCTGCGTCGGTTGGGGATTTCTACTAGGCTATCTTGTGGGCCGCGCCAACGGTCGTGACCAAGTGCGGTCGGAATTGCAAAAGCGGCCCGGCGGTCATCTGCCGGGCATCATTCACCGTTAGAGCAATAGGAGCGCTGTCCGTGGATGCCTTCGAATGGAAGCGGGTGAACGGCGAACCGTTCGAATATGCCGTCCGCAAGGTGCACGGCAGGGATGACTTTGTGAAAGACGACAACGGTGCCTGCGTGCGCCGCCTGATCCCAGAGTTGGAAAAAGAGACATGTGTAAAATGTCCGTTCTGCGGCCTTCAAGATATGGACCTCGTCGGGATGAAGTTGCACATTCTTCGCGGGCATTGCGACGTATTCGACAATACACCTGTGTGATTATAGGAGCAACTATGGCTGTCCATCGCGCGCCGCAGAAATTCTTCGATGCCTTTGATGGAAACGAGGCGGATAAAGCTGCCGCTCGTAGCGGTGTTATCGAGTGGATCAAAGCGCAAATGCAAATCATCCTCGACGGTGAAACCGTGATTATTCCTGACGGGCTGACGGGCGAAGAAATCCAATTCACCAAACAGCGGATGAACAATTAGGAGACGACATGGCTCAAACCGGCATTACTACCTACAGCGACAAGATCGCGGGCGAGCGTAGAAACTTTGATCTGCCCGCGCGGTTCGATGTAACGGACGGATTTCTCGGCATCAGCCAGGAGCATGATCGCGTGCTGCTGTCACCAAAGCAGATCAAAGAACTGATCTTGTTCCTTCGTAATGCGAACAAAATATAGGAGACTAGATGCTCTGGCGCTCCTCCGATCTACCGTTTGAGATTTCGGCCGGCCCCTTCACGGCAGTATTTGTCGGCATCGACGCCACATATCTGACAGAATTGCTTAACGCAAAATAGGAAGCTGACAAACTCCTTCTGGAATCTCTGGACCAATTAGGTCGTGAGTCTAGCGCCAATGAGGCACGCCGCCATGACCAAGCAGAAGCAGGACGAACACGTTGAAGTGGAGCGGGAATATCCACTTCAAATTCTCTATTCGTCACCGCCGGAAGCTGCGACGCTGAACCAATGGGTTCAAGAAGTCGAAAATAAGAGAAGCCAAGGCGTAGACTCGAAGCCTCGCGACGGGGAATAGGCGACAGCCTCTTCTTGCATCGGTGCGTGCCTTAAATGCTCCTTTGTCTACTTCGCCCACTCGATCAGCCAGCCGCCGAACGGCAGGCCGTGTTCGCGGTCGAAAAAGACCGCCATAGCGTCAAATGTCTCAAAGCCGTCAGCCTTGGCAAATTCATGCATGGCGGGCGGCGGGAGAATATAGCCGTCGATCACGACGTATCTCTTCGTGATCTGTACCGGCCTCACGCGGATGCAGTTTGCATCGCCCAGTTTCCGGCAAGCGCGCGTTCGCATTCCGGTGTAAAGCTGTAGCCGGTTGCCGGGCACAGGATCACGTCCGTCTTTGCGCGGGGCGCGGATCGATTGACACTTGCGACCGCTGGCCACATCATCCGCGAACTGTGTTTTGAAATTCAGCGCGACCACGCGGGCACTCCTATGAATCGCCGCGCCCTTTATGGGGCGAGCCAAACTTGTTTCGTAATGTGGTGTGGCACGATCGTTCTTTATTTTGCATCAGAGTATAGCGGCAACAACGCCACCACTTCCGGAACCTCAGACAATGATCCGTGCGGACCGCTGATGTGTTTGTCGCAATGGTAAATCATCTCGCTTCGCACATCGTCTTGATGATTATATTTAACGCGGCGCACATACCACTTGCCGCTTTCGTCTTGGACGATCAGCTTCCGCACGAGTCGCTCCTCAAATAGTAGTTGGAATACGAACGCGGCCCGACTTCACGCCTTCGTCGGCGCACTTCGGGCACCACGTTGCCAGGATAGTGACCGGCACGAAGCCCGGTTCTGGTCCGTCAAAATCAATGTCCTCGTCGTCATATTCAACCGGGACACAGTCGTTTCCGCTAAAAACTTGATGGCCGCATGAGCATGTGATTGCCATCGCGCCGCCTCCTATCTTTACTCAATGCCTTTGTGGCTTTTGTTTCTGTGCCATGGCTATGATTGACAGTTATCTTCCCGTTTCGTTCATGCTGTTTCCGTATATATCGACCTCGAATTTTCAATGACTTAGCTTACTCTACATTATCGCCTGGTATTGTCCGTCGCGCTTTCTTGATTCCTAGATGTCTCTTGCGGATACGATCCGTTTTGGCTTTCTCTTTTCGATCATCGGCGGTTTTCTTTTTGTGTTCGATCTTGAGGGCAGGGGCGAGATTCGATTCCCGATGCTCCCCGCCATTGCAGAGCGCCTTTGCATGTTCCAGTTCCCATTTGTCTCCCGGCATGATCTTGCGGCCTGAGAGATAGCAGACGCCGTTATGGCGCTCGAAAACTCGCAACCGGACGCGAGGCGGGACGGCTTGGTCATCGTGTGTTCCGATCCATTCGGTTACGGCCCTCACATCGCCTCCTTAAATACGAGTCCAGCTGTCGAACAGATTCCGCACTCCGGTGCCAAACGACCCGTCAGCGCGTTGCGGGTTGCCCTTGAGCCAGGGCGGCGACCACTTCGGGTCGATCTCCGCGACACGAAATTTCTTGCCGTCCTTCCCGGTAACTATGTCACCGATCTTGATGTCGCACTCGGCAAGCAGAGCAGCTTCGAGGGCCTGATGCGCCAGACGGAGTTCATTTTGCAGGCGCGCTATCGTCGCCTCCAACTCGGTGATCGCTTGGCTGACCGTCTTCATGCGCTCGGCTCCTATTGCTCTAGCGGCGGGTATGTGCATGGCAACCACACGCCGCGCTTTTGTTCGACTTTCGTTGTCGAACATCGCGCACAATGTAAATGCCAGTCCACACCACCGACTTCATAGAATGAAGGCGGCGGATTTTCGGTGCCATTGCCGGGCACGTCAACCTCGCACTCTAAGCGCCAGTCGTGCAGCCCAACAAAACAGAGAAGCCGGGGCATGTCGGTCTCCTAGTCTGTTATCGGCCGGTTCGATACGCGCTCCCGCTCGCTGAACTCAACGCCGTGCTTCGCGCCGAACGCCGAAATCAATTCCATCAACTCACTCATTTCGTCTTTAGATAGGTCCGACGATGACCGGCCGAGCGTCACAAAACCATCCCCGTCAATAGCCGGCACCGTTCGCGTTTCTCTCTTGAGCGCGTCAAGAAAAACCAGCTTCCAATCGTCGGGAGAAAGGTTCTGCCCGTGCCATTGAAGCTGCCGAGCTACGTCTGTCAGCATGGCCCACATACGATCATTCTGCGGGATCGAGCGCTTGGTCTGTTTGAATTCAACGCGCGTACCCTCCGGGGCCGTTGCTGCCCATGAGGCAACGCGGCTTCTATCCGCTGAATTTCGTATCGTAACCAGGGCGCGGCTCATTCATCCGGCTCCGAGGGGGTTTAGAAAGGGATCAATTCGTCCATATCATCGCCAGTTGACCGGCGCGGAGCGACTGGCGCCCCGGCAGACTTCGACGGGCTTGCGGCTCCCGTTTTTTCCTTTGGCTCGAATAAGAACACGCTCACGCGCCCCTCTTTATCGGGCATGGGAAGGCTATCGAATGTGATGCTGATCCCCTTTTCACCCTCGAATGCCGTACCGACGCGATGCCAGTAGGGCTTGTCACTGTCCTTGCGCGGGCGAGGGCTGCACACATCGAATCGTTTGGTCATTCAGCGGCCTCCAGTTGACCGCCAACGCGGTCGAGTTGTGAATTGAGATGCTTACGCATGGCGACGGGAAGCTGGGCGATTTCCGCAGCGTTCTTCGTCTTGAACTCTTGCGCGGTTGCCGAATCCGTCACGAACTCGGAAACAACTTTCTTGCAAAGCCGGTAAGCCTGAACGCCAGCGCGTTCGCCCCATCCGGTTTTCAAGCAATGATCGTCGTAAAGGTCCGTCAGCTTTTTCAGCTCAGGTTCTTTGATCCTGTAAGATTTTCCGAAAGGCTCGATCTCAACCCACGGCGCTTTCATTTCGTACAGATACCGGCCTAATCCCCAGCGAACCGCCGCGCGCTTGAAGGCGTCAGACATGGCACCCTTTTGGCCTTCAAAATCCGTCTCGCCGGCACCGTCCGACTTCCAGACCCATTCGCTGTTCACAAGAATGCCGAGATTGCAGATCATGATTGATCCGGCTGGCGTGTAATTGTTCTGCCAGTTGCCGGGGCCACACACAGAATCAAGGCGATCCATGACGGTTCGCGCATCGATGTAGGCAAGGGCCATTCCTTTGGTCTTGTCCTTGTTGGTCGAGCCGACGCGCCAATCGATGTACGAGTCCGGAAATGGGGCGGAGAGGGCGTCAAAAATCTCTTGTGCGTCCATTTGACTCACTCCGCCGCCTGAAGGTGAATTGCGCTCTCCTGGTATCTCTCACGGATGGATTTCAAGAGCGCCGCCGTTACAGCGACGATCTGTTCGGCCTCGCGCAATTCCTTGACCGGACCAACGGCTCCCGCTGGAATCTGCGGAAGCTCTCGCGCCGCCGCCTCAAGGCGCTTGGCATGTTCGGCGATCCATCCTGCATTGCAGTCGATGATTTCCATCAACGCAAGCTGACGGCTCCAGTCCTTGTCCATCGGGTTCTCCATCAACTCTAGCGCGCGTAACAGTTTCATCTTGTGAAGGATTGTTTTTCGGGGGCCGTGGTTAAGCTTGGCCTCGAACAACTGTCTTTGAAGGTCGGCTATGGCTGTCATGGCGTCACCAATAACTAACCACCAGCACCACAAGTACGGCTGACCCTGTAAGAACCCAAGACACAAAGGAATGCAGACTGGCGCTGTATGCGGTCATCCCTCACACTCCCTGCGCTACACGGTGAAGCGTTGAATGCTCGGAATAGTCGGATCGATACGGGACTTCCATTTCGTCAAGATGATCCGCGATCTTCGCTTCGATCCGCGCGCCGTAGAATGCGCTGAGTGCATCCGTCAGACCGGCCCATAGTTCCTTGTCGAAGGCTTGGCTGATCTGTTCGTATTCGGAGTATGCGTCTTTCCCGAACTTATGGTTGTCGCACTTGAGGGAAATCGAGGTAACGAGCCATTCCCCTTCGTCATCGAAAGAGATTTCGGCGATGCCATCGTGCATCCCGGACCAAAGTCCCTTGGAGGATTTGTACGAAGGCAGTTCTTCGAAGGTGATTTCAAAGGCGTTCATTATATTCCCCATTCGCTGAATTAGGGACGACGCACGTTGCGATAGACGGTCGCCATGTATCGAGCCCCTGTAGGGGTTACGCGCTCTTCAAGAGCGGGGTCGGCATCGTAAAACTGATCTTCGCCACGCGGGCTGATCCCGGCGATTCCAGTGCGGATGTGTGCCATCGCTCGCCCGAAGGTGAACGGATCGCTTTTGTCGGCGCCGGCATAACGAACAGCGCCATCGAAAATTCGCTTTTTCTGCAAGTTCATTACGCAATCCCCATTGCTTGAGAGAAGGGGTCGGGGCATTTGCGCCCCTTCCGGCCTTACTTGCGTTTGGTGGAACGTTTCGCGCGAGGCTCGAATTCGAACTTCGCCTTCGGCACCCGCGCCGAGTTGCGCTTGGCAGGCAGGTTCGCCTTGAACTTGCCCGTGGGCGCTTCGTAGGTAAGCGCCGGGCAAAGCGCTTCGATGAACTGAAACTGTTTGCGTCGGGCCTGAGCTGCAGTCATTTCCGTCTCCCCATTGCTCTATTAGCGAACGGGGAGAATATACACGTTTCGTGTAGGATGTCAACACGGGTTATGTAGGGACGGCAAAAATAATTTAGGCTATGCGCGTTTGATGTATTCGACCGGGCAGGCCCAATCGACCTCGGCATCCACGATTGGAGTCGAGTTGTGGGAGAATAGAACGAACTTGCCCTTCGTGCCGCCCTTCAGGAGCCTTTTGAGGTACATTGATCCATCCCGCAGGCGGATTATGCACTCTCGACCGATAAGCTCACCAGCGGGCCTCCTATGGCTTTCCTGATAGAAGATCAGATCGCCGTCATAATAGGCGGGCTCCATTGACGATCCTTTTACCTTAACAGCCATGAGCGGAATCGACGCGCCGGGAGGCAAATCCACCCGTTCTAATTCATCGGTTTCGCCCAGGGGCATTATTGCGAACCCGGCTCCGACATACCCCAGTAAGGGCACCAAATCAGTGCCGTTATTGCCCTCTCCCGTGAGTATCCAGCCGGCGGGGACTTTAAAGGCTCGTGAATAGAACCGTGCGGATTCGACGCTAATATCGTTCTGCCCGTTTTCATGGGCCGCATAGGTCGAATATGCGATGCCCAAAGAGCGGGCAGCTTCGGCGGCTGTGTCAAAATGCCGCATCCTAGCGCGCTTGAGGCGGTCTTTAGGTAAGGAATCCATGTAGCGATCATGCCCTAACGTGTAACACAAATAATGTTGACACGCTACACCAATCGTGTAGGGTGTCCGGGCATGGACGTTCAGCAGATCATTAAAAACTTTGGTGGCCCCACGGCTTTCGCGAGCGCAATTGGGGTTAACCCGTCCACCGCTTCGGAAATGAAGCGGCGCAAGTCTATTCCTGTCTCCCATTGGCCGAACGTGATCGAGGCCGCGCGCAAACGCGGACTTCGCATTACCTCGGACGTATTGATGACCGCTCACACGCAAACGGAGCGGGTCGCATGAGTCATCGAACAAACACGGCGACAAGCGCGAGATACACGCAAGCTGGTACGCCGAAGCATAATCGGAATATCAATTCGTCAGACATTCAGAGTTCTCGCGGCGGCAACTTTATCCGCTTTTGCCTTGCGCCGATGTCAGCGGCGGCTGGTACGACCCCCTTAATTGAGCGGTCAAAAGGGGCAACGTCACAATCCGGCCCGCGAGAAGCTAATTCCATTTTTTGCGCCCGGTCGATTTCCCGTCCCCCCTCTTGGTCGATTGCCGAAGCGAATCGCCTCGGGGGCGCGCCAACTCATACCCCGCCACGACCTCCCCGTGGCCAACTGCGGCAGTCTCGGCACTCAACACCATCCGAGACTGCCGCTCTTTCCTCATGCGTGGGGATTTTCGCATGAGACGTGAACGACATTCATCCGGTCGCCCGATAAGACGCTCAGAAAAGAGGTCACTTCCAATCTGGAGAGTACCGGAAAGCGGATATGTGAATCCGCGTTTGCGCCCAAACGGTTTTGTGAGCGCCATCGGTTTTCGTGTCGAGTCTGCGCCAACAGACTCCGCACAAGACGAGTCTCAAGAGCTTCTGAACTGAGTGAGTAACTGCCTTCCATGTGAGTGAAGTTAGAGTTGGAGGGTGAGCATGGTCAGACCTAATTCAGGTCCATTGGTGAACGGTAAGATGAACGCTTTTGTTTCTACCGCTAATCCTGAGCAAGAGAGGCTTGTTGCCCGCTCGATTGCTTTGGCGCTTCAGCAAAAGCAGCGGCAGCGCGGCCTGATTGGCGTCTATCACCACGCCAGCAAAAAGCACCTTGGCCGCTACGTTGACGAATTTGCCTTCCGTCTGAATGACGGCAACGTGAAGCGTCACACCATGGAGCGGCTGGAAAGCTTTGTGAGCGGCACGAAGGGCAAGCGCCTGACCTACAAGGCACTGATCCAATGATGAGACGCTATTGCTCAGACTGCGGTGCGACAAACATGCAGGTGCTTGGATTTGCCTGCGATCATGAAAGGTGTCCTATGATTATCCCGAACAATGACAGCCTTGCTGAGATGCTGGAAGGCACCCGCGATGCGCTCGAAAAAGCTCTCGCCAGGGTTCAAAAGCTGGAATCGGCAAACGGCGCCCTAGCTGACCAGGTACTGATTTACGCGCGCCGTGCTGAGGATACCATCCAGCTTCGCAATCTCTTGGAGGCCGTGCGTGAGGACAATCAGCGGCTTCGGGCCGAGTTGTCCGAAATACGTGCACAAGATTCGGACTTGGCCGAACGCGATGAGCCTTTAACGCCAGAAGACAAAGCCCTGCTTGATCGCGCGTGGGAAAAGCACGCGGCAGCAAAGCCATGAAACGTCCCAAGCCGCCTAAAGCCCTCGACGCGATAACTGACGTGGTTCTCGCCTATCGCCCCAAGCCCAAATCGAAGCCCGCGAAGAAGCGTAAGCGGCGCGCGGCCAAGGCGAGGAAAGAAAATGAGGCTTAGCTGTGGAAAAGGGAGTCATGTATATAATTCCCATTAAAATTGGCTTCACTTCAAATGTCGATCAGCGGATTGCCCACCTCAGGGTGCAGACAATCCACCCAATCGAATTGCTCCACGTTCTTCCGGGAACGCGCGGGCACGAGAAAACCTTGCACACACTTCTTTCCGACCATCGAGTGAAGGGCGAATGGTTCGCCGATTGTGGCCCCGTACGGGATTTGATGGCGGCGGTTCAAGCCAACGGATGGGATGGTATCGAGCCCGTGTCGGGGCGCGTCAGAACATCGGACCCGTACACCATCAACGCTCAAGAGCTTGCCTCTCTGATTATGAGGGTGTCTCCGTCTCGCGATAGCACCGTTCGCCATCTTGAGGATTTATACGGAGTGCCAACCGGCCTTCTGTGGACCCTCAAGTATCGCCCAATGCAATCGATCAGTCCCAGCCAGTATGTCGCCGTCATTATAGGAACGAAGCGCGCGTTGGCTGACGCATTTGAAGCTCTTGCGTCGTCTACCGATCACGTTCGTGCATTGCAGAAAAGTTTTGGCGACATAACGAAAAAAGTCGCCGACCTAGACGAGATTATTGAGGCCCGGATCAAGTTGGCACAGGCGCGGGGCATGTCCCGCGAAGAGGCCGAGAGTTACGTCCGAAATAACTAACGAGCAGCAATAAAAATGTGCGCTCGGTTGAAGCTCGATGAGCAAGATTAAGCGTAACGGCTGAGTAGGTGGCCGCTGCCAATCAGCGGTTTGTCGGTGGGGACCGAAAGATGGAAACGGAAGTTCAAGTCGAGCGTTCGCGCGCGAGCCTCATTCGGGATTCGGATCGTTTTTTGGGCCGGATGCTGCGCTGTCATCCCGAACGCGCGGTGACGCCAGCGAATCCGCTTCGTGAACCTGTCGTTGTCGAAAAGATCATTGAGAATGTGGCCCCAGAGCCAATTCCCATCCCTACGCCGATTAATATCATGTACTCCAAAATCAAGCGGCCTTCGGTGGCGCGAATTTTGGAAGTCGTCAGTGACTTTTACGAAATCAGCATAACAGAAATATTGAGCGCGCAACGATGCGCGGCCATTATTCGCCCCCGCCAAGTAGCGATGTATTTGGCGTGTGAGCTAACACTAAACTCTCTGCCTGTGATCGGTAAGCACATGGGCCGAGACCATACGACAATTATGAGTGGCCGGGACAGAATTAAAGACCGATTACCCCGCGATTGCCGGCTTCGAGATGATCTTGACGTTCTTCGATTGAAATTGAAGGGCGAAGCACGGGAAGCTGCCGCATGAGACTTGAGCTTCCATTCCCGATTTCAGTGAATGCGATCTGGCGCGGGACGGGCAGGAATGTCCGTAAGTCCGACAAATACAAAGCATGGCTATCCGAGGCCGATGGAATGCTTCTTCAACAGCAGGCCGCAAAGACAGTCGGTGAGCCAATCAAAGGTCACTTTACCTATCACGTTTCGCTCGATTGGTCGAAACGAAAGTCAAACATGGACGGCGATAATTTTGGATCGAAGGTGATCCTGGATTTTCTTCAGAGGAACGGATTGATCGAAAACGACTCCCTTGCGGATTCAGGAACATGGGCATGGGCGCCATGTTCGGGTGCGGTCGTTCAGGTTCATCGGTCATTGATCCAGAGGGTGGCATGAAAACTGAATACGTCAAATACGTCCGCTTCGCTGACATCGAGGACCACCACAAGCTCGGATGGCTTCTATTCAATGAGCCGCTGCACTACCCGCACGGGGCTTACTCGGTAGGAATGAAATGGCTTTGCGACTGCAAATGTGTGTGGCCGAAATGAAAATGAACCGCAAGCAATTAGCCGAACATGTCGGTTCGATCATATCCGAGGATCGGGAGCGGACACATGGAAGCCCACAGGTTCAATTTGCCTGCGCTCAGGAATTGAAGGACGTAATCCGTACCTGGAAAGACGGACGCGCTATGAACCCGGTTGCCGAAGAGGCCCTTGATTTGGTCTGCACCAAACTAGCGCGAATTATCTGCGGGAAGAACGTCAAGGATCACTGGATCGATATAGCCGGCTACGCGCTATTAGCGGCTGAGGCTGCGGAGTGAAGAATTGCCCCCGCGACTTTCTGGTTCAAGCGGTGGGGTCGGCAGAACCAGATACGGCGGCGCTGCACCGGGGCGTCGAAAGAGATTAAACCCTTCTACTGGGATTTCGGTGGGGTTAGCCGGTGCCAGTTCATTTTGTGTCGCGTATCTCAATCAATAAGGGCGGCGCGCAATGGAACGGTCAAATTTTCTCAGTTCGTTTCTGGATGCAACGAAGGCGCTATTCGAGAAACCTATGACAACGGAGGATTTCATCATAGCGGAGTCATGGGCAAGAATGTGGATTGGATATCAGAAATACGGGACGTTGGGGTTTCCAAGCAGTATGGGGACAACGACCGGAACGGAAAGCGGCGCCATCACGACTGGTGATCCCAAGACCGGAGTGGCCGCTTGAATATTGCCACCCGAAAACTTGAGGCCCATGTCTGGGAACGCGAGGCCAACGAACATTACGTTGAGCCGGAATGGTGCGCGCGTCGGCTTTTTGAGGAGGAAAAATTTATCGGCGCCATCCATGATCCGAGCTGCGGTTTTGGCACAATTCCGAAGGCAGCGATTGCTCATGGATTGGTCGCCACAGGTTCGGACTTGGTTGACCGAGGCTACGGGCCGGTTGTTGATTTCATGCAAGACGAAGCCGACCGAGAGAACATAGTCTGCAATCCGCCCTTCCGGGTGATCGAGCAATTTATGATTCGCGCGCTTCAAAAAGCGCAGGGCAAGGTCGCGGCTATTATTCCGGTCGCGCGTCTCAACGCCGCTCATTGGCTGCGGGAAACTCCGCTAAAGACGGTATGGCTCATGACTCCGCGCCCATCCATGCCTCCGGGCCATGTCATCGCGGCTGGAGAGAAACCGGGAGGAGGGAAGGCGGACTTTTGCTGGCTAGTCTGGGAGCGCGGCCACAACGGCACCGCTGAAATCAAATGGCTGCGGAGGGACGGGTGAGCCAAGCCTGGTTCCCATTCTACCCGGCGCACTATCTAGCCGATACCGGCCACCTGACTACTCAGGAACACGGGGCCTATCTGCTTTTGATGCTGCACTATTACGCTAACGGCGGTCTGCCGACCGACGAACACAAACTTGCGCGTATCGCTCGCCTAACGGCCTCCGAATGGACACCCGTGCGCGACACGATTGCCGACTTTTTCGATGAGAACTGGCAGCACTTTCGCATTGATGCGGAACTGGCCACAGCTCAGGAAAAACACGAGGCCCGCGCCACCGCTGGCTCCCGTGGGGGAAAGCGAACTTGGGAGAAGCGAAAGCAAAGCTCTAGCAATGCTCCAGCAAAGCTAAACCATCTTCCACAACCACATTCCGAACCTAGCGGTTCGGATGCTGACGCATCGCCGCTCGCCCGTCTTTGGGCTGAAGGATTGCCCGCGCTAGAGGCGATAGGTCTGAAAGAGAAACAGTCCCGCCCGATGATAGGGCGCTGGCTGAAAGACGCGAACGACGACCACTCGAAAGTCCTCTTGGTGATTTTATCGGCACGGGAGAAATGCCCGGCTGACCCGATTCCATGGATTACCGCGAGCCTGAAAACAGGAGAAAAACGTGAAGCAACTCCCGATCATCCAGCCGGGGACTGGCGAGATCGTCGCGACCGGCAACACGCTGCCAAAGCCGAGTTCTCAGCCTTCGCACAAAGTCTCGAGGGTGGCGATTCTGGCGACGGACAGGTTATTCAACTGGTGCCGGATGCCCGACGCGGCTGATCCCAAATCCTATTTGGCCGGATGCGCTGCGATCCTCAGCGAATATTCAGCCGAGGTCATGCAGGCGTTGGCCGATCCGCGAACGGGGACAAAATGCCTGAAGGATTATCCGTCGCTGCCTGACATTCGGAAGGCTTGTGAAAAGATTTTCGAGCCTATCCAGCGGGTATGGGAGCGCGAGAAGGCAATGCGCGATTATTTGCTTGGCCTTCCTGCCCCGCGCGTAAAACGAACGCCGGAAGAACAGGCCCGCATTGATGGCCAGGTGGCAGATTGGGAAGCGCAGAGAACGCGGATGCTTTCTGACCTACCCAAGCAAGAGGATGTGGCATGAGCGCCTATCTCAGCATCCATGCCGAGCATCGAATGAGAAAGCGATTTGGGTTGCCGCGCCGCGCAACCGTTCGCATGGCTGACATGGCGCTAACGGCGGGAACGCCAAGAACCGATTTCAGCGGGAGGCTTCGCCGCTATCTGGATGCGCTCTTTTATGAACATGGCGCGGACACAGACATGCGGATTTACTCGCAGCACCTATTCGTATTTCGCGGGGAAACGCTTGTCACGGCATGGGTGCTAGACGCCAAGTTTCGCAAGGCCGCTACGAAGGTTGGCCGGAAGGAAGCCGCAT
The DNA here is from genome assembly GCA_964370945.1 of uncultured Hyphomicrobiales bacterium. GTDB lineage: Bacteria > Pseudomonadota > Alphaproteobacteria > Rhizobiales > Xanthobacteraceae > Pseudorhodoplanes. The sequence continues at coordinate 3,006 of CAYJNT010000004.1, read as the reverse complement.
GAATCCACGCGCTCGTTTTAAGGTAGAGCGTAGGGGTAGAAAGCGTAAACCAGGCAAGCGCCATCCTTGCGGCGATCTTGTGGACAAGGATATAGACCCGAAGGTGATCGCATTTCCGATGCCGCATCGCCAGGGCGTACCGGAAAAGCTGCGGCACGATCCGAAGGCTGGGACCGAGTTTGGTGTGTTGAATCTCACCGGGGTCATCTCGGATGACCAATTCGATGCCGGCGAACGCTATGCCAGTGATGTGGCGCGGTATCGATCGATCATCCTCTCGGCTCCAAAGGAGAGTCCCCCGTCTATTGCTGGATTTTCGGAGCCGCGCTCAGGATCGAGCGTGGTCAGTGAGGAGATAGCTGAACGCATTCGAGCGACGTTTGACGACGCCTTTGAGGCCTTGAATGCCAAGGGCAATCGTGTCTTGAGGATCGTAAACCGTGCGGCTGTCCACAATCAGCGGCTTGAGCGCGAGTATTGGCCGACACTAAGGATTGGGCTGGACGCCCTTCATGTACACTACTTCTTGACAAATCAGCGGAAACGTGGTTCCTGAAATTGAATATCGCGATTTGCGGCTGAATCCATGCACTACCCCCAACCGAGCAAGCCACAGCAGCCGCGTTAAGCGGGCATCTGGCTTTAGCTCAGTTGGTAGAGCGCGTGTTTTGGATACATGAGGCCGCAGGTTCGAATCCTGCAAGCCAGACCAAATTTCCCCCTTGGTCTAAGGGCAGGACGGCAGATTTTGATTCTGCAAGCCGTGGTTCGAATCCATGAGGGGGAGCCAGTTTTGAAGGGCGAAAGCAAATGGCCTTGTTGCGACTGTTACGCAAGCTCACATAAGCGCGCGTAGCCCAACGGCAGAGGCGTCGGCTTCAAACCCCGAACAGTGTCAGTTCAAATCTGACCGCGCGCACCAATCGGCCCATTAGCCCAATTGGTAGAGGCGCTGGTCTTAGAAACCAGGCGATCTAGGTTCGAGTCCTAGATGGGCCACCAATTTTAGGATTTGTAACATGGAGCTTCGAACCACGACACGCTAGCTAAATGCTGGCGTAGCTCAGAAGGTAGAGCATCCCACTTGTAATGGGAAGGTCGCAGGTTCAAGTCCATGCCGTCAGCACCAAATTCGCGGGTTAGACCGACTGGGTAGGTTGCTGCCTTCCAAGCAGTTACAGGTTGGGTTCGATTCCCACAGCCCGCTCCAATAGAAGCCGCAGGCGGATTTTCCATTTTCAATATCCAAGAGTGCACAAGGCCACCGCAAGACCTTTGCGAGATAGCGGGTCTGTTGCCGGTCAGAACTGATAAGCCGTTCTCGAATGAGGGCGGGAAGGCCGAATATTTAGGAGCGGGCATGGTCGGAAACAAATGGTCGCCTTCATGGCGCGCCAGCCCCCCCCTACGACTTGTCGTAAATAACACAAAGGAATTAGCGGGTCAGAATTTGCACGGACAGACATGCTTAACGGCGTCTCATGGAGCGGAAACTAAAATGGAAATCCTTCTTCAAACCTACGTTCTTGCCATTATGGCCTCTGCATAGGCGGAGCTGCTTTCATCGTCGCTGTTGCGGGCCTGTTTCGTTGATTGCGGCTGCGATTGTATCCGTGGCCTTGGCTGTAAATTATCCATGTTGGCTGGTCAGAAAGATTGTTGCCAGTTCGACACAAGGGCAAATCAAGGAATACACCGCTCGGATGACGCCTGAGCAAATCAGGGCCGCAAAACGGTGTCTCTCGAATACCAAAACCTAGAGGCCGCGCCCGCAGCTTAACCGCTGTGACCGGATTGGATTAAATGGCTAAAGCATCAACTGAAATCCGCTCTTTGGCGCGGTCTCACACTGAAACCGCGCTGAATACTCTTGTCGGAATTATGAGACAGGACGCCGCGCCAGCAGCAGCCAGGGTCGCCGCAGCTCAGGCATTGCTTGACCGGGGGTGGGGCAAGGCTACTCAGCCGATCTCAGGCGACGATGACGGGGACCCAATCCGTATGATCGTTACCGGCGTCCCGCGTGCATCAGATTGAATGCGGTTATAGTGCGAGGCCGCAATTCGTAGAGTTCCACAAGAGACAGCAGCGCTTTGCATGTATTGTCGCTCATAGGCGTGCAGGCAAGACAGTCGCTTGCATTAACGACCTGCAGGACGGCGCGCTGCGGTGTGAGTTGGTCCGGCCAAGGTTTGCTTATCTCTCTCCGTATCTAAAACAGTCGAAGGCCGTCGCGTGGGACTATCTCAAGGCGGCGATGGACCAGCTCCGGGCTTTGGGGGCCTCGGTCAACGAAACCGAGCTGAGGGTCGATTACCCTAACGGCGGGCAGGTCAGGCTTTACGGCGCGGACAATATGGATGCCCTTCGTGGCATCTATTTGGACGGCGTTGTGCTTGACGAGTTCGCGGACATGGACCCGCGCGTCTGGCAAGAGGTCATCCGGCCAGCCCTGTCCGACCGTAAGGGGTGGGCAGTGTTTATTGGCACCCCGAAGGGGCGTAACGAGTTTTTCAAAATTAGCGAGCGGTCTAAGACCGACCCTGACTGGTTTTCGCTAATCCTGAAAGCCTCTGAAACCGGGCTGATCGATCATTCGGAATTGCTGCTGGCAAAGCGCGATCTGACCGACGATCAATACCGGCAGGAATACGAGTGCGACTTTAACGCCGCTGTTGTAGGTGCGTATTACGGCAAGCTCATGGCTGAGGCCGAGGCTGCGGGCCGCGTGACCGGCGTTCCTTACGATCCGACCGCACAAGTTTGGACCGCATGGGACTTAGGCATCGCTGACGCGACGGCGATCTGGTTTGCGCAGATTGTCGGCAAAGAAGTCCATGTGATTGATTATTACGAAGCGTCCGGCGTCGAGCTTGGGCATTACGTCTCCGAGATTCAAAAGCGCAAATACAATTATGCGGGGCACATCGTCCCGCACGATGCTCAGGCGAAAGAGCTAGGAACTGGCAAGACGCGGCTGGAGGTGATGGAGAGTTTAGGCTTGCG
>CAYJNT010000003.1:42297-54462 GCA_964370945.1 uncultured Hyphomicrobiales bacterium | reverse complement strand
CGGGTGCGAATCTGATTTGCGGGAGCGCGCGAAAAAAGCGCACGCGATGAGGTCAGCCCCACGATCCACATCAGCGCCGCGATTCATTCCGGGATCTCTGGAACAATGGTATAGGGCGTGAGATCGGAAACCTTGCCGTCTACAATCGCTGGACGAGTGATCAGATCGCGGAATACGCTCGCAGCGCCATCACGCAAAGCGTTGCGATCGTCAACCGCTCCACCGATCCGAGAATTCCTGTAAATGTCGGTCAGCTGTCGACCTTCGATTATTTTCTGGGCTCGCACGGCGCATCGGTGGGAGCAATTCGCAATCTCGCCCCGGTAGGTACGCGTTTTCCGACCGAAGTTGTCGGCTGGGAGCTGCCGATTGATATCCCAACATCGGAGACGAACGAAACTGGTCCGGCGGGCGCGACGAAGGCGCCGACAGTCGCGCAGTCGCTGCCGCAGAGATCTTCGTCGACGCTTGGCGCCTTTCTCCCTCCTGCGTTTCTTCCTCGGGCCTTTCTTCCGTCGGTCATTTCCGGACGACATACCAGTGGCGTCGAAGATGCCACGAATCCTTGATGCGTGCGGAAATGGTGACGGGGGCAATGACAGCGGGAGTGATTGATCGTCACAAGAGAAATGACTTGACGCCGACCGGTTCGATCCTTGTGGCGTAATTCAAGTCTGGAGTTTTGCGCCCGGGAGCGCGATCCGGCGAAAGCCAGTCCCGGACTTGATCCGATGGATACCGGATCGCCGCAGATCGCGCGACAAACTAAAAGAGCCAGTGACCCGGCCGGAGAAATCCGCGCCGGGTTTTTCATGTCCGCGGTTTTGTTTGCGCCGAGCACTCATCCGAATTCACGAAGCATGCCCCGGCCGCCGGATCCTCCCCTCCGGTCCCGTGCATCGGCGATAACCAAGAGCAAACGGGCTCCTTAACGCTCGCGCGCCGCGGATATCTTATTCGCGCCGACCAATCGAAAGGAAACAGCAAGATGACGTTGCGGTCCCTTGAAGTGCTCCCGTTCAATGTCGGCTGGCCGACGCGCGTGCCCTCGACCGATGCCTGTTTTCAGACCTTGCTCGCCGACGGCGTCGCGGAAACGGTTCTCGTTCCCGCCGGCGCCCGCTTCGTCAAGCTCGCCGGCACCAAGGACTTTTATTCCGCTTATGGCTCGACGGCAGTCGCCGCGACCTTGGCGTCGACAGACGCGACGGTTGGCAACGGCACGGAGCTTCTGCCGTATTCGAAGGGCGAGCACTGGCGCTTTCTCGGCTCGACCATCGCCGCCGTAAGCGTGATTTCAAGCTCGGCGCAGACCGTAACGGCAGAATTCTTCAAGGAATAGAATCATGGCCTCGGGAGGAGTGCATGGCGATATTTCGCCGGCGGTTGCGGCGGCGTTCGATGAGATGCGCGCCGTGAACGAGAAGCCGCGCCGCATCGCGCTTCTTGGCTCGGCGCCGTCCTCGATCAAACTCGCGCCGTTCGATGATACATCCTGGGAATTCTGGGGTTGCTCGCCCGGTTGCGCGCAGCACTTGAAGGCTGGACAGGTCCACGCCTGGTTCGAGATTCACGCCTTCGACAAGAGTCGCGCCGATATCGACGACACCTATATTTCTTTCATGCGTGCGATCAAAGGGCCGGTTTACACCATCGCGCCGGTCGCCGAACTGCCGAATTCCGTCGCGTTTCCGCTGGAGGCGATGCTCAAGCGTTTCGGCAATCGCTTCTTCACATCGACCGTTTCCTACATGCTCGCGCTTGCGATCGCGCAGGACAATCCGCCCTCCGAGATCGGCCTTTGGGGCATCGATATGGCCGCGAATACGGAATATTTCACGCAGAAGCCGGCCTGCCACTATTTCTTCGGCCTCGCCGAACAAGCCGGCATCAAGCTGACCGTGCCGCCGCAATCTGACTTGATGCAGCCGCTGCCGCTCTAAGGACGTGCCGTGACGCGAGATGAGATAAACAAGACCGCCGAGGAGGCGGCCGACCGCGCGATCGGAAAATTGTTCCTGACCCTCGGCGTCGATCTCTCCGACCCCAAGGCCGTGATCGCGTTCCAGGACGACCTGCGCTTTCTCGCCAGCTGGCGGGAAAGCACGCAAGCCGTGAAACGCAAGGCGCTGCTGACGGCGGTCGGAGTCATCATCACGGGCGCGCTTGGCTATTTCTGGCTCGTCTTTCGAGGTCATCCATGACGGGTGCTGAGACGAACTCGTCGCTCTTACCCGATACTCCAACTCTTCCTCAAAACAATACGGTTACCGACGTTGGCGCAGCCGAGCCAGCCGAAGGTATGCCGCCTGCCGAGCCGGCGGTAGCTGCGCCAAGTGTCACCGGCGAGCAGACATCAGATGGATACCCTTACACGCAAGGCGTCGATGACGGACGCCCGCGCACGCGGATTGTCGTTCGGCCACGCTGGGCGGTTCCGGATGAAGAGGTCGAGGGTGCAGCGCCGGCGGCGAATGATCAGTCCGCGCCCGATCCAGCGCCGGTGTCTAAACCCGAGCGGCCAACCGACTTCGAACGCGAACGGCTGAATTGGGTCCATTCGTACTATCGCGGCACCGTTGCCGGCGCGATCGAGCAATACGTTCTCTACGGCCTTTCGCACCTGGCCGAGGGCGAAGAAGGAACGCCGCGGCGCCGGGCCGAGATTGAGCACTATCAGCCGCTGTACCTGAACGTGCTTCGCGATCTCCATCGCGCCGATCAACTACTACGCACGGCAAGTGTTACGAGGGCCAGCCTCACGCGCGACACCAAGACAAGATCGGCAGCTCCAGAAAGCACTTCGCCGGCAGTGGATAGCCAGGCCTTCGCAAGGAGGACGTTGCCGATCCCCAATGGACTATCGCCCTCCCCGATTGCCCCACGGCGCACATGGCCAAACGTAAGACCGTTCGACGAGGCTGAACCGGTTGATTCGTCGGCATCTGCCGGTCGCGGCTCCGAGCGATACGTCTGGATTTCGGCGAAATTCGCGGAAGGTCCGGACACTACAGATCAGGAAGGCCGGACTCTAAGCGACGCGAGCCCTGACCACGGCTTAAGACTTGCCGCCGCTCAAGCATGCTCACATTGGAATGCGTCCGGATTGTCGCGTGCTGTGCGTCATTTCCGAAAAACGCAATATTCTCAGTCATTTGTGCGCCTCGCGCTGGCGATTGAACTGAGCTCCTGCGAGACCGGATTTTAGGCGTGGAGGAACGCTGGAAATTTAAGGACGCGGTCCGTACTAATACGCTACGTAGTTCTACGGATCGGTTCCGGCACCGCGCGGCGGGCAGGATCAATGAGGTCAGGCAATGCCGCGGCCGGATACGGCAATTGAGGTCTTCGTTGTTGATGACGATGCGGCGATCCGCCAGACGCTGTCGGTCGTGCTGTCGAATGAAGGCTACGACGTCGTCTGTTTTGCGGACGGCGTGGCCTTTCTTGCCGCCGCCAAGGTGAAAAGCCCGGCTTGCATCATTCTCGACGTGCATATTCCCGGCAAATCCGGCATCGACATCCTGAAAATCCTCAACGCGCAGGATTATGCGGCGCCGATCTTCATCATGTCGGGATCGGGCGATATTCCGATGGCGGTCGAGGCGATCAAGAACGGCGCACTCGATTTCATCCAGAAACCGTTCAAGGGCAGCGCCATCGTCAAGCGCGTGCGCGAGGCGATCGAGGCACAGGCATCGCGGCGATCGAAGCCAGCGGCGTCGCAGGCGTTGCATTTTCCCGGCCGCGAGCCTTTGAGCCGGCGCGAGCAGGAGGTGCTGGCCTGCCTGATGGGCGGCGCGTCCAACAAGGAGGCCGGCCGGCAGCTCGGGATCAGCTTCCGCACGGTCGAGGTTCATCGCGCGCGCATCATGGAAAAGCTCGGCGCAAAAAACGCGACTGACTTGATGCGGATCGTCATGAGCGAGGGCAGGGGCGGCTGAGGCGCAGGCGCGATCTCGCTTATCCGGTTCCCCCATTCGTCAGCGCCTGCCGGATCATCCGTGCCAGATCGGCCTTGCGGTAGGGCTTTGCGAGCAGAAGCACGCCGGGATCGAGCCGCCCGTGATGCACGATCGCATTTTCGGTATAGCCGGATGTGAACAGCACTTTCAGATCCGGCCGGCACTTCGCCGCGGCGTCCGAAAGCTGACGGCCGTTCATCTCGCCCGGCATGATCACGTCGGTGAACAACAGGTCGAGCGTCTTCTCGCGCTTGATAATCTTCAGCGCCTCGGCGGCGTTGGCGGCGGTGAGTACCTCATATCCGAGGCTTTTCAGCTGCGCGACGACGTAGTTGCGCACGAGCGCATCGTCCTCGACCACGAGAATGGTTTCCGATCCGCTCTCGATCGGCGCGACGACGATATCTTGCAGCGCGTGCGCCTCAGCCGACGACGCCCGCGGCAGGTACAATTTGATGGTCGTGCCGTGCCCGACCTCGCTGTAGATCTTGATATGGCCGCCGGATTGCTTGGTGAAGCCATAGACCATGCTGAGGCCGAGGCTGGTGCCGCGCCCGACATCCTTGGTGGTGAAGAACGGCTCGAAAACACGGTCGCGAATGTCCGCCGGGATTCCCTCACCGGTGTCGCTCACCGCGATCAGGACATAGTCGCCGGGCTGCACCTCGGTATTCGCCTTTGCATAGTTCTCGTCGAGGTGAGCATTCGAGGTTTCAAGTGTGAGCTTGCCACCATGCGGCATTGCATCGCGTGAATTGATGGCGAGGTTGAGGAGCGCGCTGCTCAGCTGATTGGGATCGACAAGCGCTGCCTTGAGGTCGCCGGCAAGGACGGTCTTGATCTCGATATGCTCGCCGAGGGTGGGTCGCAGCAATTTGGTCGCATCGAGTACCAGCGCATTGACGTCGATGTCGCGCGGCTCCAGCGGTTGTCGCCGCGCGAAGGCGAGGAGCCTCTGCGTAAGATCCGCGCCGCGACCCGCCGCTTCATCGATCATCTTGGCGACGGCCGCGAGACCGGGTTTGTCCGCGACCGCGTCCGCCAGGATTTCAATCGTTCCGGTGATGACGGTCAGGATATTGTTGAAATCATGTGCGATGCCGCCGGTGAGCTCGCCGACGGCTTCCATCTTCTGTGCCTGATGCAATTGTCGTTCGGTTTCCCGTGTCCCCGTCACATCGCGATAGACGACGACGGCGCCCGTGATCCGACCGGAGCGGTCGCGGATCGGTCCACCGGTGGCGACGAGTTGAGATAGTTTGTTCTGCAACTTGTTGCGTGCGGACATCGAATAATTCACGACCCGCTCGCCCCGCACGGCCCGCATCAGCGGCCGCTCTTCGAGAGCGAGACGTGAGACTCCATCAGGTCCGATCACCTCATTCGGTTCTGACCAGACTTGGGGCTCCGATCCGGCGACGATCCCCATCAACCGCTCAGCTGCGGGATTGGAAATGACGACTTTGCCGGTGAAGTCGGCGACTAGCACCGCATCGACCATCGCGTTGATGGTATTGCTGATGATGTCCGACAGGTGTTGCCGTTCCGTCATGTCGCGGCCGATGAAGTAATGCTGCTGTTCCTGCTCGGACCAAACGCCGGTCCATTGCAAGAGCACAGCGTGACCGTCTTTGTGGACGTAGCGGCATTCGAAATTGCGCGTATCGCGGCCGCGCCGCGCGGCACGCATTTCATCGCGCGTGCTTTCAAGATCCTCGGGCAGGATGAATTCGGCCGCGCTATGACCGACCATGTCCTCCGGGGCGTAACCCAGAATAGTCCTGCTGCTCGGGCTGACCTGCAGGAACGTGCCTTTGCGATCGACCACCAGGATCAGATCGAGCGACGTGTCGAAGATCCGTTGCCGCTGCGCGACTTCCTGTTGGAGTGCGGCGGCTTTCTCCTGCACTTCGCGGCTCATGCCGCTGAAGGCGCGCGCGAGCACGCCGATTTCTCCGCTTGCACTCGCACGAAGCGCAATTGGTGATCCGCCACCCGAGCCTTGAATAACGGCGCGCGTCATCTCAACGAGTGGCCGCGTCAGAGACCGTGCCAGAAAAACGGCAAGCAACGCAGCAAGCAAGGCCGCGAATCCGCCTGCGATCATGCTCGATTGGCGGATTGAGTCGGCGGGCGCCATGATGACTGCGTTCGTAACTATTTCTATCACGTAGACGATGGTGCTGCCCGCAAGCTCCGCTTTGACGAGGCCTGCGCCGCCGCGCTCACCCGTCTTGTCGCGCACAACAACCGCCCTGGCGTGCGCTGAGCCGAGCGCCGACGCGAGGTCCGGAAAATCGTTCTGCCAGCGCGCAGGGCGCCCGAACTCAAATCCGAATTCGCGGGCCGGGTCAGGATTGAGCAGATAATCGCCGTCTTCGTCGACGATATAAAGTTCTCCGCCGTTTTGCGTCAGCGAGCGAAGCCGCCCGAAGACCGGCCGCATGTCGACGTTGATGATGACGATTCCGAAAGGCCGTCCGTCCGCGGCATGGATCGGCGTCGCGACCCGTAGTGTCGGAACATGTGGCGTCTCGATGACCCCACGTTCCCGGTTGAGATCGAGCGGCGATACATAGACTTGGCCCGGGGCCAGCGTGATGGCCTTGGTGAAATATTCGCGATCGCCTTTGGGCTCTAATTCGGAATCGGGAACGATCCGCACGGAGCCGCCTGCGCCCGAGCGATCCACGCGCAGCAGCTCGCGGCTGCCATTTTCGATGCCGATGATGCGGAACTGGCTATAGGCAGGTTTGGAAGTGAGTTCTGCTACATAGCGGCCGGCCATGCGTTGGCGCCAGGTGGCTTCGGTGGTGCCGTCAACCGGATCAATGCCGCCGGCAAGGTGCGCACGCACGATCCCCTCGAGCGCGACCGCCGACCGAAAGCCAAGGACGTCGGCGCGGGCGCCGCGCACATAGGATTCGAGTTCGGCGGCGAGGAGCCGCGTATGGGTTTCGATACGATCCAGCGTACGCGGCAGGACTGCTTCTTCCAGATTGCGATAGGCCAGCACCCCGACCGACGCCGCTGTGAGCAATACCAGCGCCACCATCGCAATGACGAGGCGTATGAACAAACTCATTCAGCCTCCGGTCAGCGATCCCCGCCGCCGATGATGCGGTCAGGGCGAGGATATCGTCTTGCCTGCCGGCCCCACCCGCAAGCACTTTTCAACAATCTCGAAAAGTTCATTGGGGCGGAACGGCTTCGGTATGCTCTCGACGGCGCCGAGCTTTGTCGCCATCGTAAGGAAATCCGGCATCGAGACGCGCCCTCCGGAACCTGAAATCACGATGATCGGGAGGTCGGGCTTGTGCTTGCGCACGAGGTACATGGTTTCGAGACCGTCCATCTCCGGCATGAAAAGATCGACGATGAGCAGGTCGAAGTGATCACCCTCGAGGGCCTTGAGCCCGCGCCGGCCGTCCTGCGCGGTCACGATCTGATGGTTCTTCTGACCGAGCAATATCGTCAAAACGGAACGGACCGCCTCGTCGTCGTCGATGACAAGGATACGTGCCATCAAAAACACCGTGTCTGCCGGGTGATTAGCCTAAGAATGGTATTCAACTTAATGCTGCAGGGGCTGGCAAGGTTCCCGGGGCCGCAGAGCAGTTCATCAAACGGCTCGCGAGCAATTGAGTAAACGGCGCTGAAGCGGGTCTTGGAGGGTCTTAGCGAGCTGAAATTACGAAGCCGCGGCGCAGACACTGCGGCGCTGATACTGGTATCAATCGTGCGGCGTTGAGAATACGCTTGCGTGCATGACCCAGCGAGATCGCACCATTTTATTGTTGATTCTTGGAGGCGCCATCGTCGTCATTATTTATGCCGCGGCATATTTGCCGCATTGAGCGCAAGGATCGGCAATATCGCAATTGCCGATCGCCAGAATGATAAAGGAGGCCGCCCGCAAGGGCGGCCTCCTTATTTTTTTGTCTGGAGTTCACAGGCGCGCATGACCGCATGCGCTTCCGCCGGTTGATCGACAACTGCAATCCTGCCTAGACTTCGTCAATCAGCAATCGGGAGCGATTTGATGAGTGATTTTTATGTCAAGATTGGCGACGTCGCGCATTTTTCGAAAACCGTGAGTGAAACCGACGTTTATCTGTTCGCAGGCATCACCGGCGATTTTGCGCCAAACCATGTCAACAAGGCGGTGATGGAGAAGTCGAGCTACAAGAAGCTGATCGCGCATGGTGCGCTGATGGTCGGATTCATGTCGACCACTTCGACCATGATCATCGCCAACAAGGACTGGAACAAGTCCGGCGAAACGCCGGTGTCGCTTGGCTATGACCGCGTGCGTTTTCTTGCGCCGGTCTTCTTCGGCGACACCATCAACGTCGAATACAAAATTAGCTCCATCGACCCGGTCAAACGCCGTGCGACCGGCGACATCGCAATCACGAATCAAGACGGCACGCTGGTTGCGGTCGCGACCCATATCCTGAAATGGGTCAAGAACGATTAATGGGAGAAGGCAATATCCGATCCCGGCGGCCCGCCTGTTGAGGCCACGGTTGGCATTCAAACTAAAAACGTCGCGAATTTCTTTACCCGGTCCCACCCCTTTACTGGGCACCTCCGCTGGAACGGGTTGCGGGCGGTCCGCAAAACGGCAACTATTTGGCGCATACTGACCGCGTCCGTTTTTTCGATGACGCGCTGCCATTGCCGTATCTGGAGTTTCGCCGTCATGCCACGTTTTTGGCCCGTTTCTCAGGTGCTGCCAATCCTTGCCGCCTTGGCGGGTGGCCTTACAGGGTGCGGCGAAGACAACCGTTATGTCGCTCCGCCGCCGCCCAAGGTGACAGTTGCCGCGCCCGTGCAGCGGCAGATCACGCCCTATCTGGAGGCGACCGGAAATACAGCCGCGATTAACACCGTCAATCTCGTCGCCCGCGTCGCCGGATTCGTGCAGGAGATCAAATATAGCGACGGTGATTTCGTCGAAAAGGGAACGCCACTCTTCGTCATCGAACCCGAGCCTTACAAGCTCAAGCTTGATCAAGCGAAGGGGTCGCAGGATTCCGCCGAGGCCGCGCTCAAGCAATCGGAAGCGGAATTCAAGCGCCAGGCCGATCTTGTCTCGCGCCAGGTCTCGACTCCGGCGAATTACGACAAGGCGCTCGCACAGCGCGATAGCGATCGCGGCAGTCTCGAACAGGCTCAATCGAACACCGCGCAGGCTACGATCAACTACGGCTATACCACGGTCATGGCGCCATTTGACGGAATCGTGACCGCGCGTCAGGTATCGATCGGTGAATTGGTCGGCTCAACGTCGCCGACCACGCTTGCGACAATCGTTCAGCTGGATCCGATTTACGTGAATTTCACGATCAGTGAGCGCGAGGTGCTGAGGGTGCGCGCGAGCGCGGCTGCGCGCGGCTTGACGCCCGAGGAAATGAAGAAAATTCCGGTCGAAGTCGGCCTGCAGACGGAAACGGGATTCCCGCACAAGGGTACGCTCGACTACGCTTCCCCGACCGTCGATCAATCGACTGGAACATTGTCGGTTCGCGGCATTCTGCAAAATCCGAACCGCGCGCTGCTGCCCGGCTATTTCGTGCGCGTGCGCATTCCCGGTCCGCCGCGGCCGGCATTGCTTGTTCCTGAAACCGCAATTGGCAGCGACCAGGCCGGCCGCTATGTGCTTGTCGTCGGCAAGGATGACGTCGTCGAGCAGCGCAAGGTGGAGATCGGTGCGCTCTCGGACGGTTTGCGTGCGATCGAGAAGGGGCTCGGTCCTGAAGACCGCGTTGTCGTCGCGGGCGTATTGCGGGCAATTCCTGGCCAGAAAGTTGAGCCGGTCACGCAGACGCCGGCAGGCGGCGCGAAGTAACGGGCCATCCGATGATCTCAAAATTCTTCATCGAACGACCCGTTCTCGCGAACGTCCTTGCCATCCTGATGGTGGTTGTAGGCGCGGTCGCACTGTTCAGCTTACCGGTGGCGCAGTATCCAAATGTGGTGCCGTCGACCGTGTCGGTTACGACGTCGTATCCGGGCGCGAGCGCGCGTACGGTGATCAATACCGTCGCGCTGCCGATCGAGCAGCAGGTCAATGGCGTCGACGGAATGATCTATATGCAATCGTTCGCCGGCGCCGACGGGACATATTCGCTGACGGTGACGTTCAAGATCGGCACCGACCTCGATTTCGCGCAAGTGCTTGTCCAAAATCGCGTATCGGCCGCTCTCGCCGCATTACCACAATCCGTGCAAGTGCAGGGCGTCAATGTGCAGAAGAAATCGACGGCGATCCTGCAGATCGTGACGCTCACCTCGCCCGAATCCCGGTTCGACAGTCTCTATCTCGCCAATTACGCCACCATTCGGCTGAAGGACGAAATCGCCCGGCTGCCGGGGGTCGGCAATGTCACTGTTTTCGGCGCCGGCCAATATTCGATGCGCGTCTGGCTCGATCCGGAGAAAATGAAGGCGCGCGGTCTCAACACGTCCGACGTCATCCAGTCGCTGCAATCGCAGAATGAACAGGTCACCGCCGGCCAGATCGGTATGTCGCCGGCGCCGCAATCGCAATTGTTTCAGTACACACTCAATGTTCTGGGTCGGCTCGACGACCCGGAGCAATTTGCCGACGTCATCGTCAAAACCGGCAGTTCAGGCGAGATCACACGGGTGCGCGACATCGGGCGCGTCGAGCTCCAGATTTTTCAGCTTGACGGCAAGCCAGCCGCTGGTCTTGCGATCTTCCAGACGCCGGGTGCGAATGCCCTGCAGGCCGCGGCCGAGGTCCGTGCCAAGATGGCGGCGCTCGCGAAGGATTTCCCGCAGGGTCTCGCGCACGACATTCCCTTCGACACCACGATTTTCGTGCAGCAATCGATCAACGAGGTTTACAAGACGCTGTTCGAGGCCGGCATCTTGGTCTTGATCGTGATCATGATCTTCCTGCAGGACTGGCGCGCCATGCTGGTACCGGCTACGACCGTGCCGGTCACGATCATTGGCGCGTTTGCTTGCATGGCGGCACTTGGTTTCACCGTGAACTTGTCGACGTTGTTTGCGATCGTGCTCGCCATCGGTATCGTGGTGGACGACGCCATCGTGGTGGTCGAGGGTGCTGCGCATAATATCGAACGCGGCATGACTGGCCATGACGCGGCCATTCGCGCGATGGACCAGTTGTTTGGCCCGATCATCGGCATCACGCTTGTGCTGATGGCGGTATTCATCCCGGCGGCATTCTTGCCGGGCCTGACCGGCGCCATGTATGCGCAATTCGCGCTGGTTATCGCCGCGACCGCGTTGCTCAGCGCCATCAATGCCGCGACCCTCAAACCCACGCAATGCGCGCTTTGGCTGCGGCCGCCGGTGCCGCCGGAGAGGCGCAATTTTTTCTATCGCGGATTCAATGCCGCATATACGCGAGTCGAGAACGGTTATGCCAGGATCATTGGCCGTATGGTCCGACATAGTGTCGCCGCGGCCTTTGTTGCACTCGCGATCATCGGTGGCGCGGTCTACGGCTTCAGCCGCATTCCGACCGGTTTCCTGCCGATTGAGGATCAAGGTTATCTGCTCGCCGCAGTTCAGTTGCCTGATGGCGGGTCATTGCAACGGACACAATCGACGATGGACAAGGTGACCGATATCGCCCGCAAAGTGCCAGGCGTTAAGCAGGTCATCACCATCGCAGGTGTCTCGGCGCTCGACAACAACGCATCACTGGCGAACGGCGCCGTGGCCTACATCATGCTCGATGACTGGAGTGAGCGCGGCAAAGGCCGTGATCTTCTGTCGCTCTACACCACGCTGAACAAGGCGATGGAGCAGATCGAGGAGGCGCATATCCTTGTGTTGCCGCCGCCGCCGATCCAGGGCATCGGCAATGCGGCCGGCGCAACGATGCAGGTCGAATTGCGCGATGGCAGCTTCGATCTGGCCAAGCTCCAGGGCATCGTGAATGCGGTCGCCGCCAACGCGCTCACGCAGTCGGGCATCCAGCGCGTCATGACATCGTTCCGCGCGAGCGTGCCGCAATACAATGTCGAGCTTGATCGCGTGAAGGCGCAGGCGCTGAAGGTCGACGTCGAGCAGGTTTTCAATACGCTGGCCGGCTATCTCGGATCGAGCTACGTCAACCAATTCAACAAATTCGGCCGCACTTTCCAGGTCTATATCCAGGCGGATTCCCAGTTCCGGCAACGGGTCGAAGATATCC
>CAYJNT010000003.1:33610-42197 GCA_964370945.1 uncultured Hyphomicrobiales bacterium | reverse complement strand
TTCCAGGTCTATATCCAGGCGGATTCCCAGTTCCGGCAACGGGTCGAAGATATCCAGAACTTGTCTGTCCGCAACAGCGAAGGAAAAATGATACCGCTTGGCACGCTGGTTAGCGTGACCCCGGATGTCGGGCCATCGCTTGCAAGTCTCTATAATCTTTACCCGTCCGCATCGATCGTCGCGTTGCCCGCGCCGGGTTTCTCGTCCGGTCAAGTGATCCAGTTGATGGAGGATATCGCGGCGCGGACTCTGCCGCCGGGCGCGGGCTTCGAATGGACGGCAATGTCCTTTCAGGAGAAGGCCGTTGGCGGCCAAGTCTATCTGATATTCGCGCTCGCGATGTTGCTCGTTTATCTCGTGCTCGCCGGTCAGTACGAAAGCTGGTGGACGCCGTTTGCGGTCATCCTCGCGGTTCCGCTATCGCTCCTCGGTCCCGTGCTGGTGCTTAAGAGCGCCGGCGTCGATAACAATCTGTATGTTCAGATCGGGCTCGTGTTGCTGATCGCATTGTCCGCGAAAAACGCGATCCTGATTGTCGAAGTGGCTCGCGAGCTGCGGGCCGAGGGCAAAGCGATCGCGGACGCCGCGGTCGACGCCGCGCGCGCGCGGTTTCGTCCTATTCTGATGACCTCATTCGCCTTCATCCTCGGCGTCGCGCCGCTCGTACTGGCAAGCGGGGCAGGCGCAAGCGCACGCAAGTCGATCGGCATCGCGGTGTTCAGCGGAATGATCGCATCGACCTGCCTTGCGGTGCTGTTGGTGCCGTCGTTTTACGTCGTAATATGGCGCTTCGAGGAATGGGTGACCAAGACGCCGGCGTCGAAGGCGGTACGCCAGGCTTCGGTATAGCTTTACGATCGCGCTACCGCTTGAATTCCGCCGCCCGGCCTTCCTGGAAGGCGCGGATCCCTTCCATGTGGTCGCCGGCGGCGAAGCAGAGCGTGTTCATCTCGTTCTCGTAGCGCAGACCCGCCTCCAGAGGCGCCGACAGCGCCATGCGCACGGACGCCTTCACCGCCTCAGCCGCGACCGGACTATAGCCTGCGATTTTCGCGCATAGAGCCATCGCGGTCGCCTCAACCTCGGAATCCTCGACCAGAATGTCGACCAGCCCGAGACGGTGCGCTTCTTCCGCACCGACCGGTTCGCCGGTGAGCAGAAGTCGCATCGCCTGCCCGTAGCCGACAAGGCGCGGCAACATCTGTGACCCGCCGCCGCCGCCGACCCAGCCACGCGTGACTTCCGGAAAGCCGCATTTGGTCGAGCGGCCGGCCACGCGGATATCGCAGGCAAGCGCCATCTCGCAGCCGCCACCCAGCACCCAGCCTTTCAGTGCTGCAATCACCGGCTTCCTGATGTTGCGGATGGCGGCTTCGTAGATCACGCGATTCCGGAATTTCCAAACACTTGAATACTCGGCGAGCGAATTGAGATCGCTGCCGGAGCAAAAGGCGCGTTCGCCCGCGCCTTTCAGCAGGACCACGCGGATAGAATCATCGTAATCGACAGTGGTGCAAAAATGTTGCAATGCCGCCGCCATTTCCGGTGTCACGGCGTTATGCTTTTGTGGGCGATTAAGCGTAATCTCGGCGACGAAGTCGGTAATCGTGAACGTGATCTCTTTCGTCATGTTTTTGTTCTCCGTCGTGTCACAGGCGATGGATCAACAACCCGCCATCGACATGATAGGCGTCGCCGGTGCTGAAGTGAAAGCTGCCGGAAGCGAGTGAGACGGCGACTCGTGCAATATCCTCCGGCTCGCCCCAGCGCCGCGTCGGTGAAATGCCTTCCGCGATCAGCTTGTCATAACGGTCCTTCACGACTGCAGTCATGTCGGAACGGATGATGCCGGGGCGGATTTCGAAACAGGCGATGTTTTTTTCTGCGAGCCGTACAGCATAGAGCTTGGTCATCATCGAGACACCGGTCTTGGACAGGCAATATTCCGCGCGATCGGGCGCGACCAGAACGGCATTGGCGGATGACAGACTTATGATTGAGCGCGGGTGGGGGGAGGCTGTCGCGACCATGAGGCGGGCGATCGCTTGTGTGAGGAAAAACGCGCCGCGCAGATTGACGCCCATCACCGCATCGTAGCTTTCGGGCGTCACCTCCAGAATGTCGCCGCGCTGGCGCACTGAAATACCGGCATTATTGACAAGACAATCAAGCCCGTCGAAGGCAGCGAAAGCCTTCCGGGCGAGCTCAGGCAGACCTTTCACGTCGGCGATGTTGCCCTGGAGATAAACCGCCTTGGCGCCGCGCTCACGCAACCCGGCAAGCGTCTCGTTCGCCTCGTTTTCGGCGGCGAGGTCGTTGATCACGACATCGTAGCCCGCTTCCGCGAAACCGAAAGCGATGCCGCGGCCGATTCCTCGACGCGCGCCGGTGACGAAGACACGGGGACGTTGCGGCATGTGGGCCTTTCCAGAGAGTTACTTTGCGGGCGATTACGACGTTTTGCGGCCGTAAAATTCTCGGAGGATATCGTCCATGACGTGAGCGGTGCGCGCACCGCTTTCGCCGGTCGATGGGCATTTCCCCTTGCCGTTCATCTCATCGACAATGGTCTGGATCAACGGCTGATGCACGTGCGGCGGATCGCCGAGGGGGATTTCCTCAACCGTGTCGCCGTGGAAAACCCGGATCGGCACCGGAGCGGTGGTCGAGAACTGAATGCGTCCGGTTGCGCCCACGATCTCATTCATCTCGTATTCGTAGTCGGTGGCATAGCACCACGTGCCCTGACCGTGTACGCCGGAGGCAAAGCGGTAGGCGCAGGTGATGAGATCTTCCGCCGGATATTTGCCGCCTTTGTTGACGACAAAGCCGCGCACTTCCTCGATCGGTCCGAACAGAAAATCGAGAAAGTCCAACGTGTGGCAAGCGCCCTCAAAAAATATTCCGCCACCGCTCAGGTTCGGATTCGCGCGCCATCCAAAGCCCGTGGTGTCGGCGGCAGGATCGAAGAGCTTTGCGAACAGCCGCGACGTCACAACACGGACGTCGCCGATCGCGCCGCTGTCGAGCAGCTCTTTCACCTTGAGGAAACGCGGCAGGGCGCGCCGGTAATAACCGACCCAGAGCGACACCTTGGCGGCTTTTGCCGCGTCGATCATGGCGCGGCACTGCGCGTGATCCATCGCCATCGGCTTTTCGACGTAGATCGGCTTGCCGGCCTTGGCGCTGCGCAGTGCATAGTCAAGATGGGTGTCGGTCAGGGTGGCGATATAGACTGCGTCGATATCATCCGCCTTGATGATTGCATCGGCATCGTCATGCCAGCGTGGCACCTTGTGGCGCCTTGCGTAATCTTCCGCCAGCGTGCCATTGCGCCGCATTACGGCGACGAGGGTTGAATTATCAGCTCTATAAAAGCCAGGCCCGCTCTTGACCTCCGCGACATCCCCGCAGCCGATCATACCCCACCGGATAGTTTTCATCGATACTCCAGACGCGTCCTCACCCGCGCGGTTTGGCCTTGCAGGCTCCGCGTATGTTCTTGTTGGAACCTCTTTTATAGCCGGTCCTTGACCCCACCGCATCTCAACCAAGCCATGCAGGGAAGGCTTGGCCAATCGATTCCAGATTTGCTAGACCAGCCCGACCGTCCCGCCGCCTCAAAAGCCTCCCATATGCCACTGCCGCTGCCTCGTCCGCCTGCCGCCATCCTTTTCGACTTTGACGGTGTGATCGTTGATTCTGCGCGTCTGAAGACGCAAGCCTATGCGAAGATCTACGCCGATGAAGACCCGGCCAAGGTCGCGCAGGCGATGCGGCATCAGCAATTGAATGGCGGGATCACGCGGCGTGCGACGCTTGCACATTTCGAACGCAGCTTTTTTGGCCGCTCCGGCGATGCCGACAGCGTCGAGCGGCTCGCGACCCGCTACGCGCAGCTCGTATATGACCCCGTGGTGGCATGCCCGTTCATCGCCGGGGCGCAGACGCTGCTCAACCGCGCCATGGGGCGGGTCGACATGTATCTAATTTCGGGCACGCCGCAGGAAGAGCTGGTCGAGATCGTGCGTGCGCGAGGTCTCGGTCGCTTCTTCAAGAGCCTACATGGCGCGCCGATCGGAAAGTCCGAAGCGTTCAAGCGCATTCTGGACAAAGGTCGCTACAAGCCGGAGCAGACGCTCGCGGTTGGGGATTCCATGACCGAATGCGACGCCGCGACAGGCCTCGGCATTCCGTTTCTCGGGATCGTCGCGCCGGATTCCGAGCGCTTTTTTCCGGATGGAATCGCCACAAGACCGTCGCTGCTCGATGCCGACCGGCTGCTCGGCCTGACATGAGGTCAAAATGAACGCGTCTGCCCAGGATTTGCCGATCGTCGATGGCGCAACGCGGCTTTACGGCATCATCGGCGATCCGATCGCGCAGGTGAAATCGCCGGAGATTCTCACCGCGCGCATCCGCGCAGCGCGACGCAACGCGCTTCTTCTGCCGATGCACGTGAAGCCTGAACTGTTTGACGAGACGGTGCGCGGGCTGAAAGCGCTCGCCAATCTCGACGGCATCGTGATCACCGTCCCCTATAAGGCGCGCATCGTTCCGTTCGTGGACAAGCTGATGCCGACCGGTGAGCGTGTGGGCGCGATCAATGCCATGCGACGAGAGCCGAATGGTACGTGGGTGGGCGACATGTTTGACGGAAAGGGCATGCTGCTGGGGCTGCGCGAGCAGGGCGCCGATCCGAGGGGCCTCCGCGTCATGCTGCTCGGCGCCGGCGGCGCCGGCAGCGCGATTGCAGATGCGGTCGCCGACGCAGGAGCTGCAAGCCTCACGATCTTCGACGTGGACACAGCGAAGGCGGGCGAACTCGCCAAGCGAATCGCAACGTTTCATCTTGGTTGCAAAGCTGCTGTCGGTGAGCCGACGGTCGACGGCATCGATATCCTGATTAACGCAACGCCGATCGGGATGGCCGAAAGCGATCCGCTGCCGATGACGCTCGGCAAGCTCGATCCCAGGTTCGTCGCCGCGGACGTGATCGTCAAACCTGGGCCGACGCCGTTCCTCAAACAGGCCGAGGCGTGCGGCTGCCGCATCGTCGGCGGCCGCGCCATGATCGGCGGACAGGTGTCCGAATTGCTGCGGTTTTTCGGGATCGAGCGTTAACTTTTATAGCTGTGGCCGCTGTCATCAAACTGGCATCGAAAGGACGCTAGACCGTCACCGACTGAGATTCGTGACGAAGGAGCGTCAATTGCATACTGCAGATTCGCAGAGCCGGGACCGTCTGAAGGCAGCCGTCGGCTGCGGCTCCGCGCTGTCGCGCGAGGGATTTCTCGAGCATCTGTTTGCATGGATGTTCAAGGGCTTGGTTTATCCGCAGATCTGGGAAGATCCGGAAATCGACCTTGAGGCGCTCGCCATTACCCCGGAAAGCCACATGGTCGCGATCGCATCCGGCGGCTGCAACATCCTGTCTTATCTCATCGCCGATCCGCAGCGAATTACTGCTGTCGACCTGAACAAGACCCATGTCGCGCTTTGCCGTCTGAAGTTGTCGGCAGCCGGCAATCTGCCGGGATGGGATTCCTTCTACTGTTTCTTCGGCGAGGCCGACGAGCAGGCAAACGTGAATGCATATTGGCGCTTTCTTTCGGGCGCGCTCGATCCGGAAACGCGCGCCTATTGGGAAGGACGAAGCGCATTTGGTTTTGGCCGTCGCCGCATCTCGCTGTTTTCACGCAATTTCTACCGGCACGGCGCACTCGGTCATTTCATCGGGCTCGGACACGCTTTGGCCCGCCTCTACGGCGTCGATCCGCGCGACGTGTTGCGGGCGCGATCGATCGAGGAGCAGCGCGGCTATTTCGATACCTATCTCGCGCCGTTGTTCGACAAGCGTCTGATCCGCTGGGTCACCGCTCGGCAGGTGTCGCTTTATGGGCTCGGAATTCCGCCCGCCCAATACGAGGCTTTGGTCGGCCACGGCGATATGGCCGCCGTGTTGCGTCGGCGCGTTGAGCGCCTGGCCTGCGGCTTCAGCTTCGACGAGAATTATTTCGCCTGGCAGGCATTCGGGCGCTCCTACGGGGAGCAACCCGCGGGTCCGTTGCCGCCTTATCTCCGTGCCGCGCATTTCGACACCATCCGCGCGCGCGTTCCGCGCGTCGAGGTGCTCAACCGCTCGTTCACGGAATATCTGCAAACCCGCTCAGACCGCTCGCTCGACCGCTATGTTCTGCTCGACGCGCAGGACTGGATGAGTGATGCGCAGCTCAATGCCCTGTGGAGCGAGATCACACGCACCGCGCGCGGCGGCGCGCGCGTCATCTTCCGCACCGCCGCCGAGCCGAGCCTGTTGCCCGGACGGGTCGCTGAGGAAACGCTCAGCCACTGGCATTATGAAGCCGAGCGGTCGCACGATTACACTGCGCGCGACCGCTCCGCGATCTACGGCGGCTTCCATCTTTACGTATTCAAGGGCTGACTTATGGAAATGACCGCTGCGATCGCGATGGACCGGATGTACCGGCGCCAGCGCTATGTCTACGATTTCACGCGCCGCTACTATCTGCTCGGCCGCGATCTCCTGATCCGGCGTCTCGACCCGGCAAGCGGCGATCATGTGCTGGAAATCGGCTGTGGCACCGGCCGTAATCTCGTGGCCGCGGCGCGGCGCTACAAGGGTGCACAATTTCTCGGTATCGATATTTCCCGCCAGATGCTCAAATCCAGCGACCGCGCCATTGCGCAAGCGAATTTGCAATCGCGCGTGCGCGTCGCCTTCGCTGACGCAGCGGACATCGACCCAAGCGCGCTGTTCGGGCGGCCGAAATTCGCGCGCATCTTCATTTCCTACAGCCTGTCGATGATTCCGGACTGGCCGCGCGTGCTCGACGGTGCAGTACGGCTCCTGGCCGAAGGCGGCGAGTTGCATATCGTCGATTTTGGACGGCAGGAGCATTTGCCGTACTGGTTCCGCAACGCATTGCGAAAGTGGCTTGCACTATTCCATGTGCATCCGCGAGACGAAATGGAGCAGGCACTCGTTGCGTTGGCTGGCCGCGTCAACGCGCGCCTCAGCATCGAGCGGCCGTATCTCGGCTATGCACAATACGCCGTGCTGCGGCTCTATCGCTGATCGCGACGTCGCTCTGTTCGACGCCCGCCCGGTGCCGGACGTCCGCCCCGGGCATTTTTAGGCCGAGGAAACCATCACGCCGATTTGATGGTCTGACACGCTGGTTTGACCGGGCTGACGCGTGCCGCACCTTACAAGTATGCGGCACGAGTATACGGCGGCAGACCTATTGCCGGCCGTAACTTGATCGCACGGCGCCTCGGGTAGCAATCGTGAAAAGGCTTATTACAGCCGGCCTTATCGTCATGGCGCTGGTGTCATCGGCGCCGGCACAAAATAGTCCCGAATTGCTTGCGCAGCAGTCTTTCGCGTTGTTTCGGGGCACTCCAGCCGACCGGCAGAAGGCGCTCGACATGCTTGTCGCGAGCGGGCGCGCCGATACGGCCCCGATCCTCATCCTTGCGATGCGGTTCGTATCGCCCGAATACCGCAAGGGAATCGTCGACGGCCTGGAGAAGCTGACTGGTGCCAAGCCGGGAGAAGACTGGGGAGACTGGATGCGGTGGCAGGAGGCGCATCCTGAAATAGGAGCGATGCCCGGCTTCGCCAAGCTGCATGCACGCGTCCATGACCTGATCGATCCGAATTTCCAGCTATTCCTGCGGCACGACGGACACCACGAGATCAGGCTTGAGGAAATCGTCTGGGGTGGAGTGATCAAGGATGGCATTCCTGCTTTGACCAACCCGCGTCTGATCCCGGCTTCGGCCGCATCATATCTGAAGGCGGATGACCTCATATTCGGCGTCGCGGTCAACGCCGACGCGCGCGCCTATCCGCTGCGTATCATGGATTGGCATGAGATGCTCAATGACGTGATCGGAGGCGTGCCGTTAAGTCTCACCTATTGCACCTTGTGCGGCTCGGGGATCCTGTTCGAAACCTCCGTGGAGGGCCGCGCGCAGCCGTTCGTGTTCGGCTCGTCCGGCTTTCTCTATCGTTCAAACAAGCTGATGTACGACACCGCCACGCATTCGCTGTGGAATCAATTCACCGGACGGCCAGTCGTCGGACCGTTGACCGGGTCCGGCATCGTGCTCAAGACTCGTCCCGTTGTCATCACCAGCTGGCAAGAGTGGAGAGCCCGGCATCCCGATACGAAAGTACTCGCGTTGGAAACCGGCCATCTGCGCGACTACAGCAGCGGCGCCGCCTATGGACGATACTTTGCAAGCCCGGATCTGATGTTTCCGACCAATGTCGACCAGTCGACGCTGAAACAAAAAGACTATGTGTTTGCGCTGCGGTCTTCGGGGACAGAGAAAGCCTGGCCCTTGAAGCTGTTCGAGGGCGGAGCCGTAATCAATGACAAGGCTGGCATTGTCGATCTCGTATTGGTGGGAGATGCTGTGACCCGCACGGTGCGGGCTTATAGATCGGAGGGCCTGACTTTTCAAAAGGCGGCAAACGCGCAGCAGATCATGCATGGTGGTGAGGTCTGGCAAGTCACCGAGGACGCGCTCATATCTCCCGGCGGGCGAACGCTTT
>CAYJNT010000003.1:0-33510 GCA_964370945.1 uncultured Hyphomicrobiales bacterium | reverse complement strand
GAAGCCAAGCTGCCGGAATTTGCCAAGAGGGGCGTCAGCGTGGTTGCGGTGTCCTCCGATACGTCCGAGCGCGCCCAACGGACCAAGCAGGAATGGAAACTGACGAATCTGAGATTGGGCTATGGCCTCGATCTTCACGTGGCCCGCTCGTGGGGGCTCTACGTTTCGACCAGCCGCGGAATGACGTCGGCTGGCATTGAAGAGCCAACTCTGTTTTCCGAACCCGGACTGTTTCTGATTCGTCCCGATCGCACACTCTATTTCGGCAATGTGCAAACCATGCCGTTCGCGCGGCCGCATTTCGCGGATATTCTCGGCGCGATCGACTTTGTCGTTGCCAAGGATTACCCGGCACGCGGCGAAGTCGTGTCGCTGCCGGCCGCAGCGGCGTAGAACGGGCCGTCGATCGCTCGGCGCAGACCGCTTGCGTCATGTCTCAACAAGGAGCCCGGCGCAGATTGCGCCAGACGCCATTATTTCGAAGCGCCTCAGATACCGCGGCCCCAATAGCCGCACCAGCGGTGAATGACCCACTCGATATTCTGCTCGTAGTTTTGCAGCGTGCCGTGCTGCGGTAGCCGGACCTCTTTCACCGCCGGATCGAAGCATTTGCCGCCATCAGATGCTTTCTTCACTTCAGAGGAGAGATCGGTCATGAAGGCAAGCTGTTGCTCCATGTCCTTCTTTGTGCCGAGCCGGCCGCCGGGTCCGGGATGACCGGGGATCTGGCGATCCCAATTCAGCGCCAGCGTCTTCTTCAAGGACGTTTCCCATTCGGTCGGATAAGAGTCGTTGACTGCGAGCCGTGACGGCACCGCGCCAAGTGAATTGAAGTCGACCGCGAAGATGATCTTCTGCTTGGGCAGGAACATCACAAGCGACGAGTCGGAATGGTTTCGCCCGGCATAGACGAGATCAAGTCGCGTGCCGCCGAGCTTGATCGAGCGTTTGCCGTCCACGACCTGGTCGGGAATGACAACGTCAAGGCCTCGGAGCTCCTTCAGCCGCTCGCTGGCGCGGCGGTGCGCGATCACCATCGCGCCGGCTTCCTTGAAAGGCTTTCCGCCCGCGATGTGATCGTAGTGATGATGGCTATAGATGAGGTATTTGATCGGTGCCTTGGTGATCTTCCTGATCTCATCGATATAGGTTTGCGCCGCCTGTGGCCGGCCATAGCTGATCGGGTCCGTGGCGATCACGCCGGCTGGCGTGACGATGAACATTGACTGGTGGTTCTGATAGCGGAAGATATAGACGTTGTCGGTGCCCTCGACCTTGGTGGTGGCGAAGACTGGCGGCGTTGTCGGCGCTTGGGCGAGCGATGGGCCGGCCATAGTCATTGCCAGCAGTCCAAGAGATGCAGTTACGAGCGTTTGGCGTTGCATTTTGGCGTTCCTCCCAGAGCGCAAACACCGCGATTCACAAGGCATTCCCATGGAAATAGCTTAGAGGCGCATAGCCAGGAGTTTCCGGATATGGCCGATGCCGCGGGCCGCACAGGCCGGTCCGTCCGGCTCATAAATAAAGGGCTCGATCGCCGCGTCGCCCCGGTAATCAACGTCGCGCAGCGTTTTCAGGATCGGGCTGAAATCGAGCTCGCCGTCGCCGGGGCCGCGCCGGTTCGGATCGTTGAAATGCACATGGGCGATCAGGCCGGTTGGAATCCAGCGCCGGATCAAATCCGGGACGCTTTCGGTTTCCGTGAGCGCGGCGGACGAGCAATCGAGCATGGTCCTGACCGAGGGGCAGCCGATCCGACGGACGATGTCGGCCGCTTCCTCGATCGTATTGACGAAGGCGGTCTGATCGCGGGACAGCGGCTCGATGCAGTAAGTGACGCCGGACGAGGTGGCGGCCTGGGCAACGGCGGCGAAACAATCCGCACCACGCTTTCGTCCGTCGTCGTCCGCGTCATTTACAAGTTTGCGTTGATCTGGCGAGCCGTGCACCAGAATCTTGGCGCCGAGATCGGCGGCGAGCCCGCATAGGCCTCGCATGACATCAATGGCGCGACTGCGCTGCGCGTCGTCCGCACTGGTAATCGAAAGGCCCGACGGCGCTCGCAGGAGATAATGCAGGCTCGTGATCGCGAGCCCATGATCGGCGGCTGTGCTGCGGAGGTCTTTGCGTTGTGCACCGGTGAGGCGAGATGGATCGTCGGACAATGTGAACGGTGCGATCTCGATGCCGTCATAGCCGAACTTCCGCGCCAATGCGCATTGCGCCGCGAAATCGAAGTCGTCGACCACTTCATTGCAGAGCGAAATGCGCATGTGATGTCAGGCGGAGTTGCGCCTGATCATGCCGCTGATCCGGGCGCAGAGCGCGTATACCGCATCATGGAAGGCCCGAATATTCATCAGCACAGTCAGCGCAACCAGGAGAAACATCACGAAGCTGATCGGCCGCGTGAAGAAGGGCGTCAGATCGCCGTCGGTCAGCACCAGCCCGCGCCGCAAGCTCTTTTCCATGAGATCGCCGAGCACAATGCCGAGCACCAGAGGTGCCATCGGGAAATTGAGCTGGCGCAACAGAAATCCGATTACGCCGAAAGCGAGCATGACGTAGACGTCGAACAGGCGGGAGGCGATGGCGTAGGAGCCGACACAGCACAAGACAAAAATCACCGGCATGATCAAAGTGTGTGGAAACTGCAGGACCTTGATCAGCAACCGCGTCAGCGTCAGGCCATAAATCAGAATGCCGATGGTGGCGATGAACATCATGGCGACGACATCGTAAACGAATTTCGGATTCTCGACCATGATCAGCGGCCCGGGATTGACGCCGTGGATCAGCATCGCCGCGAGCAGCACCGCCGCGGGCGCGGAGCCAGGCACCGCCAGCGTCAGCACCGGAATCACCGCGCCGGGAACGCAGGCATTGTCACCGGTCTCGGCCGCCATCAGGCCTTCAATCGAGCCCTTGCCGAATTTTTCCTTCTCCTTGCTGGCGCGTCGCGCCGCGGCGTAGGAACTCCAGGCAGCGACGTCCTCGCCCACACCCGGCACGATGCCGATGCCGGTGCCGATCAATCCGGAGCGGATGATGGTGCGCCAATACTGGGTGACGTCCCGCAGTTTCGGTATCACGGTGTCGTAGGCATTGATGATTGCCTTGCGCGCCGGCTCGCGCATCACAGTGATGACTTCCGCCAGGCCAAAGGCGCCGACCAAAGCCGGCACGAGTGAAATACCGCCGGAGAGGTCGTGAATTCCGAACGTATAGCGGTCATACGCATAGAGTGCTTCCTGGCCTATATTGGCGATGAACAACCCGAGAAAGCCGGCCATCCAGCCCTTGAGCGGGTCATTGCCGGTGAGGTTGCCTGAGATGACGACGCCGAATATCGCGAGCCAGAAAAATTCGTAGGCTCCGAATTTCAGCGCCATTTCGCCGAGCACCGGCGTGAACAAGGCCAGCGCCAGCATGCCGATCCAGGTGCCGAGAATGGACCCCGATGTGGCGATACCCATGGCGCGTCCGGCGA
Organism: uncultured Hyphomicrobiales bacterium; assembly: GCA_964370945.1. GTDB lineage: Bacteria > Pseudomonadota > Alphaproteobacteria > Rhizobiales > Xanthobacteraceae > Pseudorhodoplanes. The sequence goes on along the minus strand of CAYJNT010000003.1, from coordinate 30,020 downwards.
GGCCCTGCTTTGCGAGTGCATGGCCGTCAATGCAGGATGCGGCCGAGGCCGGAGTGCCCGGAATATTGAGCAGGATGGCGCTGCGGCTGCCGCCATAGATCGCGCCGACATACGTGCAGATCAGGATGAGGAGCGCGTCGCTCGGAGGCAGCTTGATGGTTAGCGTCGTCATCAACGCGACGCCCATCGTCGCCGTCAGTCCCGGCAAGGCGCCGATGATGAATCCGACAAAGGACGCCGCCAGCGCATAGCCGATGGTCGTCGGAGTGAGAAATCCTCCGAGCGACTGGAAAAATGCGATGAGTCCGTCGAGCATCGGTTATGGCAACCGCACCAGGAACAAATCCTGGAATGAATAGTGAATGACGAGACCCGAAATGACCCCGAATGCGATCGCGAAAATGGCGCCCCGCAAGAGGGTGCCATTGCGCCGACGGTCCGCGAACTGAAAGACGAACACGGTCACTGTGACATAGAGCGCCGACGCGAGCCAGAATGGCGAGCCGCGGCCGATCAAACCGATGGCGAAGCCGAGCGAGAGCACGAGAATAGCGATAAGTCGCCAGTGATCGGTGATTTTCACGCGCGGCCACGCCGCCTGCGCCAATGCGCCGGCGCGGACGGCTCGCGTCATGAGCAGGATTGCCATGAAGCCGATCGAGCCGCCGAGCAGCGCCGGGACCAGGCCGGGCGCCATGTAGATGCTTGCCTGCAGATGCTGGAACCGGTCCATCCGCCAGGCGCCGATCATGATCGCGGCCGCGAGCGCGAGAAAGCCAGCGCCGGCCACGAGATCGGCAAGAGGTGAAGGCTTTTCGGTGTCCATCATGCCGACATGAAAAGGAGAAGACCGCCCGAAGATACGGGCGGTCTTCGGAAGATTTGTAGCTCAGGGTTTCGGAATACCGACCGTGTCCGGTGCCACTTTCGACTTCCCGGCTGCGTGCAACTGCCAGGCCGTCGCCTGGATCGCCGGCATCGCAGCTTTCAGCGCGTCGTCGCCATAGGATGGCGCATACAAGGCGCCGTTGCTGGTCGCGTATTTCTTCAACGCTTCGGACTTTCCGATCACGTCCTTCCACACCATGTCGAGCGTCTGCCGCACCGGGGCCGGAACGTCCTTGTGCACGAAAATGCCGAAATAATTAGCATCCGGCTTAAAGCCCGAGACCGATGCTGTGATCGCCGGAATCGTCCCATAGCCTTCGAGCTCGAGCGGCTTGTCGGAGAGAACGGCAAGTGCGGTCAGCCGCTTGGCGCGGATCATGTTGGCCTGTTCCACGGCGAGCTGTGTCGTGACCTCGGCTTCGCCGGAGACCACGGCGATCACCGCCGGATTGCCGCCGTCATAGGTGACGTGTTTGTAAGTCAGCCCGAGCGCGCGGGTGAAGGCCTCGATCGCAGCATGGCCGGACGAATTGATGCCGGCGGTCGCGACCGAAACCTGGCCGGGCTTCGCTTTCATCGCAGCCACGACGTCTTGCGGCTTCTTGTAAGGCGTGTTCGGGTTAACGCCGAGCACCGACACATTGGCGACGCTGAGATAAAGCCGCCAGTCGGCGATCTTGGTGCCAAGCAGACCGCTGACGATGTAGGTGCCGATGTCTTTCGCGGCGCCCGCCGTCCAAGTATAGCCGTCTTTCGGCGCGTCGAGTGCGTTCTTGGTGCCGATCGAACCCGACGCGCCGGGCTGATTGACGACCACAATCTTCTGGTTGAGCGCTTTTTCCATTTCAGCGGCGGCGACGCGGGTGACCTGATCGGTCGAGCCGCCGGCGGCCCACGGCACGATCACCGTGATCGGCCGGTCGGGTTTCCAGGGGTAATTTTGCGCGGAGGCAGGGCTTACGTTGACCTGGCTTCCGCACACGAGAAGCGCGGCAGCCGCCGCGAGCATTGTCATCTGTCGCATTGTCGTCCTCCCAAGGTTGCTTTCGTTATTATTGTTGTTTTGGTAGCGGCGGTCCGTTTTTGTAACCGTCTGGTTACAAGTGCATCACGAGGCGCCTCGCCGGGTCAAGAGGGGTCGGACAGGATCGCGAGGCGGGATTTCGCCGCAGTTTTACGCTGCGGCGCAAGATAATCGAAGACCACATCCACAATATGACGGCCGCGTTCGTCGAGTGCTTCGCGCGCATTCAAATCACGTCCAAAAATCGTCGAGAGCGTATGACGATTGGACAAGTAGAAAAAACCGAGTGAGGCGATGGTGATGTAGAGCTGCACCGGGTCGATGCCGGTGCGGAATACGCCCGTCCGCGCACCGCGTTCAAGCAGCTTCGTCATCATTCCGATGAGCGGGGAGTGCAGCTCACGAATCCGGCGCGAATTCTTCAGATAGCGGGCGCGATTGAAGTTCTCGGTCGCGAGTAAGCTCAAGAATTCCGGGTGATCGATGAAATAATGCCAAGTGAATTCGACCAGTTCGCGCATGCCGTCGGCGGGATCGCGGCCCGTCAGGTTCAGTCCGATCTCGGCGGTGCGGATCGCGGTGTAGGTCTCTTCCAGGACCGCGATATAGAGCCCTTCCTTGTTACCGAAATAATAATAGATCATCCGCTTGTTGACGCTGGCGCGCTTGGCGATGCGGTCGATGCGTGCCCCGCTCAAACCCTTCGAGGTGAACTCGGCAATCGCGGCATTGAGGATCGCCGCGCGCGTGCGCTCCGGATCCCTCGGCCCCGAGAGGCGTCGGCGCGGTTGGCTTTTGCTCACGCGGGCGTCCATCGGGGCATCTCCAGCCTCATTGTCCTACTCCGGGACAGAGCGCCGGGACAAGGGCATCCGCTCGCCTTGACGGCGGAGCCTTGTTTTATGGAGGAAAAAGACGATAAGGCCGGCGCGGGAGAACGGTCGTCGATGGCAAGCTTGACCTGACACATCGAGCGATCGCCTCTCGCTGTACAGCGTCGATGCTATTCTGCGCCACGCGCCGGCGGATTGTGCTCGATAAAGTAATCGATCGAACGAAGCATTCCATCCAACGGCGGTCTTGCCCAGGCAAAACTTGCGATCGCCATCGCGAACAGCGTTCCATCCGGCTTGACCAGGAAAATGCCAGGTTCAGTGAATTCAGGCGGCTCGCTGTCTTTGGTGCCGCGCGAAATGAAAAGGCCCCAGTTACGAGCCGTGGCAACTGGTAGGCCGTAGCCTATACGCAGGTTGTGCAAACCCCATTCGCTCTTGGCCCTGGCTGCTCGTTCCGCTGTGTCTACGCTTACCGCGATCACTTCGACCCCGGCGCTTGCCGAACTCGGGTAGCTTCGTCTCCAACTCCCCGAGATAGGTCCGGCAGATCGGACAATGCAGGCTCCGATAGGCGACGACCATGGTGAATGTTTTCGGCGTGGCCTTATCAAGCCTCCAACTGCGTCCCTCAACTGTTCTCAATTCGAGGGCCGGAGCAGGCTGACGGGGCTTTATCGGCATCGCAATCACTGCTTCTTCTTGCATCGGCCCCCGATGGACAGCATTCGCTTGGGCAGCGGGACAATCAGCGTCCTCGCGGCGCGGGCCGACGGCGTTGACAAATAGTCTGACAATTAACAGTATAGATACGACAATTGCCGTAAGACAAGTCTGGTCCTGCCATGATCGTCAGAGCTATGCGCCGTACTGGCCGCGGAGGCCGCGATATCAAGCTGCGCAAGGCGGCGGGTGTCCTCGACAAACTCGGACGATTGATTGTCGACGGCAGTTACGCACCGGACCATCGGCTGCCGACCGAGGAGGAATTGGCGCAGACGCTCTCCGTGAGTCGTGCCTCTTTGCGCGAGGGCCTCAAGGCGCTCGCAGGCAAGGGCCTGATCGAGTCACGCGCAAGGCGCGGCACTACGATTCTCGCGAAGAGCCACTGGGACATGCTTGACCCCGATGTCCTGCGTTGGATGGCCGCGGCGCCGCCGGATGAGGAGTTTCTGATCGGCCTACTTGAGGCGCGCGGGATATTCGAACCCGCCGCTGCGCGCTTGGCTGCGCAGCGCGCCAGCGCCGCGCAAATCATGGAGATTGAGCGTGCGTTTCGGGGAATGGCTGATTCATTACCGCATGATCTCGATGCCTGCCACCAGCACGATCTCGCCTTTCACGAAACCATCTTGCGCGCATCCGGCAACGTGGTGTTGTCCCGGCTGGCCATCGCGATCCGCGCTGCATTGCTTACGCTGTTTCGGATCAGCGCGAACGTGCGCAAATCGTACGAAAATTCTCTGGCCGAGCATTGGGCAGTTGCGGCGGCGATCCGCAAGCGTGCGCCCGACGATGCCGAGGAAGCGATGAAAGTTCTGCTCGCCGGCACAGCCCGCGATCTGGTGCCGGTCGTCAGGCCGCGACCAAACCGTCAAAGCGTCCAGGAACGCGGGCGAAAGGCGGCACGGGGTGGGCGTTGATGTGCGGTCAACTTGTATGATAATAATATAAGATGACCGGCAAATGATCTGACCAAGCTGGCGTCAAGAAGAGAAGTGAAAGGGGAGGAAGTCATGATGTTCACGTCGCGTATCTTGGGGCGATTTGCACTAACGGTGCTCGCTTCCGTTCTGATCCTTGGCATCGCTGCCGACGCCGCGTTCGCCCAAAAGAAAGTCATCCGCGTGAATCACGCCGGCGCCGACGATATCGTTGGCACCGAGCATCAGATGTTCTCGTGGATCTTCGCAAATTACGTGAACAGCAAATCGCCGACCGTGGAGGTCAAGCTGTTTCCCAATAGCGGCCTCGGCCAATCACGCCAAGTGATCGAAGCCATGCAGCTCGGTTCCGGAGCCAGCATGCATATCGGTGGCATGGCCGAGTTCGCGAATTTCTGCAAAGCGAAGTGCGGCGTGATTGGACTGCCTTTCATTTTTAAAGGCTACGATCACGTGCAGCGTGTGCTGGATGGTCCGGTCGGCGCGGAACTGTCGAAGGAAATGGAAGCGGTCGGCTTCAAGGTGATCGGCTATCTCTATTCCTGGGGGTACCGCAACGTCGTGACGGCCAAGAAAGAGATCAAGACGGTTGACGATCTGAAGGGGCTCAAGATCCGTACCATCCCGACGCCGATCTTCGTCGCCGCAGTCAATGCCATGGGCGCCTCCGCCACGCCGATGAATTTCGGCGAAGTCTACACCTCGATGCAAACCGGCGTGCTGGACGGATTCGAGCATACAGCGAGCACCACTGCATCGTTCAAGTTCTATGAAGTGGCAAAATATTACGCGCTGACGCAGCATCTGCTCGATCCGACCGTTGTCGCGTTCTCGCTCGCCGAGTGGAACAAGCTTGACGACAAGGAAAAGGCAGTTGTGATGGAGGGGGCCAAGCTCGCGACCGACATTGCGCGTGGCATGTCGCCGGTGCGCGATGCGGAGGGCATGGCGGAGCTTCAAAAACGCGGGATGACCGTCACGCGTCCGGACATGACCGAGGCGCGGAAGAAAGCGACTGACGTGCAGAAGGAGTTGGCGGCGAAGCTCAATGCCACAGGTCTGCTCGCGCAAATCCTCGCAGCCCAATAATCCTCTGCAAGTTTGCGGTCCGGCGAGGCCTTCGAACCATCGCCGGACCGTGATGATTTCTGCCGGCTCTGCGGCAGCGCTATCGAATCTTGGAATGGGAGGGGCGAAATGCTGCGAGCGATCAATCGCCGGATCGATCGTTTTGTTGAATGGTGTGTCATCGTCCTTTTCGCGGCAATCACGTTGATGGGAGGCATGCAGGTCGTCTCCCGCTTCGTGCTCAATCGGCCGCTCAACTGGAGCGAGGAACTTCAGATATTCGGGCACGTCTGGATGATCTTTCTCACCATTCCGATCGCCTATAACCGCGGCTCGCATATCGTGATGTCGATGCTGCTCGACCGCGTCCCGCGCGGTACGCAAAAGACCATCGCCATCGTCGTGGATCTGATGTGGCTATGGCTCGGCACGTCTATTGTCGTCTACACGTTGCGGCTGGTGCAGGTCGCGACCTTCCAGCGCAGCCCTGCGGTCGAAGTCCCGATGAGCTACATCTATATGGGCATGGTCGCGGGCGGGGTGTATTTGGTTTTTGTCGCAATCCGCAAGCTCGCGGTGCATCTGCGCGGCGAACAAATCGAGCCGCCCGCCGCCGGGGAGGCGCCGCTATGATGCTTCTCGGCCTGCTTGGCGGTTTGCTTGCGCTGATCTTCGTCGGCGTGCCGATCGTCTTGTGCATGGGCACTGTCGGCCTTATCGGCATGCTGTTGCTGCCAGGGGTTAATCCGGCGCTGTTCCCGCAGAGAATGTTTGGGATGCTCGACACCTATGCGCTGCTCGCGCTGCCGTTCTTCATCCTGGCCGGATCGGTCATGGGACATGGCGGCCTGAGCCTGCATCTCGTTCGCTTCGCGCAGACGCTGGTCGGGCATCTGCGTGCCGGCCTCGGTCATGCGACGGTGATATCAAGCATGGTATTCGCGAATGTCTCCGGCTCATCGACCGCGGATGCGTCGGCCATCGGCTCGGTCGTGATCCCGACCATGAAGGGAGCGGGCTACAAGCCCGGCTTCGCCGCAGCGCTTGTCGCATGTGTCGGCACGATCGCCGCCATCATTCCTCCGAGCATGGTCATGGTCGTCTATGGTTCGATGGCGCAGGTTTCGATCGGCGGCCTGTTTCTCGGCGGTTTCGTGCCCGGCATCCTGCTTGGCGTCTTCTTCATGGCGGCCATCAAGATCATGACCTATCTGCCGTCCTTCCCTGAGCTTCGCGTCACAAGCGACAGATTCGATCTGTGCAAAGTCTATCGGGCGGTGATCGATGTTTGGCCAGCGTTACTCGCGCCGCTCGTGATTATGGGCGGCATCCTGACCGGAATCTTCACGGCAACTGAAGCTGGCGTCGTCGCGTGCTTCTATGCGTTTCTGGTCAGCAAATACGTCTACAAGCAGCTGAGATTCAGCGATTTGCCCCGCATCTTCCTCGATGCTGCGATTACAACCTCGATGGTGTCGGGCATCATCGCGATGGCGGGCGGGCTCGGTTGGCTGCTCGCCTATCTGCAATTCAACGAGACGATGATCAGTTTGCTGACGGGCATCACGACGTCGAAAACCGGAATTCTGTTCTTGCTCGCGACCGTCATGCTCCTGCTCACGATGTTCGTGGAGTCGATGGCGATTCTGATCATCTTCGTGCCGGTCGCGGTCTATATCGGCCAGAATTTCGCCGTCGATCCGTTCCAGCTCGGGCTTATCATGGTGATGGCGAATCAGATCGGCTCGACTACGCCGCCGGTGGCGGTGCTGCTTTTCGTCACCACCAGCATCGCGCAGACGACCTACGATCAGACCGTTCGTTATGTGCTGCCGTTCGTCGTGGCAGAATTATCGGTGCTGTTGCTGGTGGTGTTCTTTGAACCGCTGGCGGCGTTCGTGCCGAATTTGTTTCTCAAGTAGCCGAACGCTTCCTGCCGTCCACCTTTTTTTCGAAAAGATCGTGGCCGCGTATAACCACGAGGTCATGCGCGGCATTCTCCAGCAGATGAAGCGCCGCGGCATTGGCCCGATCGGGCTTATGCGACGTGATTGCCAGCATCAGATCGCGGTGTTCTTCAATCGCCCGATTTTTGTGGTCGCCCTTCGACGACATGCGGAAGCATTCGCGCAGGGCAAGTTCGAACATCTGCGCGATCGGCCAGAAGAATTCATTATGCGTGGCACGGAAGATATTTCTGTGAAACTCGATATCGGCCTCGGCCCAGGATTCATTGGACGTCGCCGAGGCCATTTTCTCGAACGCTGCCTTGATGCGGCGGCTGTCGTCGGTGGTCACTGCGGTCGCCGCCAAACCCGCGGCGGCCGGCTCGACTGCAAAGCGAAGCTGGAACAACTTGCGCAGAAAATTGTCGATGTCGGAGATCTCAAGTTGCCAGCGCAGCACGTCGGGATCGAGATGATTCCAGTGCTCCGGGTCCCGCACTTTGGTGCCGCTCTTGGGGCGTGAATGTAACAGGCCTTTGCCGACGAGGACGCGAAGCGCCTCCCGCACGGCCGTGCGGCTGACATTCATCATGTCGCAAATGCGCAATTCCGACGGCAGGGCCTCGCCGGGCGGAATCTCGCCGCGCACAACGCTCCGCCCGATCTGATCTGCGACCCGGGTATGGAGCTTGCGCGCCATTGTACCGGGATCGGCGAAGACAATGTTCTCTGCCATCGCCCGCGCGCCCTTGGGCTTGGCGTGCCGTTCAATGGTCGCATCGCTGCTCATGCAATTTCGTCCTCGGCCCCCATCGGGACCCGGTGGCTGGTACTCATGTATGACGTAGAATTGCCGCCGCGTCACCCCCGCGTGGCACGTTATGCTCGTATCCCGGCCGCGTTTACCGGGCGTTTATCGACTCTTCGCGATGGCGGAATTTACCTTCGGCAGCACTTTTTCGGCCAACAGCACCATTGAACGGCGTCCCAACTCGCGGTCGGCCCAGTCCTTTCCGGCATAGAGCAACGTACCGAAGTCCCCGACTGTGTCGCGGAAGGCGAGGATATCGTCGGCGACCTTCTCGGGTGTACCGTAGATTACGAGCTCGTCGCAGATCGCCTCAAGCGTGACCTCATTGTCCGCCTGCTCGCGCCGCTTCTTGAACAATTCGAGGCGGCCACCATGCCTCATCTTGGTGAAGAGCTGGCTGTAATAATAGCGATAGGGACTGTGCGCGGCAGTGGCATAAGCCTTTGCGGTCTTGTCGTCGTCGGCGACGAAAATGCTTTTCGCCACCCGCCAATTGGACGGATCGGCTTTTCGCCCGGCGCGCTCGCAGCCTTCGACATATTTTGGCCAATGACTTTTCACCCAGGCAGGCATCAGAAAGTTCGCCGAGATCGGGTCCCATCCGCGCGCAGCCGCTTCCGTCACGCCTTTCGAGAACGGCGCGACCGCGGTGACAACGATCGGCGGATGCGGACGCTGCAATGGCTTCGGAATGAAGCCCTGGCCAATATCGCGCAGGAATTGCCGTTCGACGCTGATGTTCCAGTACTTTCCGTTGAGGTTGTAAGGCGGATCGCTCTGCCAGATGTGCAGCACCTGATTGATCGCCTCGAGAAACATCGCGTTGCGGTCGGCGTCGAGATTGCCGAACACTTCCGCGTCCGAGAGCAAACCGCCTGGTGAAATGCCAAAGATGAAACGGCCGTCGAGCATGTGATCGAGCATCGCAACCTGGGCTGCGATGGTGGCCGGATGGCTGTTCGGCATGTTCACGGTACCGGTGCCGAGCTTGATCGCTTTTGTACGATCGATCAGGCTCGCCAGGAACATCGTGCAGGAGGTGATGTTCTCGGCCTGGTCGGTGATGTGTTCGCCGGCATAGGCCTCGACGAAGCCGAGTTCGTCGGCGAGTACGAAAGCCTCGCGGTCCTCGCGTAACGACTGCCGCCAGTCCTTGTCGAGCGGATGCATCGGCATTGTGAAAAAGCCGAGTTTCAACGCAGGTCCCCGCAGGCTCAAATTTGCGAATGCTGGAAGGTCGAAGTGCTATGCTATAGTGCATGCAGAAATTCGTTTGATCTACGATCTTTTCGTCATGCGCGGGTCTGAAGGATAGACGCCGTCCATGCCCGGATTGATCAGCCCTATCGAACAGGGCGCCAACAAGAGATGCTTTGGCCGTTGGGACGTCGCAAAAAAACTGGAGATGAATGCGTAATGTCGAATGTTTCTGACGGCCGCGATGTGCCACCGCTCGTATCGGCGGACTGGCTCGCGCGGCGCGCCGGCGCACCTGGACTGCTCGTTCTCGACGTTCGCTCGGCGGTCGATGGCGGGGGACGGGCGGCGTTCGAAGCGGCGCATATTCCGGGCGCCATCCATACTGACTACGCCAAGGACGGCTGGCGCGCGGTGAAAGGCATGGCGACCGGACTTCTTCCCGATGCCGCTGGCCTAAGGGCGCTGTTCGCGCGGTTCGGATTGCTTCCGTCCGACCATGTGATCGTCGTTTCGGCCGGAACGAGTGCCGGCGATTTCTGCGCTGCGGCGCGGGTCTATTGGACGCTCAAGATCGCCGGCCACAGCAAAATGTCGATCCTCGACGGCGGCATGCTGGCCTGGCAGGCCGATCTGGCGCACCCCGTGGAGGTGGGGCCGGGCGCCCCCGCGAAAGCCGCGGCGGATTATCCGGTGACGCTCGTGCCAAATCTTCGCTCGGATTCCGATGCGGTGGCGCGCGCAATCGAGAACGACGACGCCGTGCTGCTCGACGCTCGCGCCGCGGCGTTTTTCGAAGGCATCAGCAAATCTCCGCAAGCTTTGCGAGCCGGCCGCCTTCCGGGCGCCAGGCATCTCGACAACGTGCTGGTCTTCGATGACGCGGCCAAGCGTCTCAAGCCTCTGCCTGAACTTGAGGCTTTGTTTGCGAAGGTGACGGGAAAGCCGGTGGTCAGTTATTGCAATACCGGGCATCAGGCCGCGATCACCTGGTTCGCGTTGTCAGAAATCCTGCGGCAACCAGCGACGCTTTATGACGGCTCCATGTCGGAATGGACCGAAGAACCTGTCCGCCCGGTGGCGACCGGGCCGGAGGAATAATGCCTGGAATCACCGCCTTGACGGCAGTGTGGGGCGCGCGCTAAGACCAACCGATATCCGTGGTCCTTTGAGCCGGCCGGCTTGCTTGCCACGTTAAACAAGTTGCTAAAAGGCCGGGGACGCATGTAGCAGCCCGGCCGATGGATTTTCCCCGGTCGGGATTTTTATTGGCCAAAGGAGGCCATGATGTCTGCGTCCAATCGCACGAAACGCCCGGAAACCTGGCGTCCGGAAACGAGACTGGTTCATTCCGGCACATTGCGTTCGTCCTTCGGGGAAACCTCCGAAGCTTTGTTTCTCACGCAAGGCTATGTGTACGAGAATTCCGCGACCGCCGAGGCGCGTTTCAAGGGTGAATCTCCCGGCTATCAATATTCGCGTTTCTCCAATCCGACGGTTGCGATGTTTGAGCAGCGGATGGCTGCGCTTGAGGGCGCGGAGGCAGCGCGCGCGACCGCGACTGGCATGGCGGCGGTGACGGTTGCGCTGCTCGGTCAGCTCAAGGCCGGGGATCATATCGTCGCGGCGAAGGCGTTGTTCGGATCGTGCCGCTACGTCGTCGAGGACTTCCTGCCGCGCTACGGCATTCCTTGTACGCTGGTGGATGGCACAGATTTGAACCAATGGCGCAAGGCGGTGCGGCCCCACACCAAGACTTTCTTTTTCGAAAGCCCGACCAATCCGACGCTGGAAGTCATCGACATCGAAGCCGTCGCAAAAATAGCGCATGACGCCGGTGCCACACTCGTTGTCGACAACGTATTCGCAACGCCGATGTACCAGAGTCCGCTCAAATTCGGCGCCGATTGCGTGGTTTACTCGGCGACCAAGCATATCGACGGGCAGGGTCGTTGCCTCGGCGGCGTCATCCTCGCCTCCGAGAAATTCATCCAGGACAACGTCCACACGCTCATTCGCCAGACCGGGCCGTCGCTGTCGCCGTTCAACGCATGGGTGCTGCTCAAGGGCCTGGAAACGATGTCCATCCGCGTGGAGCGCCAGACCAGGACCGCGAGTGCTATCGCCGATAAACTCGCAGGCCAGAAGAAAATCACGCGGCTGATTTATCCTGGCCGGCCCGATCATCCGCAGGCGGACCTTGTCGCCCGGCAGATGACCGGCGGCTCCAATCTGATCGCGTTCGAAATCGCGGGAGGAAAGGCGGAGGCGTTCCGTTTCCAGGATGCGCTATGCATCGTGAAGATCAGCAACAATCTCGGCGACGCCAAGAGCCTGATCACGCACCCGGCCACCACCACGCATCAGCGGCTCACGCCCGATCAGCGCGCGGAGCTCGGCATCAGCGACGGCGTCGTGCGGCTCTCTGTTGGCCTCGAACATGAGGACGATCTGCTGGAGGATGTCTTGACGGCACTCGCGGCCGTTTGAGGATACGAGCAATCCTGCGAGCACGCTGAAACCTGACCCTTGTTATTGGGCTGCCGGTCGCTTTAATCGTATCCGCGTGCGCGATTCCCGGATCGGGTAATGAAGCTCTTCGAATGCCAGCATTGCGGGCAACCGCTTTATTTCGAGAATTCGGTCTGCGAAAGCTGCGGCCGCCGTCTCGGCTATCTGGTTCCGGAAGAGACCGTCAGCGCTCTTGAGCCGGACGGCGATCTCTGGCGGGCGCTGGCGCGGCCGGGGCCCTCCTATCGCCTGTGTGGGAACGTCATTCACGACGTCTGCAACTGGCTCGTTCCGGCGGATGAGCCGCATACATTTTGCGTCGCCTGCCGCCACAATCGCACCATTCCCGACCTCGCGATCCCGGAAAACCTCCAGCATTGGCGTAAGATCGAGGTGGCCAAGCACCGACTGTTCTATTCGCTGCTGCGCTTCAAATTGCCGCTTATCACCGCGGCCGAGGATCCGAACGGTCTGACGTTCGACTTTCTTTCTTCCGGCACGGGGCAGGTGATCACCGGACATTCCGGCGGGTTGATCACGCTCAATGTCGCAGAGGCCGACGACGTCGAGCGCGAACGTCAGCGGCGGGAAATGGGCGAGCCATACCGCACGCTGCTTGGACATTTCCGCCATGAGATCGCTCATTACTATTGGGACAAGCTCGTTGCCAATACCGGCAATATCGGCGTCTTCCGCCATGTGTTCGGAGATGAGCGCCGCGACTATAGCTGGGCGATCGAAAAGCATTATGGCGCCGGCCCGCGCACAGACTGGCAGGACCGGTTCATTACCGCCTATGCAAGCGCGCATCCGTGGGAGGATTTCGCGGAGACTTGGGCGCATTATCTGCACATGGTCGATACGCTAGAGACCGCACGGGCCTTCGGTCTCAGTGTGCGGCCGCGCGTCAAGCAGAACGAACCGATGTCCACGGTGATCGATTTCGATCCTTACCGGGCGGAGCTCGATCGTCTGATCGAAGGCTGGCTCCCGCTTGTCTTTGCGGTCAATTCTCTCAATCGCAGCATGGGAAGCCCGGATCTTTATCCCTTCGTGCTGACACCGAATGTCATCGCCAAGCTCGATTTCGTGCACAACCTCATTCATTCCAAAGGCGCGCAGCATCGGACGACGTCCGAATCGTCGTTACGGGCCATGATCGCAAGCCTCAGGAGCAAGGTCGGGCTTCCCGATTCCGTGAAGTAAAACCTCTTGGTTTTCATCAGGCCCGGAAATTGCATCGCTGGAATCTTGCGTCTAAGGTCAATTTACAAGGGTCGGGCGTGTCCCTTCAGCCGCTGGCCGGGCGGTCGATGAAGCGGGTCGCCCGGCGGTAACGGTGCGTATTCCTTTCCCATGGCGATTCTCGCGGCTCTTCATCACGTCACCCGATATTCATACGACCGGCCGGTTTCGCTCGGGCCGCAACTCGTGCGGCTGCGGCCGGCGCCACATTGCCGGACCGGCGTCGTCAGCTATTCGCTCAAGGTCGGCCCGGCGCAGCATTTTGTGAACTGGCAGCAGGATCCATCCGGAAACTGGATTGCGCGGTTTGTGTTTCCCGAAAAAACCACGGAATTCTCTGTCACGGTCGATCTGCTCGCCGACATGGCGGTGGTCAATCCGTTCGATTTCTTCGTCGAGCCGCATGCCGAGAAATTTCCCTTCACTTATCCAGACGAATTGCATGACGAGCTTGCACCTTATCTTGTGAAAGAGCCGGCGACGCCGCGTTTTGCGGATTATCTGAAGGGGATTGCGCACAAGCACGAGAACACCGTCAATTTCCTGGTCGCGCTCAATCAGCAGATCGCACGTGACGTCCGTTACCTGATCCGCATGGAACCGGGCGTGCAGACGCCGGAGGAAACGCTCACCTCCGCGGCGGGTTCGTGTCGCGACAGCGCGTGGCTTCTGGTGCAGATTCTCCGCTACCTCGGCCTCGCCGCCCGTTTCGTGTCCGGCTATCTGATCCAGCTCAAGCCCGACATCAAGGCGATCGACGGGCCCGCCGGCACCGATGTCGATTTCACCGACCTGCATGCCTGGGCGGAGGTCTATCTGCCCGGCGCGGGCTGGATCGGGCTCGACGCAACATCCGGCTTGTTGTGCGGCGAAAGCCATTTGCCGCTCGCCGCGACACCGCATTATCGCTCAGCCGCGCCGATCGTCGGGGGCGTCGAAAAGGCCGAGGTGACCTTCGGCTTCGAGATGAAGGTGACGCGCGTCGCGGAAAAGCCGCGCATTACCTTTCCATTTTCGGACGATGCTTGGAAGGCGCTTGATGCGCTCGGCGACAAAGTCGATGCCGATCTCGCAGCGAACGACGTGCGCCTCACCATGGGCGGTGAGCCGACTTTTGTCTCCATCGACGATTATCAGTCAGCGGAATGGAACACGGCCGCAGTCGGACCGACCAAACGCACGCTATCCGATCAGCTGATCCGCCGCCTGCGCGACCGTTTCGCGCCGGGCGGTTTTCTGCATTACGGGCAGGGTAAATGGTATCCGGGCGAATCCTTGCCGCGCTGGGCGTTCGCACTTTATTGGCGCAAGGACGGCAAGCCGTTGTGGCGCGACGCGGCGCTGATCGCGGCCGAAACCTCGAAATCGTCGGCAGGCGCCGACGAAGCGAAACGCTTCGCGACTGGCATCGCCGAGCGGCTCGGCATTGCCGCCGATCACGTGCTGACCGCTTACGAAGACCCGGCGGCGTGGCTGCGGATCGAGGGTGAGCTTCCGGACAATATCGATCCGCTTGATCCAAAGCTCGCCGATCCGGAGGCGCGGCTTCGGATGGTCCGCACCTTCGAGCGTGGACTTGGCAATCCGACCGGTTGCGTCGTGCCGTTGCGAAAATGGGGTGCCGCGAAAGGCGAGCCGAGTTGGGTCAGCGAGATCTGGAAATTGCGGCGCGGACATCTCTTTCTCTTGCCAGGCGATTCCCCGATCGGATTACGGCTGCCGCTCGATTCATTGCCACACATTCCGCCGGAGGAATATCCGCATGTGATCCCGGCTGATCCGTTCGAGGAGCGCGGGGCGCTTCCGGACCCTGACAAACTGGCGCAAGGCTATGAGCGCACGCAACTCGCGGCGCGCCAAAGCTCGACGACGAGTCGTGATGGCGTGCATGTCCGTACGGCGCTGTCGGTCGAAGCACGGGACGGACGTATCTCCATCTTCATGCCGCCGGTTGAGCGGCTTGAGGATTATGTCGAGCTCCTCAGCGTGGTCGAAGCAACGGCGGTGGAGCAAAAAATGCCGGTGCATGTCGAAGGCTACGCGCCGCCGTCCGATCCGCGCATCAATGTGCTCAAGATCACACCCGATCCCGGCGTGATCGAAGTCAACATCCATCCTGCTTCTAGTTGGTGCGAAGCCGTTGCCACAACGCAAACGCTTTACGAGGAAGCGCGGCAGACGCGGCTGGGCGCCGACAAATTCATGGTCGATGGCCGCCATACCGGCACCGGCGGCGGCAATCATGTGGTGCTCGGGGGGCGCGCACCTGCGGATAGTCCGTTCCTGCGCCGGCCTGATCTCTTAAAGAGCCTCATCCTCTATTGGCAACGCCATCCGTCCTTGTCTTATCTGTTTTCTGGATTGTTCATCGGGCCCACCAGCCAGGCGCCGCGCATGGATGAGGCGCGGCAGGATCAGCTCTACGAAATGGAGATTGCGCTTTCGCGCGTTCCGGCACCCGGTGATGGCGAGGCGCCGCCGCCGTGGCTGGTTGACCGGCTGTTCCGTCATCTGCTCGTCGACGTCACCGGCAACACGCATCGCGCCGAAATCTGCATTGATAAACTCTTTTCGCCGGACAGCCCGACCGGGCGGCTCGGGCTTGTTGAATTTCGCTCCTTTGAAATGCCGCCAGACGCCCGCATGAGCCTGGCGCAGCAGCTTCTTTTGCGGGCGCTAATTTCATGGTTCTGGCGCGCGCCGCAGCACGGTTCGCTCGTACACTGGGGCACGGCGTTGCACGACCGCTTCATGCTCGGTCATTTCGTCTGGCGCGATCTGCTCGATGTGATCGAAGATCTGAAGGGCGTCGGCTATCATTGCGATCCGGCTTGGTTCGAGGTACAGCGTGAATTCCGCTTTCCTTTCTACGGGGCGGTCGATCGCGGCGGCGTGCATCTGGAGATCAGGCACGCGCTTGAGCCCTGGCATGTGCTCGGCGAGGAAAGCACCGCCGGCGGCACCGCACGCTTCGTCGATTCATCGGTCGAACGGCTGCAGGTGCGCGTGGAGGGGATGAATACCGAGCGTTACGCAGCCACCTGCAACGGGCGGCCGCTGCCGCTCGTTTCGACCGGACGCACGGGAGAATTCGTCGCCGGCGTGCGTTTCAAGGCGTGGGATCTTTATTCGGCGCTGCATCCAACCATCAAGGTCCATGCGCCGCTCACCTTCGATATTGCGGACCGCTGGAGTCGTCATTCGCTCGGCGGCTGCGTCTATCATGTGGCGCATCCGGGCGGCCGCAACTACGAGACCTTCCCGGTCAATTCCTACGAGGCGGAGGCGCGGCGACTGGCTCGCTTTGAAGCGATCGGACATACGCCCGGAATCGTTGACGTGTCACGTGAGGAGCGTTCGCTTGAATATCCGACGACGCTCGATCTGCGGTATCCGCGTCAGCCATGATGCCGAAAGATGGCTGGATCGCGTCGCATCTGATATCCGGTCGCCACGCTGCCGATCATCACGAGAACCGGTCCCGACGGCTTTTCGGCTTCAAGCCGCGCCGATAGGTTCGCAATGCTATCGGCGATCACGAGTTGGTCAGGCCGCGTCGCTTGCGCGATGGCAAGCGACGGGGTTGCCGGATCAAGTCCGGCCGCGATCGCCCTTGAGGCAAGCTCGGCCAGCGTCTTCTTCGGCATATAGACGATCGTCGTCACCGCCGGATCGGCAAGGCTCTTCCAGTCGATATTGTTCGGCAGGTTTCCATCCGCTCCATGGCCGGTCACATATTGCAGGCGGCGCGCGCTTTCGCGGTGTGTGAGTGAGATGCCAAGCCAAGCGGCGGCGCCCTGCGCGGCGGTGACGCCGGGAACCACCTCGACGGAAAGTCCAGCGTCACGACACGCTTCGATCTCCTCACTCGCGCGCCCGAAAATCATCGGATCGCCGCCTTTGAGGCGAACGACGCGTTTGCCATTGCGCGCCAGCGAAACCATCAAGGCGTTGATCTCGCTTTGCTTACAGGCAGGACCATGCCCGGACTTGCCGACCAGCATCTTCTTTGCCTCGCGGCGGGCGAAGTCCAGAACCTGCGGCGAAACGAGGTCATCGAAAAGGATGACGTCGGCGGATTGCATGGCGCGCACGGCGCGCAACGTTAGAAGTTCCGGATCGCCTGGGCCGGCGCCGACGAGCAGCACCAAACCGCGCTCCATGCTCTCGCCTTCGGCCTGAGTCGCGGCGAGCAGGGCGGTGAAGTCAGATTGCCGCGGTTCCTGATCCGGATTGCGCACCGCATGTCCGGTAAAGATCTGCCAGAACCGCCGCCGCGCGGCGAACGACAAGCCTGATGTTTTCAGCGGCCCACGCCACCGCCGCGCCGCGTCCGCCCAGCGTGCGAAGCCTTGCGGGATCATGGCTTCGAGCTTGGCGCGGATCGCCTGCGCGAAAACCGGCGCCGCGCCGTCGGTCGAAATACCGATCACGAGCGGCGAGCGGTTGACGATCGAGCCGAAGGCAAAATCGCAGAAGTCGGGCTTGTCGATCACGTTCACCGGAACGCCAGCCGCACGCGCGACGGCCGAGAAGCGGGCGGCATCGTCCGCGTCCTCACAGGCGCCGATCGCGATGGCCGCGCCCTTGAAATCATCCTCTTGCCATTCCCGCCGATGCAGAACGACGAGGCCGCGCGGCGGTAGCGCGGCGAGCGTCAGCACCTCTTCGCAAGGCGCGATCGCGTAGACATCGACCTGCGCCCCGGCGGCGGACAGAAGTTCGATCTTCCAGGCCGCCGCGACATTGCCGCCGGCAACGAGCGCGCGCTTTGCCTCGAGCGCGAAGAACAGGGGAAGCCGCGCGAGGCTCTCCATGCGCGGCGGCTTCTGCTCAAGCGGTATGCGCGAGACGGTCATGGCCTTGTCCTTCGAGCACGGTTTGCGCCAACAATTTCTTCATTTCCGGAATGCAGGAGCCGCAATTCGTGCCGGCGCGCAAAGCCTTGCCGATCTCTTCCACCGACGTTGCGGCGCCCGAGGCAATCGCCTTGCGGATGGTGTTGATGCCGACACCGAAGCACGCGCAGACGAGCGGACCCGCATTTGCCGCCTGATCGGTCGCCTTGCCGGACAGAAGATGGCGTCGCTCAACGTCATCGAGCGCTGGGGCGGCAAATAGCGCCTTGAGATGATCCCAGTCCGGCATCGACGCGGCGGGGCCCGCGAACAGGCACAGATCAAGCCGGCCATTGTGCAGCGTGCAGGCGCGGTAGACGCTGCTTGTGGCGTCCGCATACTCGATCCATTCGGCGCCGGTAACGGCGGCGTTCCGGATCGTGTCCTGCCAAATCGTCGTATCGCTGTTGGCGGCGAATACATAACCGAAGCCGTCACGCACCGCGATCCGCGTCCACCACGATCCTTCCGGCAGGTTCAACGTCCGGCGCGATAGCACAAAGCCGCGTAACGCAAAGTCAGCAGGCGCGATCGCCGCGGGCGTTGCTTTCGCTTCCGGCTGACCGGAAAACGGATCGTTGAACGGCGCGACCAGATCGCCGGTCCGGCCAAGCGATGAATTCTCTCCACTCCAGTGGATTGGTGCGAACAGCGATCCCTGACGCTGACCGGCGCTCACCTTCACACGAAAAACGCAGCGCGCATGCCGTGTCGTCACCTCCGCGAATTCGTTGTCGGTCAGACCAGATTTCTGTGCGTCCGTCGCGTTCACTTCGACAAAAGGCTCCGGCAGATGGGCGCTGAGTCGCGGACTTCTTCCGGTGCGCGTCATGGTGTGCCACTGGTCTCGCACGCGGCCTGTATTCAACCGGAAGGGATATGCATCCGACAGGGATTCGCGAGGCGATGGTGTCTCCGGCGCGACGAATTTCGCTTTGCGGTCGGGCGTGAAGAAGCGGCCGTCCCCAAACATCCGTTTCTCACCCTTGCCATCTTTGCGCAAAGGCCACTGGAACGGATCGAAGGCGGCAAAGGAGTCATCGGTGATCGTGGCTACGCCGCCTATATCGAAACCGCGGCGACCGTCATTCTCGAACGCCGACAGTGCAGCATGTTCGCGGAAAATGTCGGCCGCGGATTGGTAGGGAAACGCCTCGGCAAATCCCATGCGCCGCGCGACTTCGGTGACGATCCACCAATCAGGCTTGGCTTCGCCAGGGAACGGCAAGAAAGCGCGCTGTCTTGAAACGCGCCGTTCTGAGTTGGTGACGGTACCATCCTTTTCGCCCCAGGCGGCGGCAGGGAGCAGAATGTGGGCGCCGGCATTCACGGTGTCGTTCGACAGCACATTCTCGGATACGACGAAGAGTTCGAGTTTCCTGAGTGCCTCGCGCATCGCGCCGGCGCGTGGCAGTGACACCGCGGGGTTGGTTGCCATCACCCAGAGGGCCTTGATTTTTCCCTGTTCGATGGCCTCGAACATCTGCACCGCTTTCAGACCCTCGCGCTCGGCCATGCGCGGCGCATCCCAGAAGCGCCGCACGCAATCGACCTCAGTCGGCGAAAACCCCATATGCGCCGCGAGCTGATTGGCGAGGCCGCCGACCTCGCGGCCGCCCATCGCGTTGGGTTGTCCCGTCAAAGAGAACGGCCCCATGCCGGGTTTACCGATGCGTCCCGTCACGAGATGGCAATTGATGATGGCGTTGACCTTGTCGGTGCCTTGCGCGGACTGGTTCACCCCTTGCGAGAAGCAGGTGACGGTGTTGGTCGTGCCAGTGAACAGCTCGAAGAAGCGCGCAACGTCCTGTTCGTCGAGACCGCATGCGGTGGCGGTCGCCGCGATGTCGGGCGCGATCTCTCCTGCACGCGAAAGTGACGCATCAAAGCCGGCCGTATGCGCATCGACGTAAGTCGCGTCGAAGGCGCCGGATTGCGCGAGATGCGCCAGGAGACCGCAGAACAAAGCCGTGTCCGTGCCCGGCGCGATTGGCAGGAAGAGATCGGCATCTTCCGCGGTGCTGGTTTTGCGCGGATCGATCACCACGAGCCTGGCGCCACGTTCGCGCCGGTTTTGCATCATTCGCTGGAACAGAACGGGATGGCACCAAGCCGCGTTCGATCCGACCAATACGATGAGATCGGCTTGATCGAGGTCTTCGTAATTGCCGGGAACGGTGTCGGACCCGAAAGCACGGCGATGGCCGGCCACCGATGAGGCCATGCAAAGCCGCGAGTTGGTGTCGACATTTGCACTGCCGATGAAGCCCTTCATCAGCTTGTTGGCGACATAATAGTCTTCAGTCAGCAACTGCCCGGAGAGATAGAAAGCAACTGCATCCGGCCCATCGCGCGCTATGATGCGCCTGAAACCATCTGCGGTCCGACCGAGCGCCTGGTCCCAGTCCGCGCGGGCGAACGTGCCATCGGCTTGCCGGAGCATCGGCGTCAGCAGGCGGTCGTCGAGCGAGAGTGTTTCGCCGAGCGCAATGCCCTTCGAGCACAGCTTTCCGAAATTCGCCGGATGCGAAGGATCACCCGCGATCGCGGCGCCACCCTTGCCGTCGGGCGCTGCGAGCACGCCGCAGCCAACACCGCAATAGGGGCAGGTGGTGCGGATGGTGAGCGGGTTCGGGGGCAGGGCGTTCATGGCGCTCTCAGTAGACGTCCTGCTGATAGCGGCCCTGCTTCTTCAGATCGGCAAGGAATGCGATCGCTTCATCGGTCGAGCGCCCACCATGCTCAGCGACGATATCGACCAATGCGCGCTCGACATCCTTCGCCATGTGCTTGGCGTCGCCGCAGACATAGAAGTGCGCGCCTTCGGAGAGCCATGCCCACAGATCGCGCCCGACCTCACGCATGCGGTCCTGGACGTAGAATTTCTGATCGCCGTCACGCGACCAGGCGAGCGAGAGCCGCGTCAGCAGTCCAGTCGCCTTCAT
This sequence comes from uncultured Hyphomicrobiales bacterium, assembly GCA_964370945.1. GTDB lineage: Bacteria > Pseudomonadota > Alphaproteobacteria > Rhizobiales > Xanthobacteraceae > Pseudorhodoplanes. The sequence continues at coordinate 8,990 of CAYJNT010000003.1, read as the reverse complement.
GGCGTTTAATTCGTCTTCGTAGAAGAAATCGCAGGCGCTGCGCTGATGGCCGAAGAATAACCAGTTGCGGCCGGGCGCCTTGGTCGCCATCCGCTCATGCAGGAAGGCGCGGAATGGTGCAACACCCGTGCCGGGCCCGACCATGATGATCGGCGTCGCTGGATCGGCGGGCAGCGCGAAGCCGTGTGCTTTCTGCACATAGACCTTGAGCCGTGCGCCGGGATCGATGCGGCCGGCCAGGAATGTCGAGGCGACGCCGAGCCGGGTGCGCCCGCCGATGTCGTAGCGCACGGAGTCGACCGTGAGCGAAATCCGTCCGGGGTGAGCCTTGAACGACGACGAGATGGAATAGACCCGCGGCTGCAGCGGATCGAGCGCTTCGACAAAAGCTTCCGGATCGAGCCTGATGCCCGGGAATTTCTCCAGCGCCGCCAGCACATCGAGCGTCGCCGCGTCGCGGTCAGGATCTTCCCCGCTCGCAAGCGCGCGAGCCTTGAGTTTCCTCTCGCCGCCGGTGACGTAAGAAAAGAGCTGGAACAGTGCGTCCGGTGCGGGCGAGAGCGAAACCTGATCACTCAAGACTTCGCCCAACGTGCGGCCCGTCACCGGATAATCGAACGGCGCATGCAGCGCCGCGATGACGGCATCGACGAGCGCAGGATCGTTCGCCGGATAAAGCCCGAAGGAATCGCCTGGCGCGTAATCAAGCCCGCTCTCGGTCAGATCGAAATCGAGGTGCCACGTCTCTTTTTCAGAAGCGCCTTTGTTCAAACGCGTGCGCGACAGGAAGGTCGCAGTCGCGGGGTTGTCGCGCGACCGGCCGATTTCGCTCAATGGCGCCGGCACGGCAGCTGCATCGGCGGCTGGCGCTTTCGCCGTGGCGGGCAGCTTGTCGAGTTCTTCGTGAAGGTTCTTCAGCATGCGGGCGGTTTCCTTGCCGCCAGGCACGCAGAGATTGAGCCGCTCTTCTTCCTTCAGGAAAATCTTGTTGGAATAATCCTCGCAGCTGTAACCGCATTGGCCGCAATCCTGCTGCGCCATCGCCGCCATCATGCGCCGGCGGACAGAACGGCCTTCCGCGAGCTTCATGCGGTCGGCAATCGCGATGGTCTGATCGTGCCAGGGCGCCTCACCATCGTCGCCGTCATCGAGCGGTCCCTTGGCGACCGGCGCACCCATGAGGGCGGCATTCTGCTCGGGCGTGAGCGGCGTCAGCCCGGCGCTATCGAGCGAAACAAGACCTGCGAAAAAGCCATTGAGCCAGGAGCGCTGCTCGGGCGTGAACGGCGCAGTTTCCGGAACGAGATTCGGGAGCGGAGGAAGCTGCTGGTTCACTCGACGGCCTCCACGTCGAACATTTTTTGCAGCGCTTCGACCTCATGGCGACGGGTGAAGGCGAGGAAGGTTTCGTCGTCTGCGCGGTTGGCGAGATAGCCTTTCAGCATCCGCTCGACGGTTTGTGGCGCAGCATCGGCCTTCACGTCGCGATAGATCTCGCGGCCCAAGGCGGCGTCCGGCCCAAAGCCGCCACCGACCAGAATGTGATAGCCATCGATCGTGTCGCCTTCCTCGGAGGTGGAGACACGCGCGCCAATCATCCCAATGTCACCGATATAATGCTGCGCGCAGGAATGGTGGCAGCCAGTGAGATGGATATTGACCGGGCTGTCGAGCTGCACGCGTGCCTCGCAATGTTCGGCGATGGCTTCGGCGTGACCCTTGGTGTCGGAGGCCGCGAAGCGACACCCCTTGCTGCCGGTGCAGGCGACGAGCCCGGCGCGGATCGCGGTCGCCTTGGTCGAAATCCCGATCGCTCCGAGCGCGGCAATTGCCGTTGCGACATTCTCGTCCTTCACGCCTGAGATCAGCAAATTTTGCCAAACGGTGAGGCGGATATCACCGTCGCCGAGGTCATGCGCGATTTTCGCAATGCCGTGCATCTGGTCGGTGGTGATTTTTCCGACCGGAAAGACGAGGCCGATCCAGTTGAGGCCTTTTTGCTTTTGCGGACGCACGCCGATATGGGCCGAGCGGTCGAAGACCGGACGCGGCGCAATGGCATCGGCCGGCGCGCGCACGAGCTTGCGACCAAGCTTGTCTTCCACCGCCGCCATAAATTTCTCGAAGCTCCAGGCATCGAGCACGTATTTCAGCCGTGCCTTGTTGCGGTTCGTCCGGTCGCCATGCTCGATGAAGACGCGCACGATGGCGTCGGCGACTTTCACCGCTTCGGCGGGCTTGACGATGAAGCCGGTGTCGCGCGCGAAATCGCGATGGCCGGTGATGCCGCCAAGCGCGAGGCGATACCAGATGCCCGGCTCGATCCCGAAGCCGTCCTTCACATCGACGGCCTGGAATGCGATGTCGTTTGTATCTTCCAGAACGGGGATGGTGCCAGCGCCGTCGAAGGCGACATTGAATTTGCGCGGCAGGCCATAGAGTGCGCGCTCATTGAGAATATGGAAATGCCACGCACGCGCATGCGGCCGCGTATCGATCAGCTCCTGCGGATCAATGCCGGCGGTCGGGGTGCCGGTGACGTTGCGGATATTGTCGGCGCCGGAGCCGCGCGAGCACAAGCCGAGTTCCTGGATGCCTTCCACCACTTCGACCGCGTGCTTCGGCTCGATCTCGCGGATCTGCAGATTGGCACGGGTGGTGACATGCGAATACGGTCCGGCGCAGCGATCGGCGAGATCGGCAACGCCCGCGAACTGCCAATGCGAGAGAACGCCATTCGGAAGGCGCAGTCGACACATATAGGAGGTCTGCGTTGGCGCGACGTAAAACAGGCCATAATAGCGCCAGCGGAAATTGTCCGCCGGCTTCGGTGCTTCGTTCTTCTCAGCCTGCTCCTTCAGCCGCTCGTAGGCATCGAATGGATGCTGCTCGCGCTTGAATTTCTCCTGGTCGGCAAGCTTGCCGCCTGCCGCCGTGACGCGATCCTGCGCCTCGAAATGGATGGCGTCCGGTCCGATCGGCTTTCCTGCGGCCTCTCCGCCGCGCGTCGTTCCTTTTGCGGCGCGCGCGGCCTGCAGTCCCGAGACGAAGCCCTCGAGGTAGCGTTTCTGGTCTGGGGTGAAATCGCCAGACATCGCGTCACGCCGCCTTGCTTTCGGCAAAGACGCGGCCGAAGGCGAGATCGTTGCGGAATTCGGAGATCGGTCGGCCCGACCGGATCAGGTCGAGATACCAGAGGCTGTCGGCGGTATCGCCGAACAGAACGGCGCCGGCCAATTTTCCATCGGCGATGACAAGTTTCTTGTAAGTGCGGTACCCCGGATCGGAGAGCACGATCCGTTCCGTGCCAGCTGCGCCCAGGAAATCGCCAGCCGAAAAGACATTCACGCCGGACACCTTCAGATTGGTGGAGAGGATGCTGCCTGGATAAGCGGTCTTTTCGCCAGCGAGGTGCGAAGCGAGGATGCGCGCCTGCTCATAGGCGGGCTCCACCAGGCCGTAACATTGCCCGCGATGCTCCGCGCATTCGCCGATCGCATAATGGCCCGGAATCGAGGTTTCGAGCGCGTCGTTGACCACGATGCCACGATTGATGTCGGCGCCGGCTTTGCGCGCGAGATCGGTGTTGGGATGAATGCCGACCGCGACCACCACGAGATCGGCTTCGATCCGGCGGCCATCACTCAGGGTCACGACCTTCACTCCGCGCACATCTTCGATCCGTGTGGTCTCGGTCTTCAGCAACACCTCGACACCGCGGGACTCGACCGCATTCTTGAGCATTGCGGCCGCATGCGGATCGAGCTGGCGCTCCATCAGACGATCCATGAGATGAAGAAGGGTCACGTTGGCGCGCGCTTTCGCGAGCCCATATGCCGCTTCAAGCCCGAGCAATCCGCCGCCGATCACAACCGCGCGGGTTCGGGGACTAGCCGCCTTGCGAATCGCAGCAACATCGCCGAGGTCGCGGAAGGTCAGAACGCCGGGCAGATCCATGCCGGGCGTGCTGGGACGGATCGGGCGCGATCCGGTTGCGAAAACGAGATGCTTGTAGGGCAGGGTGGCGCCATTGGCGAGGCGCACGCGACGGATCGCCGGATCGACAGAAACTGCCGCGTGATCGTACAGCAACGTCACGCCGCGATCCTTCCACCAATCGAAGGATTTCAGCTCGATATCCGACACCTCGGTTTCATTTGCCAGCACCGAGGAGAGTAGCACGCGGTTATAGGCGAGCTTACCCTCATTTCCGATGACGGCAACGGAATAGCGGCCGAGAGCGCGCGTGGTGAGTTCATCCACGAAACGCGCTGCGGCCATGCCATTGCCGATGACGACAAGAGGCTCACTCATGGTCGTATCTCACGCGGCAGCCGACCGAACCGCCGGTCGGCCTGCGGCGCCATGCTCGAATTCGTCGAGGAACGACAACAGTTCCTGGCGATATTCGTAATAGCGCGGGTGATCGAGGAGGGCGCGTCGCGTGCGCGGACGCGGAATGTCGACGTCGAGAATGCGGCCGATCGTGGCATGCGGACCGTTGGTCATCATCACGACGCGGTCTGCGAGCAGGATCGCTTCGTCAACGTCGTGCGTCACACAGATCGCGGTCACTTGCGTGCGCGACCAGACGTCCATGAGGACTTCCTGCAATTGCCAGCGCGTCAGCGAATCGAGCATGCCGAAGGGCTCGTCCAGCAGAAGCAATTTTGGGGACAACGCGAATGCGCGTGCGATGCCGACGCGCTGTTTCATGCCGTTGGACAGCTCCGACGCCGGCTTGTCCATCGCGTCGGCAAGTCCGACGCGCGCCAGGTAATACTCGACGATATCGGAACGTTCGCTGCGGCTGCTATGCGGAAAAACGCAATCAACGCCGAGCGAGACATTTTCGCGGGCGGACAGCCAGGGAAACAGCGAGGGCGACTGGAACACAACCGCGCGATCTGGTCCGGCGATAGTGATCTCCTTGTTGTCGAGCACGATACCGCCGCCGGAGATGTCATTGAGGCCCGCCATCATCGAAAGGACGGTGGACTTTCCGCAGCCGGAATGACCGATCAGGGAGACGAACTCGCCTTTGCGCATCAGCAGGTTGAAGCCTTCGACAACGGTGAGTGGTCCTTTCGGCGTGGGATAGACTTTCTTGACCTCGTAGAACTCGACGTAACGATTCTCGATCGGGCTTGCGGCGGCTTCGCGATGCGCGCGTGGCGGGCCGGAATTGAACGCGACCGGTACGACATTGGGCAGGCCGCCGCCGTCTTCGGATGCGGCAGCGTGATCGATCCCGACATCCATGAGGTACTGGGTGATCGCCGCGCGCAGTCGCTTGTAGGCCGGGTCGTTGTTGATGGCCGCGCGATCGCGCGGACGCGCGAACGGCACCTTGAATTCCGGGCCGAGCGTCGCACCCGGTCCCGGATTGAGCGGGATGATGCGGTCTGCCAGCAGAATGGCTTCGTCGACGTCGTTGGTGATGAGAACGACGGTCTTTTTTTCCTCCGACCAGATCGCCTCGATCTCGGTCTGCAGCTTGGCGCGGGTAAGCGCATCAAGCGCCGACAACGGCTCGTCGAGCAGCAACACCTCCGGATCCATGGCAAGCGCGCGGGCGACCGCAACGCGCTGGCGCATGCCGCCGGAAAGCTCCGCCGGCTTGCGGTCCGCAGCGTGGCTCAGCCCAACCATGTCGATGTAATGCGCGATGCGCTCGCGCCGCTCGGCCGCCGGACGGTCTGCGGCGACGGAATCGACCGCGAGCGCGATGTTGCCTTGCACCGAGAGCCAGGGCAGCAGCGAGTAACTCTGAAACACGACACCGCGCTCCGGACCTGGCTCGGTAACGGGTGTCCCACGGAAGAGCACTTCGCCGGAATCAGGTGCGATCAGACCGGCCATCAGGCTGATCAATGTGCTCTTGCCGGACCCGGAAAATCCGATAATCGCGACGAATTCGCCGTCCTCGACCGAGAGCGAAATGTTGTCCAGGACGCGCGTGCGTGAACCGTTCGAGCCGTAGGACTTGCTGACATTCTTCAGCTGCAAGATTGTCATTCGCTTGTCCTCTCAGCGCGTGGCGCTATGCGTGAATGCCGCCTGCAAAGCGAGCATGACGCGATCGAGCAAAAATCCGATAATACCGATGGCCAGCACCGCGACCATGATCTTGGCGAGTGACGCGGATGAACCGTTCTGGAATTCATCCCAGACGAATTTTCCGAGTCCCGGATTCTGCGCCAGCATTTCCGCGGCGATTAGCACCATCCAGCCCACGCCGAGCGAGAGGCGAAGACCTGTGAAGATCAGCGGCAATGCAGACGGCAAAACAAGCTTGAAAATCTTCCTCGGCCAAGTCAGGCGCAGCACGCGGCCGACATTGAGCAGGTCCTTATCGATCGAGGCGACGCCAACAGCGCTGTTGATCAGGGTCGGCCACAGCGAACACAAGGTAACTGTGATCGCCGACACGAGAAATGACTTCGGAAAGGTAGGGTCGTCAGAGACATAGACCGCGCTCACAATCATGGTCACGATCGGAAGCCATGCCAGCGGGGACACCGGTTTGAAAATCTGAACCAGCGGATTGATTGCCGAATTGAAAGAGATCGAGAGGCCGCACAGAATTCCGAGCGGCACCGCGACCAGGGTTGCCAACAGGAAACCGGTGAAAACGGTCTTCAGGCTGGTAAATATCTGGTCGACGAATGTCGGCTTTCCCGTATAGGGCCGGTGTCTTACCTCGGCTTTCGGATCCTTGGCGAGAATTTCGGCGTTGCGTTTATTTTGCCGCTCGTTGAATTGCTGTTCTTTGGCGCGCTCGGCGACATGGTCCTCCCACAGATTCTGCGCCTGCTTCCAGACCTGGACCGGTCCGGGTAACGCGCCAAGACTCGTCTGCACGCGTGGCGCAAGCGCCCCCCACAGGCCGAGAAAGATTGCGATCGCGAGGAGGGGAATGCCGAGTTGACGCCAAAGCTCCTTTCCCTGCTGGGCGATGTTTTCGCCGGCGGCTATGCGGAGCAGCGGAACAACCCAGCCGAACCCAATCAATCCAAAGAAGCCGGCTATGCCGTTGATCCTGGTTTGCCATTTTTCGCGGTTTTGACGTAGCGCCGTTGTTTCGTCGCTTTCGCTGACCGGAATGAATTCCGAAGTGACCGACATTTTCTTTGCTCCCGGCGAGATACCGCCGCTAGATGAGAAAAAGAAGGCCGGACGCAATGCGTCCGGCTCCTTTCAGTTCGAGACAATCTTGGTGCCGTCTACGCGCTGATTGCCTTTCAGGCCGATCGGCAAGCCCTCGATATAGGCGTTCGGCTTGCGACCGTCGAAAGTTACGCCATCGATGAATTCATTGGTTGGCGCGCGATAGCCGTCACTGGTCCACGGGAAATCTTCCTTCTTCGCTTTGCCGTCCGCGACCAGAAGCTTGGCGGCTTCCAGGTAGAGGTCGGGGCGATAGACCTGCTTGGCGACGTCGGCATACCATGCATCCGGCTTGGTTTCCGGAATCTGTCCCCAGCGCCGCATCTGGGTGAGATACCATACCGCGTCGGAATAATAGGGATAGGTCGCGAAGTAGCGGAAGAAGACATTGAAGTCCGGCACCGCGCGCTTGTCGCCTTTTTCATACTCGAATGTGCCGGTCATCGAATTGGCGATAACTGCGGCATCCGCGCCGACATATTCGGGCTTGGACAGAATTTTGACGGCTTCGCCGCGATTGGCATTGTTGTTCTCGTCGAGCCATATGCCGGCGCGGATCAGCGCCTTCGTGATGGCAAGCGTCGTGTTGGGATACTTCTTCACGAAATCCGCCGTCATCCCGAATACCTTCTCAGGATTGTTCTTCCAGATTTCGTAGTCGGTGATGACTGGAACGCCGATGCCCTTGAACACAGCCTGCTGATTCCACGGCTCGCCGACGCAATAGCCGTGAATTGTGCCGGCCTCGAGCGTTGCGGGCATCTGCGGCGGCGGCGTCACCGAAATCAGTACGTCGCCCATGATCTGCCCGGAGGTGTCGGTCGGAGAGTAAAAGCCGGGATGAATGCCGCCCGAAGCAAGCCAGTAGCGCAATTCGTAATTGTGCGTGGAGACCGGGAAAACCATTCCCATGTTGAACGATTTGCCGTCAGCCTTGTACTTGTCGACCACCTTCTTAAGCGCGTCGGCCTTGATCGGATGAACCGGTTTGCCGTCCGCGCCTTTGGCAAGATGTTTCTTCATCTCCTCCCAAACTGCGTTGGAAACGGTGATGCCGTTTCCGTTGAGATCCATGGAAAACGGCGTGACCACATGCGCCTTGGTGCCGAAGCCGATGGTGGCGCCAAGCGGCTGGCCGGCGAGCATATGCGCGCCGTCGAGTTCGCCGGTAATGACGCGGTCGAGGAGTACCTTCCAGTTGGCCTGCGGCTCGGCGGCGACGAAAAGTCCTTCGTCCTCGAAGAAGCCCTTTTCCTTGGCGATCGCGATCGGCGCCATATCGGTGAGCTTGATGAAGCCGAATTTCAGGTCTTCCTTTTCGAGCTTGAGCGCGGCGCGCGCGATGCCGGGCGCAAAAATCCGTTCTGCCGGCAGGGTTCCGGCAAGTGCCGCCGTGCTTGCGGTCGCTTTCAGAAATCCGCGGCGACTGAGGCCGCGGCGATCCTGCTTTCCAGTGCTGTCGTTACCCATCGTGTTCCTGTCCTCTGCAAGGTGCGGTGTCTGGTTCACCACCCATCGGATCGTTTTCCCTTTGCGTCCCGCCAAACAAAAAAACCGCAGCCCGGACGGCGCTCAAACCGATGAGCGTTTCCCCAAGACAGCGGCGTTGCTTGATGGTCCGTCGTTGGACCTGGCGCTCCTCAAGGGGGCGCCTTTCGACTTTCATCCTTTCAAGTCGCGTGCCAACCGAGCACGACTGAAAAATTCTTTGTTTATCAAGGCACTACGGGATTCTTCCGAAACTGGCCTGCGATTTCGTTGGCGCGAGAATCTGCAGAACGCCGAGCAATTGCCGAAGAATTGTGCAGTGCAAAAATTAA
>CAYJNT010000002.1:48123-63202 GCA_964370945.1 uncultured Hyphomicrobiales bacterium | reverse complement strand
CGATCAGGACTCGCAGCCCGTTTTCCCGTTCCGCAGTCCCAACGCCTTCAGCACCGACAGGTCGAATTCCCGATCCTGATCGCTGCGCACCAGGGCGAACGGGCCATCGTAGCTGAAATAGCTCCAGGAGAATCCGTATTTGTCCATGATCTCGCGGATGTCCGAAAGCCAGCGGATGCGGTCCTCACACAGCGCGCCCGGGCTGTCACCGTTTTTGCGCAGCACGCCGAACTCGCCGATCAGGATGCGCCTGGGCGAAATGCCGCGATCGCGCGCCCAGGCCGCGACTTTCGAGAAGCGCGCATCGAGCGTGTCGCGGCCGGCGCCGGCCGCATAGAGTTTGGTCAAGTTGGCTGCTGCGCCGATCCGCGCTTTTTCCAGCGCGATCGGATCGAGGCTGACTTTCTGCATGCGCTCCTGCAATCGCGCGAGCGGCTCTTCGATCGGCCGGTGATGCACGGGCCACGGCACTTCGTCGAGATACTTGTCCGGCCAGGGAATGAAGGTCGCGCCCTGATGCGTGAAGCTGAACGGCTCGTAGAAATGGAAGGTGTAGATCAGGTTGGCATCGCCGAACCGCTCCGGATCGAGCGCGAGCAGACCGTCGAGAGACGCCACGCAGGCGCCGGTGACGACGAGCGTGAGCTTCGGCGCCTCCCTGCGTGCGCGCGTCACGAGCGTTGAGGCGATGCGCTCCCAACGCTCCTGCTGCTCGCCTTTGCATTTCAGCCGCGGCTCATTCATCACTTCCAGCGCCACGCGATTCGCATCGAGCTTCGCCAGCCGCCGCGCCATTTCAGCCGTCACATCGGCGTAAGCGACAAAGGCCGGCGCATCCAATCCGGCGATCACCGCATGCTGACCCCAGACCGGATGGCGGCTGTTCGGATGCAGATCGAGAATGACCCGCAGGCCCGCCTGCTGGATCAGCGCCAGCGCATCGAACAGCATGCGGTAGACGGCTTCACGCTTCTCGCCTTCGAACACCATGAAGGGCGCCGGATCGACCGGCAGCCGGATCGTTTCGAAACCGGCTTTTTTCAGCGCCTGCAATTCGGAAAGATTCGGCGGCCGCGGCGTCTCCTTGTAGGGCGGCCACGCGATCGACGGCGCCGGCGACGGCTCGTAACGCGGCCAGGTGAACCATTGCGCGATATTGATCGCGGGGCCGACGCGGAACTCGGCGCGCGCATCCGTCAGCGCGATGAGAAGGATGAGTGTCGCAACCAGATACCGCGCCCTTCGCATGATCGTCACCCGGTGTTTGGATTTTTTGAGAGCTGCGTTCGTCGCATCAGAGTGCGACGACTTCGTGTCGCTTAAATCGCACGCGGCATTTTTATACCGGTGCCTCACGTTCAACCGAACTTGGCCGAATTTTTGCCACGCGTTCCATCGATTATTTTCAGCTTTCATTGTTTGTGAGTTCCATCTGCATCCGAGACGGAGATTGGAAAGATGCTGCGGCCTTATGTTCGGTCACTGAGATACCTTTCGCGATCCGTGTTCCGCGCGTTCGGAAAGTTCCCGCGCGATTGTCCGATGTGCGGGTATCACGGTAAGTTTCTCGGTTACGGTTACCCGTTCGTTTGCGACGTCTATTGTCCGAAATGCGGATCGCTCGAACGGCATCGGCTGCTCTATCTCGCCGATCAGCAGATGAACTTCTTCGGCGGTAAGGACGTGCTGCATTTCGCGCCGGAACAGGCGGTGCGCAAATTCGTCCTGGATCGCAAGCCCAAGGCCTATGTGACGGCGGATTTGTTCGCGGACGGCGTGGACCTGAAAGAAAATATCGAAGCCCTCACGATCGAAAGCAAATCCTACGACGTCGTGATCTGCCTGCACGTGCTCGAACACGTGAATGACCGCGCGGCGGTCGCGGAACTCTATCGCGTGCTCCGCCCCGGCGGCCTCCTGATCGCGATGTTCCCGATCGTTGAAGGCTGGAACCAGACCTTCGAGGATCCGACCAAGAGCGCGCCCAGCGATCGGCTGCTCTATTTCGGGCAGCACGATCACGCCCGCTATTTCGGCAGCGATGCGCGGGCGCGCCTGGCGGCGCCGGGCTTCAAGGTCGAGGAAATCACCGCGGTCGAGCCCGAGGTCTCGCGCTACGGGCTGACGCGCGGCGAGAAAATCTTCATGTGCCACCGTCCGCACTAGAGTCCCTTCCGGTTTCCACCCTGGATCACGTCCGGGGCAGGCTTCGCCGTATTGCGCTCTAAGCCGCCGGCACCAGCGGAGCCTCGCTCCCGGCTCGGTCTCCGGTCACGCGCGCAAGGACATCGCGGTAATGATCCGCGATGGCCGTGCGCCGCAGATGGTCGAGCCCCCCATGCGCCTGCAGGCTGCGGATCACCTGCTTGAGCGCGGCTTCCTTCGCGATGAGATACCGGATGCCGGCGGCGACGTCGCTGGCGGACGACGGATCGGCGCGATAACCCGGCAATGGCTCGGGCAACAATCCGTCGATGCCGCGGCCTTTCGACCACAGGACCGGGAGGCCGGCCAGCAGCGCCTCGACATGCACCATGCCGTAGGTTTCGCGGCGTGGCGCCATGACGAAGGCGGCGTAACGATTCATCACCTGCTGAACGTTGTTATGCGGCAGCGGGCCTTTCAGCCGGATCAGGCGCGCGGCGCCGGTCTTGTGCAGCACGCTTTCGGCGGCGGCAAACGAGCGCGCGCTGCCCGCGCCGTAGAGATCGAGCGTCACGTCCGGAATGTCCTGCGCAACGAATGTCATCGCCTTGGCGAGGATATCGAGGCCTTTGCGCTGCCAGGCGTCGAGACTGAACACGCTGACGAGCTGTGGCGTGTGCCGCATGTCCGGCGGCAGCACGATGTCGCCCGCGGTCATCACCGGCAGCACTTCCATGTGGTGATCGGGCACGGCGAGCGCGTTCGCGAAATAATCCGCCGTCCAGGGCGCCGCCGGCAGCAGCATCGCCGCCTGCGCCGCGATGGCGCGATAGCGCCGCCGCAAGCCGGGTTTCCGTTCGAAAATCTTGGTATCGGTGTCGCCCCAGAGGCTCGCGATAAAACGGCAGTTGAGCTGCTTTGCGAGCTCCGCCGCGATCAAACCTTCGACGGTGAATTTGTGGGCGTGAATGAGATCGGGTTTCAAACCACGCTTTTCGACATCCTGCACGATGAAGCGGACCACCGGCTGAAGATAATGCGTCAGCCCGATGCCATAGGGCGGCGCGCCGTATGACAGCGCGGTGCAATCGTCGGAAAACCGGATCGCGTCGACCCCGGCCGGCCAATTCACGCGATTGATCGAATAGACCGCGTGCGCGATGTCGTTCGTCGCGGCGAGCAGATTATGCACCGCTTTCGTCTTCGCCGGAGCAATCGGGTCGGGATAGTCAGCGCTGATATGCAAGATCATAGGCGTATTCTCTTTCCATCGACGGGTACGTGACGGCGATCGCGAAGGCGAGCGTGCAGATATTGGCAAGCGTCGTGAACCCGCTCGATTCCGTGATTCCGTTCAGCAGCACGAATGCGATCATGCAGAATGTCGTCGAGTCCCGATGCAGGCTCGCGCGCACGATGATGCCGATGACCGACAGCGTGAACAGAGTGACGCCGATCCATCCGGTCGTGAGCAGCAATTGCAGGACGAGATTATGCGCGTGCGAGGTCGGGAAGCCGATCTCGTTGACGTGCTGCGGCAAGATGAAGACGGAGCTGGCATAGCCGTACCCGGTCAACGGTTGCAGCTCGACGAGCTTGAGCACGGCGTACCAGATTTGTGAGCGGCCGGTCATGGAGGTGACTTCGCCGACGTCGCCGCTGCGTGACACGCTCTTGAGCAGGAATTCCTGGCCGAACGGCAGGACCGCGAAGACCAGCAGCAGCGTGACCGACGCAAGAAACAGCGCGGCATAGAGTCTTCGCCAGTTCAGCATGTAGGTCGCGAACAGGATGATGACGGTCATCGCGAGCGGCGTGCGGGAGTTGGTCATCAACAGAGCCGCGCCGCAAAAGACCACCGCCATCGGCACCAGCAGGCGGTTCATCTGATGGAGTTCGCGCGGATAGAGCCCGGTGATGACCAGCCCGAACGCCGCGATCAGCGCCATGTTGTTGGCGCTGCCGGCGATCCCGGAAAGTCTCGGGCTGACGAAGCGCTCCTGATTGACCCAATAAACGTAGTGGCCGAATTCCGGAATGGCGAAATAAACGATGATCGATACGATGCAGAACAGCACAGTGGCCACGAGAATAGTGATGAAGACGCTGATCGCATCGAAGACCGAGAAAATGTAGGCGCAGAACAGGACGCTCGCGAGCACCGTGAAAGCGGAGACAAGCGTATAGGTCGGATTGGGTGAGATCGCCGCGGTCGCGAGCAGCCAGAACAGAAACATGATCCAGGGCAAATTGACCGGCTGCAGCACGAGCCCGATCCATTTGCGCGCATGGATGAGCGCAACGGCCGCGACCGTGACCCAGAGCGCAATCTTGATGATGACCTGGAAGTCGACGTCCTTGTCGCCATAGTCGCGGATGCGGAACACGGCATGCATCAGGAAGGCGGCCGCGAACAGATGCAGCAGCGTCGCCAGCCGGTCGCCGGTCAAAACGCCCCAGACGATGGTGCAAAACACGGCGACGGCGGGAAAGACCGCGATCGTCCAGAATGCCGACGGCTCGAATACGAGCGCAACGGCGACGGTCGCGGCGGCCGCAAATGTGAGCAGGATCACAATGTTGCGACCGATGAGCGTCATGCGCGGGTTCCGCGAGCAAGAAAGATCAGTGTTCCGGCGACCGCGAGAAGCCATCCCAGCGCGCAGGCGGCAATCGCGCCGACTTCGGCATAAAGAAAGATGAGCGGAATGCTCGCCGCAATCGCCGCCAGCGAAGCGAGACCCCGAATGACGAAATAGCCGCTGAACGCCTTGCGGGCATAGACAAGAGATTCAAGCGGCATGGTGATGGTCATGAACATATAAGCAGGCACCCAGGCGATCAGGGCGGCGCCGGCGGCGGCGAATTTCGGACCGTAAGCGAAGACGATGATGCGGTCGGCCAGCAGGACCACGGCGATGCCGAACGCTGCTCCGATAACGGCATAGAGGGCCGCAAGCTTCAGCGTGAAGAGCAAAGCGCGCCGCGAGAACGGCTCGCGCGCGGCCTTGGCGAATGCGGATTTGTCGGCGATATCGAAGCCGCGCAGCAGAATCTGCAAGGGCTGCAAGAGGCTGCGCGTCGCAACGAACGCCGCGGCATGGATCGGCGCGGCGATCGCCCCGAGAATGAACAGCGGCACGTGGTTGTAGCCGGTATAGGTCGCGACCGCGATCGCCGCCCATCCGCCGTAACGGCGCATGTCGGCCCCGAGAAGCCGCAGGCCGGCGCGGAAGGCCGGCATGCCGGCCAGCGTGAGAATGACGCCCGCGTGGACCAGCATGGCCGCGGTGAGCCACGCCAGCATCGGGAGAAAATCGAGCTTTCCGGCGAGCGACGCGATCGATAGCACACCGATGACGAAGGCGTACCAGCATGCGCTCGCGAGCAAGAGCCAGGGGCGGCCGATTTTCACGAGAAACGCACGCGCGAATTCAAGCTCGAGATAGACGATCAGGCAGACCGCGCTCGCGATCACGACAAGATTCGCAAAGCCCGCCGCGTCCAGGGACGACAGGATCGCGAGCGCGAGCCCCGCGGAGAGGACCGCGCAAACGACCAGGATCGATTGCGCCGCGCTGACCGCCGCCGCGCGCCGGCGCACGCGTTCATCCGGCTCCAGCATCAGCGGGATGGTGACGGCGTGACGCTGCAATCCCTGCAGCATCAGGCCGATCGACAGCCCGATGCCGTAGGCCGCGAATTCCTCGGCCGAAAAGACGCGGCCGATCACCAACGTCAGGATGAAATTGGTCACCGACACGATGATCTGGTCGCCGACCGTCGCGGACCTGACCGCCACGGAACGCCAACGCGACCGGATCGCGGCTGCGCCGTCGTACGCCTTTGTTCCGGCCAGGGTCATGTTCGCTTAAAGCTCACGACCGCCAGATTCCCCGCGTGTCGTAGACGACCGCGCCGTTCCTCCGCTCGGCCGACACCTTGCGGAACGGCTCGTGATCGACCAGCACGACGAGGATGCCCGGATTCTTGAGCGCTTCGTCGAGATCGATCTTGCGCGCGCCGGCGCGGTACAACGTCGCCGGCAATTTGTTGACGAACGGGTCGACGACTGAAATCCGCTTGCCGTGCTTCTTCGCCAGTCCTTCCGCGATCTCGAGCGCCGGGCTCTCGCGCAGATCGTCGACGTTGGCCTTGAAGGTCAGGCCGAGACAGGTGACGTCGCGGTCCGGATAGCTTTGCATCAGCCGCTCGATCTGATGTCGGATGTAGACCGCCTTGCCGTCATTGATGTCGCGCGACATTCGCACGAGGCGCGCCTCGCGCGGCGCGGCATCGACGATGAACCAGGGATCGACGGCGATGCAATGTCCGCCGACGCCAGGGCCTGGCTTGAGGATATCGACCCGCGGGTGGCGATTGGCGAGCTCGATCACCTTCCACACATTGACGTCGACATGATCGCAGATCAGCGACAGCTCGTTGGCGAAGGCGATATTGGTGTCGCGATAGGCGTTTTCAGTGAGCTTCACCATCTCGGCCGTGCGCGCTTCGGTCTCGATGCAATCGCCGCGCACGAAGAGTTCGTAGAACTGCCGCGCCTTGGTCGCACAATGCGCCGTCAATCCGCCGACGCAGCGGTCATTCTGCACGAGCTCGATCAGGATACGTCCCGGCAGCACGCGCTCCGGACAATAGGCGAGATAGACGTCCGGCTCTGCGCCGTTGCCGTCATGGCCCGGGAATTTGAGGTCGGGCCGCATCTGAACGAACATGTCCCGCACCTGCTCGGTCGTGCCGATGGGACAGGTCGATTCGATGATGACCAGGCACCCGCGCCGCAGATGCGGTGCGATCGATTGCGCGGCCGCGATCACGTTGTCGATCACCGGCTTCTTGTTGCCGGAGAGCGGGGTCGGCACCGCGATCACGAAGACGTCGGCCTCTTCCGGCGTCGAGCGCGCGACCAGCCTCCCCGAGGTCACGACTTTCTGGACCAGGCCGTCGAGATCGGCCTCGGCGATATGGATGTTGCCTTGCGCCACCGTCTCGACGATGGCCGGATTGATATCGACGCCGACAACCCGGAGGCCGCGGCTTGCGATCAGGGCCGCGGTCGGCAGGCCGATATAGCCAAGGCCGAGCACGCAGACGGATGATGTTTCGGGATTCATAATCGTCACCTTTCTTGTTGCTGCTTTAGTGGTGGCGCGTGCCGTTCGCCTCGCCGGCGAGCACGTTCATGATGCGCAGGCTCGCCTGCCCATCGCCGAATGGATTGTGGGCGCGACTCATGCGCAGATAATGCTGGCGGTCGCGCAGCAGGCGCTGCGCCTCGGTCGCGATCCGCTCCGGATCGGTGCCGACCAGCAGCGCGGTGCCGGCGTCGACCCCTTCCGGACGCTCGGTCGTGTCGCGCATCACCAGCACCGGCTTTCCAAGCGCGGGCGCCTCTTCCTGCAAGCCGCCGGAATCGGTGAGCACGAAGTGACAGCGCGAGAGCAGATAGACGAACGGCACATATTCCTGCGGCGCCAACAGCCGGATGCGCGGATGGTTGCCGAGCCGCATTTTCATCGGCTCCAGCACATTCGGGTTGGGATGCACCGGGAACACGATCAGCACGTCGGGATTTTCCGCGATCGAGAGCAAGGCGGACGCGATCCGGTCGATGCCGCCGTCAAAATTCTCCCGGCGGTGTGCCGTCACGAGAATGATGTAGCGATTGTCCGCGATGGCCGGCAATCCGGCATCGAACATGTCCGGCGCGGAAACATATCGATCGATCCTGCTCTTGGTCTGCAGCAGCGCGTCGATCACCGTATTGCCGGTGACGAATATGCGTTCGCGCGGAACGTTTTCGCGGATCAGGGATTCCGCGGCGCGCACGGTCGGGGCGAAATGCAGCGACGCCAAAGCGCCGACCACCTTGCGGTTCACCTCCTCCGGCCAAGGCGAGTAAATGTCGCCCGAGCGCAGTCCCGCCTCGACGTGATCGACCGGAATTTTGCGGTAATAGGACGAGAGCGCGGCCGCCATCGCGGTCGTCGTGTCGCCCTGCACCATCACGCGATCCGGCGCGACCTCGGTCAGCACGTCGTCGAAGCTCTGCAGGATGCGCGAGGTCATCTGCGGCAACGACTGATTTGCGCGCATGATGTCGAGATCGACATCCGGCCTGATCTGCGCCACCTGCAGAACCTGATCGAGCATCTCGCGATGCTGCGCGGTCACGCAGACCGTAACGTTGAAATCGGCCTCCTTCTTGAGTGCGTGAATAACTGGAAACAGCTTGATCGCTTCCGGCCGCGTCCCAAAGGCCACAAGAATATTCATCTGTCCCCTCACTGGTGCTGCGGGCGATCGCCCACGAATGCGCGCTTGGCGATTTCCTTGCCGAGCATCGCGGCGTACTTCGCGTTCGTTGAGGCGTAGCGCCACCACATGCGCCGCGGCTCCTGGCACGAGCGGTAGAGCCATTCGAGGCCGCTCGACTGCATGCCGCGCGGCGCGCGCTTGACGTAACCGGCGAGAACATCGACCGCGCCGCCGACGCCCATGATGAAAGGCACTTCCAGAGCGTCGCGGTATTGCGCCAGGAAGCGCTCCTTGCGCGGCGTCGGCATCGCGATGAACAGGCAGTCGGCACGGCTCTTGCGGATCCGTTCGACGATCAGCGGCTCTTCCTCGCGGGTAAAATAGCCGTCGCGATATCCGGCAAAGCGCAGACCCGGCCAGCGGTGCAGCGCATTGATCAGCGCCTTTTCCAGGACGTGGTGGCGTGCGCCGAGGAAATACGGGCGGAAATCATGCGCCGCGCAGATAGCGAGCAGGCTTTCCATCAGATCGACGCCGGCGACGCGCTCCGGCACCTTGATCCCGAGCGCCCGCGCGCCCCAGACGATGCCCATGCCGTCAACGCCGACGATGTGGCTTTGCGCGACGTCCCGTTTCAATTCCGGATCGGTTTGCGCCTTGACGAGCTTGGCGACATTCATCGCCACATGGTGCGTGGTCTTGCGCGTCAACATGGCGTCGATCGCCCTGTTCACGGTCTCCTCGTGCGTCAGCAGATCGATCGGCAAGCCAAGAAAATCGGCTCTCATCGTCACCCTCCTCATTTGAAACGAACGCAAAGCTTTCCCGTTCGGGCCGACGGTGTTTCACCGGCCCGTTGCATCACTCATCCGCCGCTAGCTTCGATTCGGTCCCTTAGGGCTTAAGAGACGCTGTCTTGCGCGACAGCGTTTCCCAATCCCACAGACAACCGAAGCGATAGGTCTTGATCCCGGACCTTACGATCCGCGCCGGATTGCCGGCGACAATGCTTCCCGCGGGCACGTCCCGCGTCACAACCGAGCCGGCACCGACGATGCAGCCGTCACCGACCGTCACGCCCGGCAAGAGAACACTGCGCACGCCGATGAAGCAGCGCGCGCCGATGCGCGTGTCGGCATAAAGCCCGCGCGTCATGTCATGCGTCAGGATGACGGCGCCATAAGCGACATAGCTGTCGCGGCCGATATGGATGCCGCGCGGATGGGTGCGATCGAAATCCACCCGCAGCGAGAAATAGGCGGTCGGATCGATATCCATGCCCCAGACCCTGACGAAATAGGTCCGGCGCAATGCGATCAAGAGCCCGCGCGACCGCAGCCACACCGCGCGGAGCAACCCGCGCTTGGGCTCGCGCGCGGCGATCGGCACGTAGTTGCCGCCCCAATCGGGACGATCGGAGCCGGCATCCATGCTGGCCGCGGGGCTTTGCGTGATCTCAATATGCATTGCGATAGGACCTCGGCGACAGCAACGTCATCAGCAGGATCTTGATGTCGAACAGCACCGACCAATGGTCGATGTAGAACAGGTCGTGCTCGACACGGCGCTCCATCTTGTCGATGGAATCGGTCTCGCCGCGGAAGCCGTTGACCTGCGCCCAGCCGGTGATTCCCGGCTTCACATTGTGGCGCCGCGCGTAAAGGCTGATGCGCTCCTCATATTCGGAATTGTGAGCGACCGCGTGCGGCCGCGGACCGACGAGCGACATATCGCCCAGGATCACGTTGAGGAGCTGCGGCACTTCGTCGAGATTGGTCCGCCGCAGGATGCGGCCGACGCGGGTGACGCGCGCGTCGTCGCGCGTCACCTGGCGCACGACATCACCGTCATCGAGCGTCGACATGGTGCGGAACTTGAAAACGCGGAACTCGCGCTGATTGAATCCATTGCGCCGCTGCCGGAAGAGAACCGGGCCCGGCGAATCGAGCTTGATCAGCAGCGCGACCAGCGCCAGCAACGGAGACGCGATCAGCAGCAAGCCGAATGATGCGCTGACATCGAAGACGCGCTTGATGACATGATCCTTGAGCGTGAGCGGCGCGCGCGACAGCCGCAAGGTGTGATCGCCGCCCACCCGCGCCAGGACCGGATCGCGGACCCAGCCGAGATTCTCATCGGGCGCGAGATGGATGGTGGCCGGCACGGACGCGAGCCCCTCCGTCAAGGCGCGGATACGCTCCTTGTCGGTCCAGGAGAGCGCCAGCACGATATCGTCGACCTCGGTCCGGCGCGCGATCTCGTGAATTTGCGACAGAATTCGGCCGACCTGACGGACACGGAAATCCTCGGTCACGGCCTCGACCGGGCCAAGGTCGAAATTCTGTTCGAGCGCAATGACATCGACGATGCTCGCGCCGCGGCCCGCGCGCGACAGGCGCGGCATCAGGGCATCGAGGAGCTCGCGCTCCCCGACAACGACGGCTTTGCGGCCGCGGATCAGGCCGCTCTGCAGCCCGCGCGCGACGGCACCCACGATGATGAGGCGCACAATGCCCGCGGCGACGAGGCCGACGCCATATTGGGCGATGATCGATCCACGGGAATAGAATTCCGTCGCCTGGATCATGAACAGCGCGAACACGAACAGCGAGAAGGCGGAGTTCCAGCGCACGAAGACGGACCGCAACTCGTCCTTCGGATCGAGCAGCCGCTTGATGGAGTGATCGCGCGCCAGCGCGCATTGCGCGACGTAAATCGCCGACAACCCCATGGTCGCAACGAGATAGAAGAGCGGCGACGGCAGCGCGCCGAAAACAACCTCGTGATAAAACGTGCCGGCGCCGAAGGCGGCGGCGCCGATCAGAATGAATTCAACGACGACCGCCAGCAACGGAACACTGCCGGCGCCGATCTCCCGCGGCTTGCGGCGGGCGCGGGCCGGCGCGGAGGGCACCGAGACAATGCTCTCGCCGGCGAGCGCGGCGCGCCAGAGATCGCGTGCCGACGCGCGGCGGGACATATCCCACGGAAATTCCGCGCCATGCCCCGCCGCGGCACGAACTCTCGGACTAAACCTCGCATCGATGGTCATGGTGCCTCTTTCAAATTTTCGAATGAGCGGGAATGACGGTCCGGTCGTAGACGTAGTAGCGGTCGAAATCGTCGACCGTGCCGTTGAGGACGACGCCCGCCATTTTCGTTTCAAGGTCGGGACATTCGCGGATCGCCGCCGCGACCGCCTGCCGGCTCGTCTGTTCGGAGGCGACGACCAGGATCGCGCGATCGGCCTGCTCGATCAGGATGCGGGAATCCGCGACCGGCAGAAGCGGCGATGCATCGACCACGACGAGATCGAAGATATCGCGGGCATGCTCGATGAGCTTGGTCATCTGGGGCGACGACAGGAGACCGAGCGCATCCACGCCGGAGGTGTATTGCGCGCCGGCGATGACATAGAGCCCGCTCTTTCGATCGCGCTTCACGGACGTGTTGAGTGGACAGCGGCCGGTCAGCACGTCGGTGAGGCCGTTCTCACTGCCGACATCGAGCGCGGATGCCAGCGACGGCCGGCGGAGATCGGCGTCGACCAGGAGGACATTGTCGCCGGCCATGGCCGCGGTGCGGCCGAGATTGGCGGCGACCGTCGATTTGCCCTCGCCCGGCAAGGCTGACGTAACCAAGACAACGCCAATCTGCCGGCTGGGCGTTTGCTGCCGCAGCGACAAATAGAGCGTGCGGACGCTTTCGGCGAACGCAGAATCCGGCTGATTGAGACTGTAGTCGGCGAGCACGCGCGCCGACTGACGCGATCGCGCCGGCGCCATCTGGAAATTGTCCTGGTTGTGGGGATCGAGCCGCAGCAGCGGCACTTCCCGCTTGGGCAGACTCAGTCCGCCGACCTTTGGAATCGAGGCAAGCGGCTGCAGGCCAAGCACCTGCTCGATGTCGATCGAATGCCGGAAGCCCTTTCCGAACGCATCGCGGCCGAGCGCGAGCGCGGCGCCGAGGCCGAGGCTTCCAAAGAAGCCGAGCCCGATCATCAGCGCTTTCTTCGGATAACTCGCGCTCGATGGCACGCTCGCGGCCGACACGACCCGCGAATCCGCGACCTGCATGCTCAATTCGGCGGTTTGCTTGGCGCGCGCGAGGAATGACTGGAACAGATCGCGATTGGCCTGCACGTCGCGATCGAGCTCGTTCATCTTGATCGAAGCATGGTTCAGCTCGGCGGCTTTGCTTTTGAGCTCATCAAGGCTCGCCTCGAGCGAATCCTCGCGGCTCTTTGCCATTTCGTGCTCGGTCTTCGCGCTCGTGACGATGCGATTGATTTCCGCGGTGATCTGCCGCTCGGTGTCAAACAGCTGCGCGCGGCCGGCGACCACCTGCGGATGCTCACGCCCGTAGCGGGATTCGCGTTCCGCTTGCTGCTTGGCGATATCGGCATATTGCCCGCGCAGGTTCGAGACGACTGTCGACTGCAGCACGTCAGGAGACGCGGCGGCGGACCGCAATTTCTCGGGCGTGACCTGCCTGAGCTGTTCGTATTTCGAGCGCGCGGCGGCGGCCTTGGCGCGCGCATCGATCAGCTGATCGTTGAGCTGCGAGACTTGACGGCCCGAAAGCTTTTCACCGTTCACCAGATCGAACAGATTGGACTTGCTCTTGTATTCTTCGAGCGCCTTTTCGGACGCCGAGACACGCGCGCGCATTTCATCGACGCGCTCATTGAGCCATTTGCTGACGCGGCTGGTCGCTTCCGATTTCACCGCCAGCTGATCGGCGAGATAGCTTTCTGCGAACGCATTGGCGATGCGGGCGGCCTTCTTCGCGTCCTGCGACCAGGCGTTCAGTTCGATGACATAGGTGAGCCCGCGGCGCTTGGCGTCGACATTCTTGTCGAGCCTGTAGACGACGCCGGACAGAGGATCGTCGCTCGCCTCCTTACCGAACAGCATGCGAACCGGAAGCAGCGCGAGCGACTTCACAGACGACAGCAATCCGCCGGAGGCAAACTCGGGGTCGTTCTGAAGATTGAGCTTTTGCGCGACCCGCCGCATCGTTGCGTCGGATTGCAGAAGTTCGACCTCGCTCTCGATCGCGCCATTGTCGGTGCCAGGGCGGCCCACCACGTCCGCGTCCTTCAGGATTTGTGTCGTGCGCGGGTCGATCAGCAGCGTCGCCGTCGCCATATACTTCGGCGTGATGCTGAACACACCCACGACCGCGACGATCGTTCCGATTACCGCGATGCTCAGAATGAACCGGGCATTGCGCCGCAGACAGCGGACAATGTCCAGGAGCGCATCCGAATCGGTGCGCGCGGCATGTGGCGCCCGCCCGACCGCATACGGCGCGGGACGCAGGTTCGTGTGGCGATAGTCAATACTGCGCTGTAACATTGAACATCACCACATGCTTGTCGAAGCTGAAGGTCGGGATCGTGGAATCGCGGCTGATGAAGTCGTAGCGCAGGCCCGTACTCAGGTGACGGTTCATCAGGTATTGCACGCCGGTCGACACTTTGGTCACGTCGTCGACGCGCGGCGTCCCGCGAAAATCCTGGTTTATGAATTGTACGCCGCCGAACAGAACGACATTGCGAAGGAATTCATAATCCGCGCGCACGCCGAACGACGTATCGAGCCGCGCGTCGAATTCCGGCGTAACCGTTTCTGCGACTTTGCGCTCGGCCTCGGCCTTGATTGTCAGGAGCGCGGTGGCGAGCCAGGTCAATTCGCCCTTGAACGAGAGACCGTCGACCTTGGGAATGAGCGGGTTCTCGTAGGTCTGCGAGAGATAACCGACCCCGACACTTCCAAGCAGAAGCGGCGCGATCGCAAACTCGAGACCCCCTTTGATGTCGTATCCGTCTGAATCCTTATTCTCGATTCCTGCCGCAGCGTAATTGCGTGTGTTGGCTGCGACGCGAACGAACGCGCGATACCCGGGCGCGAGCTCGTAGAACGGCTTGATGTAAGTGGAGTAGATCGTGCCGTCGCGCCCGCCGAGATCGAGCGGCGTCCCGTCGAACGTGGTCACGTTCTCGTAGGTCAGGTTCCTCACGCTGCCGTTGAAGGCGACGCCAAACCGGCCGACGGTCTTGGTCAGCGTCGCTTCGCCGCGCAAGTCGGTATAGGGCACCGGCTCGGCGGCATTGCGCGGCTGCGATGGGTCACCTCGCTCCGCGTGCTTGCGCGCGGCCTCGAACGCCGTGTCGAGCTGCAGATCCTCGGCGATCTCCCAATGCGTGCGCAGCCGGCCGCGCGCATCCACACGGTTCTCACTGGTCAGGTCGCGGAACTGGTAAATGTCCGCATTGAGGTTGATTTCATAGGAGAACCGCGACGGATTTTGCTGGTACGCCGACGGCAGCATCCCATAGCGGATCGTCAGTTCCGGCGAGACGAGCAATGCCCAGTCCGAGCGCGGATTCGTATTGGTCGCAAAGACATTGGAATCGTAGCGAAGGCCGGCGGTCAGCTTCGGATAGAAAAAGTGCGATCCGAGGCGGTAACCCACGGGATCGTATTCCGGGCGCGGGCGCTCACCCACCGGAATCCGTGACAACTCGTAGTCCGGCAACAGCCCTTGACCGTATCCAGCCGAGCATGTCGCAGCAAATGACACAAACACGATCCACCCGATCCGCAAGTACACACTCCGCCCGCTACCACTTCACTCCTTCTCTGCTCCC
>CAYJNT010000002.1:46242-48023 GCA_964370945.1 uncultured Hyphomicrobiales bacterium | reverse complement strand
CCCGCGCCGCGCATGACACGCGCGATCGAGAAGCAGATCCCCTGTTGCGTTTCTCCCTGGTTTTTTCTTTTCGCAGTCTGGGCGTGTGCTAATTCTCTCGCAGCGCACACGTTCCGCATCGCGAAGATTTTTTTGCCGCATCGCGAAGATTTTTTTGTTGCGGTGCGTCCTTACAAGCGCATGGGCGCCTTGCACGCGCACGCAATCAGCGTGCCCATGTCACGTTGCAAAAATTTCCAGAATCAAATTCGCGCAGCCGCGCGCGAAGAGCGCGACTAGCTCAGATCAAAGCAACGACGAGCTTTCCTCATCGGGAAAGATGCGCTGCATCGCAGGACTAAGAGAGGCTGCCGGCTGTTCAACCGAACCGGCACAGATGTCCCCTATTGTCGTCGTCATCGATACCCCCTTCGGTATCGGCATCGCTCCACGCGAACGACGCCGTGACGGATCAACTGCAAGAATATTTCAGTCCCATTCCTTCAGCTGATCAGAAATACCTTTCCGGTACGCGGATATTGTCCCCCGGCATCACTGGTGCGCGCTCGTTGTCCGTCTGGACGGTGTCTTCGCCGCCCGCATTGACGCGGCGGACATAGAGCGTCCGCGTATTGGCTCGATAGGTGTAGCCGCCGGCCATCGCGACGGCGTCCTGCACCGTCAGGCCGGGCCGATACGGATATTGTCCGGCGTTGCGGACTTCCCCTATCACGTTGAACGGCCGATAGTTCATGATTTCGATTGCGACGCGCGGATTTTTGACGAAGCGCCCGCGCAGGATCTTGATCACCTCGGCCTTGAATTCGGGCAGGGTTTTATCGGCCGCCGGCACCTCGCCCGCCAGCGGCAACGCGACATGACCGGAATCATTGATCTGGAACTCGCCCGACAGATCGGGCTCATTGAAGACGGTGATCTTGACCTTGTCGCCGGGCGTCAACTGATAAGCGGCGGAGACGACTTTGGGCGGCGCATCCGAAAGCTGCGCATGGCCGCGTGGTCCGTCGCATCCGCCGACAAGGACACCCAATGACACCACCGCGCTCACAGACAAACTCCTGATCATCGTCGTCGTATGATGTTTCAAAGGCAAAGTGACATTGGGTGGAAACCAGGATCGCGCCGCCCGATACGAAATCGACCGAGCGGTGCCGCTAAAATTCGAGGCAAATTCAGACGTTCAATTTTGTCGAAGATTTGTCGTGCCAGCGCAAATTTCACGATCATACGACGACAATGGAACACGTGGCGTTCGCGGCACTCGAGTAGTGACAAATTCAGATTCAAAAGTATTTCGTCCGTGCAAACGCATCACTGACGCAGAAATTTGCGACGAAGAAATCTCATCGGCAAATTCCGTGACAGCGGAACTTTTGAAAAATCGAAGCCATCGGCGCCACATTGGTATCATGACGCCAATCAACGCTGCCTCGAATATGTGCATGAAGGCGATTTCGAAACCGGATGTGCGATGTCGCGCGACATGCGGAGTGAGATACCTGCGTGGAACTTTTCAGGGCGACGAAATGAGGCAACGTGTATTGCGAATGATTTTCGCATCGTCGTTTTGGCCGTGCAGGCATTCATGAACGCCCGGCGCTTGCCATTCGCATCGCGCGCGTAAACCGGCTTGTAGATCGACGGACAATTTTCAGGACACTCGCCGTCGCTCACGATGCGCGCGAGAGTGGCTCTCGCGACGCAGGCATTGGCGTAGGTCACGAGCACGCGCTTGCGGCTTCGCGCGCAGACGGGCTGATACGCAACGGCGCACTCGCCCA
>CAYJNT010000002.1:29411-46142 GCA_964370945.1 uncultured Hyphomicrobiales bacterium | reverse complement strand
ACGCGCTTGCGGCTTCGCGCGCAGACGGGCTGATACGCAACGGCGCACTCGCCCAGGCGAATGACCGGCTGCCCCGCGCGCGCCGAATGTGTTCCGGCAAAAAAGAGAAAGCCGAATACGATGGCGACGGCGCAGCAACGGCGCCGGCTGCTCATTGTTGCCGGCTGCTCATTGTTATTGAATCGAACGATCTCTCCGGCAGCATGACGAAAATTATTAACCATTTGGGCCGTTACATCGGCCCGAATTGTACGGAATTTTCTTGAATTTAAGCGTTGTCTCCGATCCTCCCGCCGCTGGGGATGTGCTGAATGATCAGGCAGAGAATCAAGGCTGCCATCGCGGGATTTTTCGGATCACCGATCGCTTTGGCCAGCCTGCAACGCCAGAACGAAATTCTGCTCGCGCACGAAAAAGACGCGCACGAGCGCGCCCGCCATTTCGACGCCGCGCTCAGCAACATGGCGCAAGGGCTCTGCATGTTCGACGAGGATTTTCGCCTCGTTGCCTGCAATCAGAATTATCGCGACCTGTTCAAGCTGCCGGTGCATATCGCTCGCCCCGGCGCGAGCCTCAAGGAGATGATCGAGTATAGCTGCAGCGTCGGCCGCCATCCCGGCCAGACTGCCGAAGAGATACTCAATCATCGGCTGGCGATCTTCACCAAGGGCGAGCCTGCGACGCTACTCACGGTCGTCGACGGCAAATACACGATCCAGACCGTTTACCGGCCGATGATCGGCGGCGGGTGGGTCGCGACCTATGAGGACATCACCGAGCGCATTCGCGCAGAAAACGCGCTCACCGAGCAGAACCGCCGCTTCGATGCCGCGCTCAACAATATGTATCACGGCCTGTGCATGTTCGATAAGGACAGGCGCCTGATCGTCTGCAATCGCCGCTACGCGGCAATGTACCGCCTGCCCGAACAACTGCAGCAGCCCGGCACTACTCTGGGCGAGATTGTCAAACATCGGGTCGATACCGGACAAGGCCCGGCGGACCTCGACGGCTATAGACGCGACCAGCTCAACCGGCTCTGTGGGCTTTATGAAGGCAAGTCGAGCAGCTACAGGCTCCACCTGATGGACGGCCGCGTGTTGCAGATCGATTCCGCGCACATGGCGGGCGGCGGCTGGGTCGCGACCCATCAGGACATCACCGAGGCGACGCAAGCCGAAGCCCAGATCAATCATCTCGCGCGCCATGATGCGCTCACGAACCTGCCCAACCGCGCGGTGTTTCGCAGCAATCTGGAAGACGCGCTCAAGCGCGTGCCGCGCGGCGACGCCATCGCCGTGCTCTGCCTCGATCTCGATCAGTTCAAGGCGGTCAACGACACGCTGGGACATCCCGTGGGCGATGCGTTGCTGCAGGAGGTTGCCGAACGTCTACGCGGCTGCGTCCGGGAGACCGACACCGCTTCGCGACTCGGCGGCGACGAATTCGCGATCATTCTGACCACCAATGTCGAGCCGGTCGGTGTCACCTCGCTCGCCAGCCGGGTGATCGAGGCCCTCAGCGCGCCTTACACGATCGCGGGTCACAAGGTCGTCATCGGCACGAGTATCGGCATCGCCCTCGCGCCGGAAGACGGCGCGACGCCCGATCAATTGCTCAAGAACGCCGATCTCGCATTGTACCGGGCGAAGTCCGACGGGCGCGGTGTCTATCGCTTTTTCGAGCCCGGCATGGACGCCAAGGTGCAGGCGCGACGCGTCATGGAGCTCGATCTGCGCCGGGCGCTCGAAAACGACGAATTCGATCTGTTCTACCAGCCGCTGATCAACCTGGCCGACCGGAAAATTGTCGCGTTCGAGGCGCTCCTGCGCTGGCGGCATCCGGAGCGCGGATTGGTTGCTCCAGGCGAGTTCATTCCGCTCGCCGAAGAGATCGGACTGATCGTTCCGATCGGCGCCTGGGTGCTCAAGCAGGCCTGCGCGCAGGCCAAGACCTGGCCAAGCGACATCAAGGTGTCGGTCAATCTGTCGCCGGTGCAATTCAAGAGCAATGCGCTCGTTCTCAATGTCATCTCGGCGCTCAACGCCTCCGAACTCGACCCGAAAAGGCTGGAGCTCGAGATCACCGAAACGGTGATGCTGTACGACACCGAAGGAACGCTCGCGACGCTGACGCGGCTGCGCGAACTCGGTGTCGCCATCTCGATGGACGATTTCGGAACCGGCTATTCCTCGCTCAGCTATCTGCGGAAATTCCCGTTCGACAAGATCAAGATCGATCAGAGCTTCGTGCGCAGTCTGTCCGGCGAGGAAGAAAGCGCGGCGATCGTGCGCGCGGTCACCGGACTTGGCCGCAGCCTCGGCATGACGACCACGGCCGAAGGCGTCGAGACCACTGACCAGCTCGAAATGCTCCGCAAGGAGGGATGCACGGAGGTGCAAGGCTTCCTGTTCAGCGCGCCGGTGCCGGGTGAGCAGATCGAGACATTGCTCGAGCAGCTGCATCGATCGCTGCGCGCCGCATAGCGAAATCACATCCGCAGGTTGAACCGTTGCGCGGGGGATAGTCTACGCGCGAACAATGGTAAATTATTAAGCTCTATCCGGCATGGTTAACCGTGACGGGGAATGCCTCAGAATGAGGCCATGATCGCTGACCCCTCGGCGAAATGCTTCTCCCCAATTGGGAACGTGCCATGGGTCTGCGCCTTGCCGACATCCGCATCTCGAAGAAGATTTCCATTGCCGCGATCGTTCCGCTTGTAGGGCTCGCACTGTTTGCGTGCGTGACTCTGTTTCAGGCCTGGACGGAGGCAGCCGCGGCGCGCGCCGTGCTGAAAGCGTCCGAACTTGCCGAATCGGCCAGCCTCACCATCCACGAATTGCAAAAGGAACGTGGAATGTCCGCGGGCTTCGTCGCATCCAAAGGCCAGCAATTCGCCGCCGAATTGCCTCCGCAACGGCAGGCCTCCGACGCCCGTATTCGCGCGTTCCAGGACGTGAAGTCAGCCTTTTACGCCGAGGGCAAAGTCGGGACCGCGCTCGATGCGGCCGCTCGCGAATTGCAAAAAATCGAAGTGCTGCGTAAATCGGTGTCGGGCTTCGCGGTCCCGGCCGGCGACGCGGCGGTGGCCTATACCCGAATCATCGCAGCGCTTTTGTCGGTCGCCGAGAGCATCGGGGACCTGTCGAACAACGCCGGCATCAATCAAGCCGTCTCCGTGTACACCGCCGCCCTGCGCGGCAAGGAGCAAGCCGGCCAGGAACGAGCGACCGGCGCACGCGGCTTCGGCGCCGGCAAATTCACGGCCGGCGATTTGCGCGCGTTCCTTTCGCTTGCCGCCGCTCAGGACGAGCAGTTCGACATCGTGCGCCGTTTTGGACAGCCGGCGCAGCGACAGGCGCTACAGGCGGCACTGTCGGCCGCGGCTGGAAAAGAAGTCGCGCGGATGCGCGACGCCGCCCTGAAGAATGCCGTCGGCGAATCGACCGACAGCATCGGCGCCGCAAACTGGTTCAAGACGGCGACCGCCCGAATCGATGATCTGAAGAAAGTGGAAGACGCGTTCGCGCAGGATCTTCGCAACGCCGCGAGCGTGGTCAGCACCAGCGCGAGCACCACGCTGATCACGATGTTTATCGCCTCGATGGGCCTGATCCTGATCGCATCGGGTATCGCGTGGGTCGCCGCCCGCTCGATCACCGCGCCGCTCGGACGTCTCCTGACGACGACCCTGACGCTTGCCGAAGGCAAGACCGACGTCGATATCGCGGATGCCGATCGCCGCGACGAAGTCGGCGATTTGTCCCGCGCGGTCGTCGTGTTCCGCGACAGCGCGATCGAGCGCATGCGGCTTGAGGAGGCAGCGAAGGCCGCTCAATTGCAGCGCGAGGAACGGCAGCGCCGAGTCGACGCGCTGATCGAACGATTCAAGAATGCGGTCAGTCAGACGCTCGAGGCCGTCGGCGAGAATACAGCCGTGATGGACAATACCGCCAAGACGCTCTCGACCATCGCGACCAGTGCGTCCGGCCAGGCGACCGGCGCGGCGAGCGCCTCGGAAGAAGCCTCCGCCAATGTCCAGGGCGTCGCGGCGGCGACCGAGGAATTGTCGACCTCGATCCGAGAAATCGCGCAACAGATCGAACGCACGAGCATGGTTTCGCGCCGCGCGGTCGAAATGGCGAACGCGTCGAACGGCGAAATCGAGGCCCTGTCCAGCGCCGCGCAGCGGATCGGCGACGTCGTCGACATGATCCAGGCGATCGCCGCGCAGACCAATCTGCTTGCGCTCAATGCCACGATCGAAGCGGCGCGCGCCGGCGAAGCCGGCCGGGGCTTCTCGGTCGTGGCTTCCGAGGTCAAATCGCTCGCCACGCAGACCGGGAAAGCGACCGAAGATATTGCGCAGCAGGTGACGTCGATCCAGGAATCGATCAGCAAGGTCATCGACTCGATGAAGGCGATCTCTTCAACCATGACCGAGATCGACGGCTTCACCTCCCAGATCGCGGCCTCGGTCGAAGAGCAGGGGTCGGCCACGCAGGAAATCTCCGGCAATGTGCAGATGGCGGCGCGCGGCACCGAAGAACTCACCCAGAACGTGACCGGCGTGACCGGTGCCATTCAGGAAACCAGCCGGTCCGCCGAGAACGTGCTCGAGGCGTCCGGAAAACTCGCGCTGCATTCGACCGCGCTCAAGGACGAGGTCGACTATTTCCTGCGGGAAGTCGCGGCGGCGTAACGACATCGGTCGCCGCCGGTCGGGCTTTTTTCAACGAAAAGAGCAGCCGGACGAACGTCGCCGATATCTTCCATGCGGCGCTGAGCCCGGCCAGCAATCTGCCGGACACTTTCGATTCGCCGCCGCGGCGGCAGCGGTGATCGACCGGAATCTCCGCGATGCGCAGGCCCGACGCGGCCACGCGCATCTGCATCTCCAGATTCCAGCCATAGGTGGTTTCGGTCATGCCGAGACCGGCGAGCTTCGCCGCCGGTATCGCGCGGAATGGCGACATATCGGTGAAGCGAACGCCATAGACAATTCGAAGCAAAAGTCCGGCGATGTGCCCTGCGACCAATTGCTGGGGCGTCATGCTGCCGTTTTCGCGCGTTCCGCGACGACGCGAGCCCATAACGAAGTCCGCCCGGTTTTCAACAATGGGACGGACCATATCGGGAATGAAGCCGGGCACATCGCTGCCGTCGCCGTCCAGAAAACAGACGATATCGACCCTTGGACCGACCGCCGCAAAACCGGCCGTGCAGGCGCGGCCGTAACCGCGCCGCGGCTCGGCCACCACACGCGCGCCGGCTTGCCGTGCACGGGATGCGGTCTCGTCGGTCGATCCATTGTCGATCACAATCACCTCATCGACCTGCTGCGAGAGGACTTCGCGGACCGCATCCGCGATCGGCTCTTCCTCGTTCAGGCAGGGGATGATGACCGTGACATGCCGGTCGGCGCCAGCGATCCGCATCGCTCAAACGACGGATTCGACGTTTCGCACGAGATGCCGCATCACGAACTCGCGCGTGAAGGGCGCCGCGGCGCCGACGATCCCGTTGGCGCGCACCGGAACAGGCCGGCCGAGAAACTCGTCGCGGAGCATGTTCAACGAAGCCACATCGTCGATGTCGTACCAGCCGGGCACGTTGAAAACCGCCTGACCGATCTGCGTCGCGCGCTCGAGCGTCAGCCGGTAGACGTCGGGCGTGCTCCAGGGCATGTCGCGGAACAGCGCGTGGTCCACTTCGGACACGCCGATCAATGTGTATCCGCCGTCATGGGCGGGGCTCAGGACGACGCCCCGCCCCTCGCGCAGGGCGTCGACCGCCTGCCGCAATATGGCCGCGGGCAATGTCGGGCTGTCGGAATTGATCAGGATCGCGCCGGCATGGCCGGCGGCGAGAAAGCCGGAAAGGCCGGCATACAACCGGCGGCCGAGATCGCCCTCGGCTTGCGGCTCGAGGCGAAAGCCGCGCGGAAGCAACGCCTGCAAGGCGTCTTCACTGCCGACGGGCGTGTAGAGCGCATAGGGCACGACGCCACCACTCAAGGCGACGTCAGCCATTGTGAGCGCGAGATCGCGGATGAAGCACGCCGAGAGTTCGGCGCAGTCCTCGGGCGCAAGCGGCGGTGACAGCCGGGTCTTGCACAATCCGACCGCCGGCGTCTTGCAGATGATGCCCAGCGCAATCGTCGACGATCGATCAAGCATGTGTTCCGCGGACCTTTCCTTCGACTTCAACAGAAACACTACGGCCGGCAAAAAGGAATGTCACGGACGCGGCGAACCGCGCAATCAATTCGCCTTCAAGAGAATTTGAAGCGCGATCCAATTCGGGACAGATTCGGCGCCGCGCGCCGTCGCACACCCGTTTCGCAGGCGACGCGGTTCGCAGGGCGTTATTCATGGTACGTGGTTTCTTCGACGCCCGGCGGCAGCGGCGTTGCCACGACAAGGAACACGAGATCGTCCGGACCGGATTTTTCGAAACCGTGCTTCTTGCCGCGCGGCAGGCTCAGGATGTCGCCCGGCTTGATCGCACGGGTCTCGACTTGGCCCGCCGCGTTCTCGAGCTTGGCTGTTCCGGTGCCGCGCGCGACATACAGGACATGATCCTGGTGGCGGTGATGATGAAGCCGGTTCCTGCTCATCACCAGAACGCCGACCTCGGCACCGCCGGCCCGGATCGATTCGACGATTGAGGCCGTGTCGCCGCCCGGCGTCAGCGGGTTGCTTCCGATAATGATATCAAGCTGCTTGACCTCGATCTCGTCCGCAAAGGCCGGCATCGGCGACCCGTCGAGCGCCAGCAGAAAAGTCGGCACGATCAGAAGCACGCCTCTCGGGATCATGACTCTGTCACTCAATACCTGACCGCGGATGCCCCGAACTCAAGCCTCAGCGCGCCATGACGATCGTCGTGCAGGCGCTTTCGAGCTTGGGCAATTCGCGACTCTTCGCCATCTGCACAGTGAGTTTGCGGTCTTCGCCGCGAACCACGGGACAATAAGGATCGGGAGCGTCGATCGCGTCGAGAAGGCGGCGCCGGCCGGCGCAACCGCCGCCGCAGGTCGCCAGATGCGAACAATCCGAACAGGCCTGCGGCGTCGAGCGCGCGGCGGCGAACGGATTTGTTCCGGTGATCTCCGTCCCCAGATCGAGCAGAACATCGAGCGGCGCGCCGGCACCGGGCCAATAGACGCAAGGCTGTACGGTCGCGCGCGGCGTCACGCGCACCGTGGCGACGCCGCAACCACCCTGCCGCGGCGGCAGCCCCGCCATCGCCCGCACCAGCGGTTCACCGATCGCGACGACATCGGTTCGCGCGAACAGCGCCTCGAATCCCCGCCAATACTCGTCGTAGGTCAGGGCGTAAATGTCGGACCGCACCGATTGATAGACATTGATGCGCAGCGGGGCGTCGTATTCCTTGACGACGGCGGCAATGTCGGCCAGCCGGTCGTAGTTCGAGCGCATCATCACTGCGATGAACGTGACCGAGACGCCGAGCTTTCGGCAGCGCGCCGCCTGCTCGTGAAGAAGGCGCCAGTTTCCCGGACCGCGCTGATTGTCCTGCTCGGCCTCGTTCGGATAATCGAGCGAAAACTCGATGTCCTTGAATGCCGTCACCTGTTCGTCATCGAGCACTTCGATCGAATGGCCGTTCGATGTGATCGTCAGCTTGATCGGTTGTCCACGCAGATAATCGAGCATCGGCTCGAATTGCGGGTGCATTCCGTTTTCACCGGTTCCGAGATTGACCGATCGGACCGGCACGCTTTGCATGACCGAGCGAACCTGATCCAGCGACAGCCGATCAACGCGCGTCGGGTCCCGATAGCAGAACGCGCAGGACAGATTGCATTCGTTGGTCAGCCCGATTCCGAGGGCGAAGCTCCGCGCGATCTCGGCGGGCCGGTCGCTTATTTGTGAAGCCGCAAGAGTCATGACCGTGCTTCATCCATGTTAAGCTCGCGCGAAAGATCAACCCCGCGCGCGGCGATTATGACGGTAACAACCGAGCCCCAACCTGACCAGCAGCCCGCGCGCTGGAATGATCACGTTGCCGTGTATGAGGCCGTGTTCGAGCCATTGACCGATGCGTTCGCGCGTCGCGCCCTCGACGCGCTCGCGCTGGCGCCGGGAGCGTCGCTGATCGATGTCGGAGCCGGCAATGGTGGTTGCGCTCTGATCGCGGCGAAGGCTGGCGCGGACGTGCTGGCGATCGATGCGTCGCCGGCGATGGTGGACAGAATCCGGCAACGTGCCGGCGACGCCGGCCCCTTTGCGGGCCACGTTCGCGCCGAGGTCATGGACGGTACGGCGCTCACGCTCACGGACGCCACATTCGACGCGGCAATCTCGGTTTTCGGCGTCATCCTGTTTCCGGATCCGGTCGGTGGTTTGCGCGAGATTGCGCGCGTGCTCAAGCCGGGCGGGCGCGCGGCGATCGTGACCTGGACCCAGCCGGAGCGCTACGAATTCGCCGCACGGCTGATGAGCGCGATCGCGTCGGTGCGCGGCACGCAGCAGCCCCCGTCACTGCCCGCGCAATTGCGGTTCAGGGAGGAGACGGCGTTTCGCGATCTCTTTTCACGGTCGGGACTGGCCGCCGAACGGATCGACGTCGTGCCGGAACGATGGCGGTTGCCGTCCGCGCACTGGCTCGTCGAAAACATCGCCTTCGCACCCGGAATCGCCGCGATGCTCGGGTCGCTTGGCGCGGATCGAAAGGCGGTGCTTGACGCGTTCACGGCCGGCCTCGAGCGCGATCAGGGCGCCGGCGAAATCACGCTGTCGACCGTCGCCTTTCTCGGAATTGGCCGGAAGGCGCGCTGAGCGACGTTGCCGCGCGGCCACGAGCGAATAACCGTGCTTTCACAAAGAGGTGATCGCCCCGGCAGCGATTTTGAAGCGGGACGGCGATACCGCGGGCTATCGTTGTCCGTCCGACATCCAGCGGCAGTTCGCGGGGAGCGACGATGAGAAGACTGGCATCTGTTTTTGTATTCCTGATTTCGCTGTCGAGCGTAGCCGCGATCGCGCAGGACAAGCCCGCCTTCGTATTCACCGCCATCCCCGATCAGGATGAAACCCGGCTGGTTGAGCGCTTTTCCAAGGTCGCGAGTTATCTGGAAAGCAAGCTCGGCATTGCCGTCAAATACCTGCCGGTGAAATCCTATCCGGCCGCGGTCACTGCCTTCACCAACAATCAGGTCCAGTTGGCGTGGTTCGGGGGCTTCACCGGCGTGCATGCCCGCAAGCTGGTACCGGGTTCGGAAGCCCTCGCGCAGGGCGTGGAAGACGTGGCGTTCAAGAGTTTCGTGATCGCCAACGTCAAGACCGGCCTCACGCGATCGAAGAAATTCCCCAAGGCGATCGCCGGCAAATCCTTCACGTTCGGCTCACGCGCCTCGACGTCCGGCCGGCTCATGCCGGAATATTACTTGCGCCGGCAATTCGGCGGCAAATCGCCGGATGAGATTTTCTCGCGTGTCGGATTCTCCGGCGATCACAGCCGCACGATCCAGCTCGTACAATCCGGCGCATTCGACGTCGGCGTGCTCGACTATTCGGTGTGGGAACTCGACAGCAAGGCCGGCAAGGTCGACCCGGCCCAGGTTGTCGTGATCTGGGAAACGCCGACCTATCCCGATTACCAATGGACCGTGCGCGGCGACGTCGACAAGATCTACGGTGCGGGCTTCAAGGACAAGCTGAAGGCGGCGCTCCTCGCCATCGACGACCGGACGATCCTCGACCAGTTCGGCCGATCGAAATTCATCCCGGCAAAGAACGCCGACTACGCCCCGATCGAAGAGGTCGCGAAGGCGACCAATCTTCTGAACTGAAGCGCCATGGCACGCAGTGTGATGCAGTTGAACGGGGCGTCGGCCGGCTATGCCGGCCACGCGGTTCTGCATGACATCAACCTGGAGATCGCCGCCGGCGAACGCGTCGCGGTGATGGGACGGTCCGGCGCCGGCAAGTCGACATTGCTCAATCTGCTGTACCAGAAATGCGCCGCCGACATCGCGCTGATCCCGCAGGCGGCGGCGCTGGTGAAGACGCTGTCGGTCTTCCACAATGTCTACATGGGACGCCTCGACCGCCACACCTCGCTCTACAACCTGCGAACGTTGATGTGGCCCCGCCCGCGCGATGTGATCGAGGTCGAGCGCATCCTCGGGATCGTCGGGTTGACCGAGAAGCTGTTTGTGAAGGCCGGCGCCCTGTCCGGCGGACAGCAACAACGCACATCGGTCGCGCGCGCGCTCTTCAACGGCAAGCCGATCATCATCGGCGACGAACCCGTGTCGTCGCTTGATCGCGTGCAAGCCGCCGAAATTCTGCGCGAGCTCTGCGAGCATTGCGAGACAGCCATCTTTGCGATCCATGACATTTCGCTCGCTCTCACGCATACCGACCGCGTGATCGTGATCGAGGCCGGCCGCATCGTTCTCGATGCACCGGCGCGCACGCTGAGTGCGGCAGACCTGGTGCCTTACTATGGCGGTTGAATCGGCGGCATCGCACCGCGTCGTCGCGCTACCGAAGCTCGGCTATTTGTCGGCGAGCCTGCTCTTTCTTCTGATCGCCGCGGTGGCACTGGGTCTTGCCGATATCGCGGTGAGCACGGTCAATCCGTGGCTCGAAATGCGCCGGCTGTTCGCCGGCCTGCTGCGGCCGGACCTGCTCTCAATTGAGTTGCTCAGCGTCGTCTGGACTGTCGCATTCGCCGTGCTGGGCGTTTCGATCGGCGCCACGGCAGGTTTCCTGCTCGCGCTTTTCTTCGCGCGATCGCGCGCGGTCCGGCTTGCCTGCGCTTTCCTGCGCTCCGTGCACGAGCTGTTCTGGGCGCTGCTGCTGATCCAGGTTGCGGGCCTTTCGGCGGCGACGGGAATCGTCGCGATCGCGCTGCCGTATTCCGGCATCTTCGCGAAAGTCTTCGCGGAGATGATCGAGGAGGCGGATCTGTCCGCCGAGCGCGTGCTCCCGGAGGGTACGAGCATTGTGTCGCGATTCGCCTATGCGCGCATCCCCGAGCTTGCGCCGCAATTCTGGACTTACGCGCTTTACCGGCTGGAATGCGGGATGCGCTCCACGCTCGTTCTCGGCTTCGTGGGATTGCCGACGATCGGCTTTCATCTCGATTCGTTCTTCAAGCAGGGTCATTACGCGCAAGCCGCGGCGCTTCTGTTTTCCTTCTATGTCCTGATCGGGACGCGCCGGCTATGGGCGCGGCCGGCGACGGTCCCGCTGCTCATCGTCGCGAGCCTGCTGGTTCTGCCCGAGGCGATCGGCGCCACGTCGACGCTGACCAATCTCGTGCGCTTTCTCACCCATGATATCGTGCCGGCGCCGCTGCGCAACGCCGACATGCTCACCTTCGCGGCGCTCGGCAGTCTCGCGGATTGGTTTTGGCCGATCGTGACGCGGCAGATCGTTCCGGGAACGATCCAGACGCTGATATTGTCCCAGATCGCCCTGGTCGCGATGGGCATCATCGCGCTGGCGACGTTTCCGCTGATTTGTGCGCGCTTCACGGGCCGGGTCGGCAAGCCGCTCGGGCGCTTCGCCCTCGTCATCGTCCGATCCACACCCGAATACATGATGGTGTATGTGCTGCTGCTTCTGCTCGGCGCCTCGATGCTGCCGGCAATCATCGCACTGTCGGTCCACAACGGCGCAATCGTCGCCTATCTTCTGGGACGGCATGCCGACGCGCTCGATTACAGGGCCGATGCGCCGGGCGGATTGAATCTCTATTGCTACGAAACCGTGCCGCGGCTTTACGGCCAGTTCCTGGCCTATGCCCTGTATCGCTGGGAAATCATTCTGCGTGAAAGCGCGATTTTCGGCATACTTGGAATTGCGACGCTCGGCTATTACGTCGACGCCGCGATCGCTGAGTTCAAACTCGACGTCGCGGTCTTGCTGATCGTCGCGACGGCGCTCCTGTCGATGATTGTCGATGCCCTCTCGCGCTCCCTGCGCCGGCGGCTGCGGATCGACACCATGCCGACGCGATTGTCGGAAGCCCCGAGCGAATCGCGGCGGCTCGGACTGCAGAACCGGGAAAGCGAGCTTGCATGCAGGACCTGACCCACCCGATCGTCAAGGACGTCGTGCTTGTCGGTGCCGGGCACGCGCATGTCACGGTGCTGCGCCAATTCGGCATGCGCCCGGTTCCCGGCGTTCGTTTCACACTGATCAGCCGCGAGGTCCATACGCCCTATTCGGGCATGCTGCCGGGGCTGATCGCCGGACACTACGATTTCGACGAAGCCCATATCGATACCGGGCCGCTGGTGCGCTTCGCCGGCGCGCGCCTGTATCAGGATGAGGCGGTCGAGCTCGACCTCGTAAACCAGCGCGTTGTCTGCAGGCACCGTCCGCCGGTTCCCTATGACCTGGTGTCACTCAACATTGGATCGACGCCGAACACCGCCGACGTGCCTGGCGCCGCCGCGCATGCCATTCCGGTCAAGCCGATCGACGGCTTTCTGGCCCGGTTCGATGCTCTGCTCGCGCGAATGATCGAGCGGCGCGCGCAGGCGCGTGTTGCGCTGGTCGGCGCAGGCGCGGGCGGCGTCGAACTTCTGCTCTCCGTCGAGCGCCGCCTGCGGGGCGAAGCGGCGCAGCGCGGCTTCGATCCTGACGGGCTGTCGTTTCTGCTCGTCTCGGACACGCCCGACATCCTGCCAACATTCCCGCCGGCCTTCCGCGCGCGCTTTCGTGACATTCTGGCGTCGCGCGGGATCGAGATCATTGCCAACGCCACGGTGACTGGCGTGGAGAATGGCCGCCTCATCCTGGCCGGCCGGGCGCCGGTCGCCGCCGACGAGATCCTCTGGACCACGCAGGCGGCGCCGGCGCGCTGGCTGGCGAAGACCGGCTTGCCGCTCGACGCACGCGGCTTTCTCGAAGTCGATGAATATCTGCGCGTCACCGGTCGCGACAATGTCTTCGCCGCCGGCGATACCATCGCCTTCACGCCCCGCGCCCTGCCGAAGTCGGGCGTCTACGCCGTGCGCTCCGGTCCGGTTCTCGCGGAGAATATTCGCCGGGTCTTGACCGGACGCCCGCTCAGGCGATTCCGCCCGCAGCGCGATGCGCTCTATCTCGTGTCCGACGGAGAAAAATTCGCGATCGGTACGCGCAACGGACTTGTCGTGCGTGGTGCGTGGGTGTGGCACTGGAAGGACTGGATCGACCGGCGCTTCATGCGCAAGTTCAGCGAACTCCCCGACATGGTATCGGCCGAGGCGGAGATCGCCTCACCGCTGGCGGACCGGCACGCCCTCAAGGAAATTTCTGCGATCGCCATGCGTTGCGGCGGCTGCGGTGCGAAGGTCGGCGCGACCGTTCTGTCGCGCGCGCTCGGGGCGCTCGAGCCCGCGACGCGTCCGGACATTATCGTCGGCCTTGATGCGCCCGACGACGCGGCGATCGTCGACACCGGCGGCGCAAAGCTGTCCGTGCAGACCGTCGACTATTTCCGCGCCATGGTCGATGATCCCTATCTCTTCGGAAAAATCGCCGCCAACCATTCCCTCGGCGATATCTATGCGATGGGCGGCGAGCCGCAGTCGGCGCTGGCTATTGCGACGATTCCCTATGGGCTCGAAGCCAAGGTCGAGGCCGATCTGTCGGCGATGATGGCGGGCGCCAATGACGTGCTGCGCGAAGCCAATTGTGCTCTGGTCGGCGGACATACCAGCGAAGGCGCGGAATTAGCGCTCGGCTTCGCGATCAACGGGCTCATTCCGCGCGGCGCCGCGCTGCCAAAAGGCGGATTGCGACCGGGCGATGCGCTGGTGCTGACCAAGCCGATCGGCACAGGAACGCTGCTTGCCGCCGACATGCGCGGAAAAGCAAAAGCCCGCTGGGTCGTAGCCGCGATCGCGCACATGATTCAGTCGAACCGCGGGGCGTCCGAGATTCTGCGCGCCCATGACGCGCACGCCGCAACCGATGTGACCGGCTTCGGGCTTCTCGGGCATCTCGTCGAAATGGTTCGCGCGTCGGAGGTCGATGTCACGGTCGCGATCGATCGGGTGCCGATTCTGCCGGGCGCGCGCGAATCCGTGGCGCTCGGCATCTTTTCGTCGCTGCAACCCCAGAATGTCCGGTTGCGCCGCGCGATCCGCGACGTGGAAACGGCAGCCCGGCATCCGCTCTATCCCCTGCTGTTCGATCCGCAGACGGCGGGAGGATTGCTTGCAGCCATTCCAATTCAGCACTCTTCGCGTTGCATCGCGGCTCTGCGCGCCGGAGGCTATCGCAGCGCCGACGTCATCGGTTTCGTTTCCGAGCGCGGCGCGACGCTCGAACCCGTCACACTTGATCTTAGCAGCGCGTCGCTGACGCAAGCGTTGCGTTCCGCACAATATCCCAGCCACTCGTTCGAGGAGAAAGCACGTGCCGAAGAATCCGTTTAATGACGTTTGGCAATTTCTCACCGGAACGACCGGCGATCATCTTCAGCTCGGGTGGCTTGGGACACTGCTCGCGATCCTGTACTGGATCCTGCTCGCGGCCAGCATCATCATCGCCGTGCGAAACTGGAAAGAGGATCCGGCGCAACGCACCGGAACGCATTTCGGAACCTGGGCCGCGCGGGTGCTGATCGGCACGATGTGGTTTGAAGGCATGCTGTGGAAGCTGCCGCTGCCGATCTCGGGCGGCCTGCAATACTGGACCGAGCAGATGGGTGCGCGCGCCGCCTTTCAGGTCCACCGCGACTTCGTCACCGGTTTTCTGTTGCCCAACATCAAGCTGTTCGGCCCGCTTATTTTTCTGGCCGAATTGATGTTCGCGGTGTCGCTGATTCTGGGTCTCGGCGTGCGTTTTGCCGGCGTGATCGGGATATTCTTCGTGCTGCATCTCTGGCTCGGCATCTATCTTCCGGCCGACCCGGCCGAATGGCCGTGGGCCTATATGTTCCTTGCCATGCTGATGTTCTTCTTTGCGCTTCACGCCGCCGGCCGCAGCCTTGGTCTCGACGCCTGGTTGCGGCGCAACGTGCCGTCGGTGCGCGAAGGGAAAGGCGCGGTCGGAAAGGTGCTCAATCTGGCTGGATGACGCCGCGTTCAACCATGGTTGCGGCGTTTTTTTGCCGCCAGGCCTGCCAGGCGACATAAGCGCAGGCGGCGAAAAACATCCCGTAAAGCGCGGACTTCCGCGTCAGAACAGGAATGAAGAAATCCCAGTCGATTTCTTCCTGCAGAAGCAGCGCGCCGAGCGTCACGGCCCAGAGCGGAGCGCCGCCAATAAGAGCCACGAACGGCGTCAGCACCAGAAAATACCATGGATAGTGCGGCGACAGCAGCAGAAGGAACGCCATCAATAGCCGCGCGACGTCGGTGATCACGATCTGTGGTGTTCTGGAATCGCGGCTTGCCGCGAGAATCGAAAGTCCCGCGATGATCAGCGCCGAAATCGCAA
Source organism: uncultured Hyphomicrobiales bacterium (assembly GCA_964370945.1). GTDB lineage: Bacteria > Pseudomonadota > Alphaproteobacteria > Rhizobiales > Xanthobacteraceae > Pseudorhodoplanes. Next base: position 30,720 of record CAYJNT010000002.1, on the reverse strand, counting down.
GATATACATAGTAGTCCCCGGGGATCTGACCGGTCAGCCAGCGCCATGCCGCCAGCGGCCACGTCACGTTGCCATCGGTGTGGGACTCCTCGGACAGATATCCGGTTGTCAGAAATCCGAACACGCCTCGTCCGACGGACAAATACGGTGCATAGCAAAGCACCATCGCCGCCACCACCGCTACTGGTGCTTTCCAGTCCCACGGCTTCCACAATGCAGGCAACGCCAGCACCGCGAAAGGCTTTGCAAGCCCAGCGAGCGCAACCGAGACGGCTCCGAATGTGTTGCGGCCTGAGACGGCGAGCCAGATGCCGACCATCATCAGCGTCACCATCAGCGCGTCGATATGTCCGTTGTTCGCGATTTCCCAGATCGGCAGCGGATGCCAGACATAAGCGACAATGCGCGTGACCGGGCGGCCGAGCCGCTGCAGCAGAAGAACGATGGCTGCGATCGTTGCGGCCTCGCAAGCCAGAAACGCAAGCTTCATCACGAAGACGCTTTCGCCAAGGCGCGTGACCAGAAAGAAGAACATCTGCGCCACCGGCGGATAGATGGTGACCGCGTAGTCGGCGCGGTTGATCTTCGGATAGACGGCCATGTCGCGCAGATGTGCGAGCAGCTCGTTTGCCGGTACGTAGCGATACGGGTTGATGCCCGCGGCCTGAACTTTGCCGTCCCAGACATAGCGGTAAATGTCCGTCGACAGCAGTGGCTCGGTGAACAGCAGGAACAAGCGCAGCGCAACGGCGGCGCCGAAGATCAGCCAGAGCGCGTGCGTCTGCGGCGCCCGCTCGGCGAACGGCGTCGCCGCCACTGCAAGGAGCCCTGCCGCCAGGGCAAGCGCCATATAGGCATGGTCGCCGTAGACGCGGAAGGCAAACGGTGTTGCGACCACCACGGCCATGAGCAATGCCGCGATCAGCCACAGCCAAATCAGCGAGCCTTGCTTTCCCATGGCGTTGGCGAGAAATCCAGTACTACGCTTGCGTCATGTCGGTGACCGCCTCAGCACGCTGAATTCGTCGCGAACGGCCAGCGGCCCGATCCCGGCCATCAAGCATGACGGAGCGGATCGGGAAACAGCGAATTGTTCAACGATCTTACACATTTGTGTGATTGGTCGCGACCGATGCGATATGCAAATTTATAGCTCATTGCATGTCTCTCCGGCCGATCGAGATTTTGTTCGAAGGATTTGAAGACACTGGTTGGCCGCGCCGGCATTCACTCAGAGGATCATTCATGCGGGTACTTCTGACCGGCGGCGCCGGATTCATCGGGCAGCATGTTTTGAGGGAATTGCTGG
>CAYJNT010000002.1:0-29311 GCA_964370945.1 uncultured Hyphomicrobiales bacterium | reverse complement strand
CTTCTGACCGGCGGCGCCGGATTCATCGGGCAGCATGTTTTGAGGGAATTGCTGGCGCGTGGGCATAGCGTAGCAGTCATGGATTCGCTGCGCGCGGACGTGCACCGCGACGGACATGCATGGGCACCGCCGGCAGGCGCCGAATTCTACGAAGCCGATATGCGCGACTGCGACGCACTGGATCGCGCCGTGGCTCGCCGCGATGCCGTCATTCATCTGGCGGCAAAAGTGGGCTTGGGCGTCGATGTCGGCGACTTGCCGGATTATGCCTCGTCGAACGACGCCGGAACGGCCGAGCTCCTCGCCGCCATGGCGCGTGCCAATGTCCCGCGCCTCACGCTCGCAAGCTCGATGGTGGTCTATGGCGAAGGGCTCGGCCGCTGTCCGGAGCATGGTGCGGTGACGCCCGCGCCGCGCAATCCGTCCGCGCTCGCAGCGGGCAAGTTTGAGCCGCCCTGCCCGATCTGCGGCCGCGCGTTGGAGACCACGCTCGTTTCTGAAAACGATCCGCTCGATCCGCGCAACGCCTACGCCACAAGCAAGGTGGCGCAGGAATATTACGCCGGCAACTGGGCGCGCGTGACCGGAGGGTCGGTCGCGGCGCTTCGCTATCACAATGTGTATGGGCCCGGGATGCCGCGCGACACCCCCTATGCCGGGGTTGCCGCCATCTTCACGTCGGCCTTACGCCGGGGTGAGGCGCCGAAAGTGTTCGAAGATGGCCGCCAGCGACGGGACTTCGTGCATGTGCGGGACGTCGCGTCGGCGACGGTGATCGCCTGCGAGAATCACACCGCCGGCGTGCGCGCCTACAATGTCGGCTCGGGCACGCCCCGGACGGTCGGGGACATGGCCACGGCCCTGGCCCAGGCGCTCAACGGCCGTCAGCCGCAGGTGACCGGACAATTCAGGCTTGGCGACGTCCGGCATATCACGGCCGATTCGTCGCGCCTGCGCGCCGAAATGAAGTGGACGCCGCGGGTCGATTTCACCGACGGCATGCTGGAATTGGCCCGCCAATAGGCGGTGGCGCCCGCGACGGACGATTTTTCAACAGCATCAGTTCCGGATTTCCTTCAGTTATGGTTCGCTTGTGACGGCGCGACTCATTGCGCGCGGCCGCGAGGGCGAATTTTAAGAATGTCCGACGTTCCGGCCGATATTGCCGATCTCAAATCGCGCGCCAAGGTCGCCTACGACCATATGGAGCGCGTCTGGCCGCCCGGCGATCCCTGGAGCGAACACACCGAGCGCAGCATCAATGCGTTCGTGCAGCGCTTCGTGCCGCCCGGCCGCGTCACGATCCTCAATGCCGGCTGCGGCGGCAACGATTACGGTCTGCCGCAAAGCGCGATCACGGCCAATATGGACATCTCGCTGCGGCAATGCCGCATGCTTCCGCGCGCGGTCGTCGGCGATATCGAAACGATTCCGTTTCCCGATAATTCATTCGACGTCACGATCTGCACCGGCGCGGTGATCAATTACGTCAGGGCGGAGGTTGCGATCCCGGAGCTTGTGCGCGTCACCAGGCCGGGCGGTCTGACGCTGGTCGATTTCGAGAGCAGCTTCTCGGCCGAGATCATGTTCTCGAAAGTCTGGGCGAAGCGCACGAGCGTGATCGAGCGCATGTATGTCGATCACATGGACAAGCAGCATCTTTATTCGTTGAAGCACGTGCGCACGCTGTTCGAGAAGAGCAACAGCCGGTTCCTGGAAAGCCGCGGCTATCACACCGCGACCGCACTCTGGGAGCGCATTTTCACGAAAGCGCTGATCCCGCGCGCAGCCTTCGCGATCGATCCGTTCACCAGCCGCATGCCCGGGTTCCGCACGCTGGCATCGAGTATTCTGATCGCTTGCCGGAAGGCGTGACACTGGCCGCATTCAGGCCCTATACGGGTCGCCTGCGACCGAATAAGGACACGAAATGACCCGCATCAGAATCAAAGCCGGCCCGCACACCTTCGGCGCCCGCCTGGAAGAAACGCTGGCGCCCAAAACCTGCGCAAAATTCCTGAGCCTCCTGCCCTATCGCGAGCGCATCATCCATGTGCGCTGGAGCGGCGAGGCCTGCTGGATTCCGCTTGGCGATCTCGACCTCGGGCTCGGCTACGAAAATCACACGAGCTATCCGGCGCCGGGCGATGTCATTCTTTATCCGGGCGGCATCAGCGAAACGGAGATCCTGCTCGCCTATGGCGGCGTCCACTTTGCGAGCAAGATGGGCCAGCTTGCCGGCAATCACTTCCTGACCATCACCGACGGCCGGGAGAATCTCGCCGCCTTGGGCAAGCTCGTTTTGTGGGAAGGCGCGCAGAGCATCGTGTTCGAGCGCGAATAGGCGCGCGCCCGACCTATTTCGTTCCGTACATGCGGTCGCCGACATCGCCGACGCCGGGAACGATATAGCCCTGGTCGTTCAATTCCTCGTCGACCGCGGCGGTCCAGATATGGACATCGGGATGATGCGCGCGGAATTTCTCGATCCCTTGAGGGCAAGCGAGCAGGCAGACGACACGGATCGATTTTGCGCCGCTTTCCTTCAAACGGTCGACCGCCGCGACCGCCGAATTGCCAGTCGCGAGCATCGGATGCAACACGAGCACGAGGCGCTCGGCCATCTCGTCCGGAGCCTTGAAGAAATATTCCACGGCTACAAGCGTGCGCGGATCGCGATAAAGCCCGATATGAGCGACGCGAGCCGACGGCACCAGACTCAGCATGCCTTCGACAAATCCCATGCCGGCGCGCACGATCGGCGCGAACACGAGCTTCTTGCCCGCGAGCACCGGCGACTTCATCTTCGCCAGCGGCGTCTCGATCTCCTCAAGCTGCAACGGAAGGTCGCGCGTGACCTCGTAGCAAAGCAGTATGCCGATCTCGCTGAAGAGCTGGCGGAACGCCTTGGTCGAGCGCTCGCGATCGCGCATGAGCGTGAGTTTGTGCTGTACGAGCGGGTGATCAACAATGGTGACGCCCTGCATGGCGCTAGCTCCTGATCAAAATCAAAAAACGGTTCCGTCGCTGACGACGCGAATCGGCGGACCGGCATCGGCGCGTTTTTCGCGCGCCAGCACGCGGCCCGCCGCCCAGGTGCCGCCCTCCAGCACGCAGCCGAGCGGAAATTTTAGCTCATCCACGCCGAGTTCGGCGCGCACCAGCGGCGCGATCCTGTCGAGCAACGCAATGGTGAGCGCGCGCCATTCCACAACAAGCGGAGAATCGACCACGTTCGGCAGCAGCGCTTTCGCCGGATCGCGCAACGCGATCACATTCGCATCGACGAACAGCCCACCATTGCGGTATTCGGCAAGGCCGGTCAGTCCGTTGATATCGGTGACTTTGAAGCCCGCCGCCTGCAGCGGCTCGATCAGCGAATAAGATAGCCATTGCGACAGCTTGTGGAACGGCACGAGCCCATTGGTCGCGTCGGTGCGTTTGATCGCCGGATGTTTCCAGGTGTCACCAAGTGAAAGGCCGCCGAGCGTGACCCGTCCCGGCCAGATCGGGCCGAGATGAACGAGCAGCGCGCGCAGGATATCGGGGGCTGAAATCGCCCTGCCCTTCGCATCGCGCGCCAAAGCGTCGAACAAGCCGCCCGGGCGCGCGCTATCTTTCATTGCAAAAACCGAAGGTGCCGCTGTCATGGTCTTGCCGAGACGCGCCAAGAGATCGCCCCGGCCCTCAAGACCGGCGAGCGGATTGTCGGCGCTCACCTGAAATCCAGCCGCCAGTTGCGCCGCCGTGAAATCAGACAACTTGCTCGCGTCCGCCCGCAACGAATCGCGCGGATCGCCGGAAAACGCGCCTGCCTCGAACATCCGCACGCTTGCAATGGCGAGACCCTCGGAACGGCCGGTGACGAGACCTGTTGCAGCGTCGCGATAGGTCCAATCCGGCCCGGCGCCGGCATCGAGGAGCACCGAGACAATGGCGAGATCGAATGCGGCGCGCGCACGCGCTGCCGCATCCGGCCATTTTGCTTTGCCCGCGATCGCGGCCCAGAGATCGCGGCCCTGCGCGGTGAAATGCCGCCAGCGCGCATGCAGCGGGACATTCAGGTCGGGATAATTCTGACGGATCACGCGCGCGACAAAAGCGGCCGCAGGTTTCAGCGCGGCAAGATCGATGGTGAATTCCTGAAAATCTCCGGCGAGCCCGGCGTCCAGCATCTCGTGCGCGCGCTCGCGCACCGCTTGCGCGGATAGAAGAGAGAGCGCGACAGCCGCGCCGGGATCGTCGGGCGTTGCGATGGTCAGAACTCTTCGATCTTGCGGCCGACCACGGCTTTGAGATCTTCCTCGGTCGGCACCTTGTCAGGCGCGAAATAGCCGGCGGCCTTCTTGGCCTCGATCTCGACCTTGGCGTCTTCAGGGACCAGCGCGTCGGGGATCGGCACGCGTTCGACGATCTCGATGCCGGACGTGGTGATGGCGTCGTATTTCATGTTCGACATCGACATGAAGCGGTCGATGCGGGTGATGCCGAGCCAATGCAGCACGTCGGGCATCAGCTGCTGGAAGCGCGCATCCTGCACGCCGGCGACACATTCGGTGCGCTCGAAATAGGTCGAGGCCTGGTCGCCGCCGGGCTGGCGCTTGCGCGCATTGTAGACGAGGAATTTCGTCACCTCGCCGAGCGCGCGGCCTTCCTTGCGGTTATAGACAATCAAGCCGGCGCCGCCCTTCTGCGCCTCCTTGACGGCTTCGGCGATGCCGTGGATCAGATACGGCCGGCAGGTGCAGATGTCGGAGCCGAATACGTCCGAGCCGTTGCATTCGTCGTGTACACGACACGCAAGGGTCCGGCGCGGATCGGAAATCGCCGCCGGATCGCCGAAAATATAGAGCGTGATGCCGCCGATCGGCGGCAGGAAAACGCTCACGTCCGGGCGCGTGACGAGTTCCGGATACATGCCGCCAGTCTGCTCGAACAACGTACGCCGCAACTTGTCTTCGTCGACGCTGAAGCGCTCGGCGATGCCCGGCAAGTACCAGACCGGATCGACCGCGGCCTTGGTGACGGCGACATCGCCGGACGCGCGCACGATCTCGCCGTCGATGGTGAGGAGTTTTTTTGCCATCAGCTCGTTGAGATCCGGCAATGTCAGCCGTGCCTTGGTGATCGCGATGCTGGGGCGGATATCAATCCCTTCCGCGATTTCGGCGTGGAAGTCTTCGGCGACGCGATGGCCCCAAGGGTCGAGCGACACGATGCGTGAGGGCTCGGACCATTGCGGGAATGGACCGATCTCGACGACCGGCGAGGTGTTGGTGAGATCGGGACGCGTGATCGGGTTGAGCGCGCCGGAGGAAATCGCAAGCGCGCGATAAAGCGCATAGGAGCCGCCATGCGCGCCGATGGCGTTGCGGTCCTTGCCGGCATTGACGGTGCCGATCACGGGACCACGCTCGCGCGCGGTCGGAGCGCCCCAGCGGATCGGGAAGCGGGCGGGCGCACGGCTGCCCGGATGCGATGTGATCCGGATATGGCCGTCTCTATTCGTGGACATCGGATTGCCCCACAAAAGCAAAAAGCCCTCTCCGGCGGGGGCCGGGCGAGTGGCTTCAAAAAGGGAATATACGCGTTCTTTTATCGGGAGCAAGGCCCCTTGGGCGCGACGAAAGCGTTAACGCGCACCTCGTTCGCGCAACTCGGTAAGCACGCCGCGCACGTTCTTGAGCAGGCTTTCGACGACCTGCTCGCCGAACTTCGCCGATGCCGCCGCCGCCTCGCCGGTCACCCCCTGATCGGCAAGGGCGCGGTCCCCCGAACTCCACGGCCAGCTCACGCCGAGATCGAGGATCACCCGTTCAATCGCTTTCGGATCAGGGCGCTTGGTCAACGTTGCAAAGGCGTCCTTGCGCACGAGATGCGGGGCGAACATGAGCATCAGCGAGGTCTCGATCATGCCGCCATGGATGTCGGGAAAGGGGCAATCTTCTTCCATTCCCGACAGAACGATCGGATGGATAACGCAAACATTGAATCCAAAATCCGCCTGAAATTCATGGATCAACGCGTCAAGAATACCGCGATTGCCGCCGTGGCCGTTCACGATCACGAGATTGCGCGCCGGCAACGAGCGCGCGAGGTCCGCGGCCAGGTCGCGCAGCAGCGCAGTGAACGATTGCACATTCAGCGACAGCGTGCCCGGCGCCCAGGCATGTTCGCGCGAAAGTCCGACCGGAATTGCCGGCAGCCGCCACAGATCGAATTCATCGCCGAGACGTTCGGTCATCAGCCGCGCGATATTCTCGACGATAACGAGGTCGGTGTTGAGCGGCAGATGCGGGCCGTGCTGCTCGACCGCGCCGAGCGGCAGGCACAAAACCGACGATCTGGATAGCCGCTTCGGAATATCCGGAGACGACAAATCGCCGAGTGCGCGGGTGTCCTTCGTCATGTTCGGCAACGTCGAAACATCAACCGTTGATCATGCGATGGAGCACGCGATCCTTGCGGATGAAATAATGGAACAGCGCGCCGCCGATATGCGCGCAGAGAAGCGCCGCGATCGCGAACCCGATCCACCGATGAACGAAGAAGAGCTGTTCGGACAAAGCGCGGTTTTCGGGCCAGATCGGCGGCAGCTGGATCGTCCAGAAAAACAGCACCGGCGCGCGATAAGCGGAGGTTGCGATCCAGCCGAGGATCGGCTGCACGACGAGAAGTCCATAGAGCAGCCAATGCACCGTTTCGGCCGCGAGCTTCTGCATCGGCTCGATATCGTCCGGCAGCGGAAGCGGCTTGTGCGTCAGGCGATAGAACAGCCGATAAATGATGAGCGGGATGAGCGTCACGCCGAGCGAGCGATGGATGTGAAAGAGAAAATCCCCCACCGGCCCTTCCAAATAGGTCATCGCGATGCCGACGGGAATGATCGTCAGCACGATCGCCGCGGTCAGCCAATGCAGCGTCTTCGCCACCGGCGTGTAAGCCTGAAGCGGTATTGCGTAACTGGTTGCCATTGCCGTCGCCCCCGAGCGTGACAGGCCGTGGTTTTAGCACGGATCAGGACGCGGCGTCGGCCTTGTCCGGAATGATCGAATTGTCCTTCACCGCCAGGGTCTCGAACAAATGATCAAGGCTATGCCCGGCCCGCGCCGCCTTGGCGGTGAGATACCGCCTATTGTCGCCATGGACGGGCGTCAACAGCGGCACGCGATCGGTGATTTCGATCCCGGCCTCGACCAGCCCGTCGATCTTGGCCGGATTGTTGGTCATCAGCCTCACCCTGGCGCAGCCGATCAGGTCGAGCATGCGCCCGGCGACGCCGTAATCGCGCTCGTCGTCGTCGAAACCGAGCGTGATATTGGCATCGACGGTGTCGAGCCCCTCATCCTGCAATTCATAGGCGCGCATCTTGTTGGCGAGGCCAAGGCCGCGGCCTTCCTGATCGAGATAAAGGATTACCCCGCCGCCGGTCGCCGCCAGTTGCTTGAGCGCGAGCCGCAATTGATCGCCGCAATCGCAGCGCCGTGATCCGAACACGTCGCCGGTCAGGCACGCCGAATGCAGGCGGACGGCCACGGGCTTCGAGAAATCCGGATCGTTCACAACGATGGCGGCCGATTCACCGCCGACGATTCCGCGAAATACGACAAAGCGGGCATTGATATCGCCATGCAGCGGCACCTGCGCCTCGCTCGCGACCTTCAGCGATTCAATCACGAGGTCGCGGAATTCCGCAACCGCATCGGCCGGAATGGTGACAACCGGCGGATCGAAAAGGGCCAAGGCGGCTTTCTCGATTTTCACAGTCAGCAAGGCCGGAAGGCGGAAGGCGAGCTTCGCTAGCGCAAGCGCGGCGACCGCCACTGCATCCGCCGGCGCCCAGTCCAATAATTCGCCGGATGCGAGCCGGCTCGCGGCAATCGCGTAAATCGACTTGGCGTTGACGGCATCGGGAAGCGGCAAAGCAACCGGACCGGCGCTATCGATGCCGATCGCATGCGCGCGACGGGCCGTGAGGATGAGCCTGGGAAGCGCCGGTGCGCCAAGCCGCAAGAACGACGACAGCTGTCCGTCGCCGATGCCATCGACCGGCAAAATGAGAATTGTATCGGATCCAGCCGTGACTGCGACCGGGCGCGCCGCCCGAAATTCCGCAATGCCGCGCTCGACCGCAACAAAATTCGGCTCCCCCAACAAAGAGGAGCCGCGACCTCGATCCGCGTTCAACATTTACAAAATCCGTCGCCCAATAGGACTGAAAACACGGCAAGTCCGCGAATTATTCCTGCAAACTCGTTTAAATTATCGAGGGTCGTACTACCGTTTAATATTGTGCCAAGTTTATGACGCCGACAAGTCATCCAGGTACCCCGCCTTTGAAAAATAGACCCCCAACACCGATGTCGCCGCCGCCCCCGGCGGGCAACGGGACTATTACGAATGAGCCGGGCAAAAGGTTTCAGTCCTGGGACGACATCCCGTCTCTATTTCGTTCTGGAAACAATAGTTTACCGGACCCTTGGCAAGAGCTTTTCGGTCCGCTCAGGGCCTTGGGAAGCGGCGGCAATGTGGTGGTCGGCCAGATCGGACAGTCGCTGGATGGCCGGATCGCCACGCCAGCCGGACATTCGCATTACATCAACGGCGACGACGGACTTGCGCATTTGCATCGTCTACGGGCGCTGATGGATGCGGTCGTGGTCGGCATCGGGACCGTGCTCGCCGACAATCCGCAACTCACCGTTCGCCGCGTGACGGGCCCCAATCCCGCGCGCGTGGTGATCGATCCGCGTGGAAAACTGGACCGGAACGCGCGTGTGCTCGCTGATGACGGCGTGCGTCGTGTCGTCGTCAGATCCGAAGACGCTCGTCCCGATCTGCCGCCAGGCGTGGAATTGTTACCAGTGAAACCAATCGCCGGATCGATCCCGCCGTTCGCGATCGCGGCTGGACTTCGCGAACTCGGATTGCATCGCCTCCTGATCGAAGGCGGCGCCAATACGGTCTCGCGGTTTTTGTCGGCGGGCTGCCTCGATCGGCTGCATATCGTCGTGGCACCGGTCGTCATCGGCTCAGGCCCGACCGGGCTGTCGCTTGCACCGATTGAAACGATGGATCAGGCGCTGCGTTTGCCGACCCGCACGCACAATCTCGGATCGGAAATCCTGTTCGATTGCGATCTGTCCGCTCAGCGCGCGGCCGGCGGGCTTGCGAAGAAATCGACATGACCGACGCGAATGGATGAACGTCCGGCCGTGATCGCTTCGCGCCGGCGCACCAGCCAATTCGCGATATCGCCGAGCGACAAATCGCCGATATCCCGCGCCGCGCTGGCCCAGCCCGCGACAATCTCGAGCTGGACGTCGCGGTCATCCGGACCGAACACCCAGTCGGAAGGCGATTGCACCACCGAATAGCCGAGACGCTCGAAGCGCCCGATGGCTTCGGCCGCAGCCGTCGGCCCGAGGGCAGGACCGAAGCCTTTGTCCGTGCGCTGGTGCCGGTTCACGGCCGCGATGATTTTTGAATCGAGCGGATCGGACGGATCGAGCGAAATGCGGCCGTCATAGCTGAGCGCCGCATAGGCCGGCAGCTTGCGGGCGGCGGTTTCGACCACGAAGCGCTCGAGCCAGTTCAGCGAAACGAGATCGAGCAGAGCCGAGGTCGTCACGATCTCGATCGGGCCATCGAGGGCGGCTTCGAGGTCGCGCGCGAGATCGACCGGAACGGTGGTGATTTTGACGTTTGGAATGGAGGTCTGCCCGGCGCGCAGCAGCAAACCGAGATCATTATCGACGAGGCGCCATTCCTGCCGCGGCGGCAGATGCGGCGTGAGCGCGCGCAAAGTCGAACCGGTGCCGCAGGCAAGATCGACGATCGACAATGAGCTGCGATCCGCGAATGCCGCCTTGACGTCGTCGAGCACAAGGCGGCTGCGTGCCGCGCGATCATAAGGTTCGCGCAAGGCCAGCCAGTCTGCCGAAAACCCGCTCATGCCAGCATTCCGTTTGCCATTCCGATGGCATGCGCGACGATGTCCGCCGATTCGCGCCATGTCGGCAAGGCTTGCGCGGCCGCTCGCGCCTGCGCACGCAGCTTTTCGCGTTCGGCCGGATTTTCGATGAGCGGCCGCAATGTGGATGCAAGCGACGCGACGTCGTCGGGTGGAACGAGAATGCTCGCTCGTGCCGGGACGGTTTCGGGCACCGCACCCGCACGTGCCGCGATCACCGGCACGCCGAAGGCGATCGCGTCGGCGAAAGCCATCCCGTAACCTTCGAAGCGGGAGGGAAGCACAAAGAGATCAGCGCGGTCATAATGCTCTGCCAATGTCTGCTGCGAGACCGCGCCAAGACGATCGATCCGCGAGCGCAGGCCGAAGCGATCGATATCCTGATCGAGTGCCTTGGAGAAGTCCGGATCGCGCGTCGGATCGCCAACGATCGAAAGTCGCCAAGGCAGGTCTTTCAGTTCGACCAAAGCGGCAACCAGAATATCGTAGCCCTTGCGCGGAACGATCGAGCCGACGGCGAGCAGGTGCACCGCCTCATCCCCGCTGCCGCGCGATGGCGGGACCGGATCGTTACCTGGCCTCGCAACGCTGATGCGGTCCATGGCGATATCGTAGTCCGAAGCAAGCAATCGCGCGGTCGCCGGACTCGTGACAATCACATGCCGGACGTGCCGCAACGCCTCGCGTTCGCTGTCATGCAGTCGTTTCACATCGTCGGCCGGCAACCCGTTCTCGAACGCCAGCGGATGATGCACCAGCGCGATCAATTGATGACTCTTGCCCAACGCGACGCCCGCCTCCGGCAACACGCCATAAGCAAGCCCGTCGATGACGAGCGGAATGGCAGGGTCGACGCTCGCGAGCATCTCATTCGCGATTTTTCGCGATTGCGCGTCGGGATGCGGAAAGCTGTTGCCGAGATCGATAACGGATGCCTCCCAGCCGAGCGTCCGCAATTCGGCGATGATACGCTTGTCGTAGGCATAGCCCCCGGTCGGCGTATCGAGATCGCCCGGCACTGCGAACACAACACCTCTCACCACAAATCCGCCTCGTAGGACGCGCGTGCAACATGCGATTCCGAAATGGTGACGCGGATCGCTTTCAGCTCGTTGCCGTCGCGGCCAAGCTTGTTTTGGCGCGCGGCTTCCGCGAGCCGGTCGAAGATATGTCGAGTCAAAAACTCGGTCGTGGTGTTGACGCCCTTGAAGACCGGAATCTCGTCGAGATTCTTGTAATTGAGCGGCTGCAGGATCAGCTTGAGCGCCTCATGCGCGCGGCCGATATCGATCACGATATTATTCGCGTCGAGCTCCGTTGCGATGAAGGCGGCATCGACCACGAAGGTCGCGCCATGCAATGCCTGCGCGGGACCAAACACGTCGCCGCGGAATGAATGCGCAATCATGATGTGGTCGCGAACTTCAACGGTATACAAAAGCAGCCTCCAAATGTCTCAACCGTAATCGACGCGCTGGCACAATATCCCGCTTCCGGCCTTGAGCACATCGGGCAAACGTTTCGGCAAATCCTCGAAGCGGATCGCGGGCGCTATCAGCACATCGAGCGCCGGATCGGACAGGAGCGAAATGGCGGCTTCGAGGCGGCGCCGGTGCGTCCAGCGCGGGCGGTGCGAGGACGCGACCTGCCCGACCTGGCTCGAAATCAGCTTCAGCCGGCGGCTGTGAAAAGCGCCGCCAAGCGAAACCAGCACCTCCCCTTCTCCGTACCAGCTCAGTTCGACAATCGAAGCCTCATTGCCGGCCAGCGCAATCGCCGCCGACAATCCTTGCGGGGTGCCGCTGGCATGGAAGACAAGATCGCAATCGGCGCCCGCCTGGCCGGGCGCGGCAAAGCCGACGCAGAGCGCCTTGGCGACCCTCGCGCGCGACGGATCGATATCGCAGAGCGTCACCTGCGTGCCGGGGATGCGGCCGCAGAGCCAGGCGACAAGACAGCCGACCACGCCCGCGCCAACCACGGCAATACGATCGGCGGGACCGGGCTGCGCGTCCCACACCGCATTGAGCGCCGTTTCCATGTTGGCCGCGAGCACGGCACGGCCGGCCGGCACATTATCCGGCAGGGCGATAACGGCATTCGCCGGCAGAACGAAAAGGGACTGGTGCGGATAGAGCGAAAACACCGTGCGTCCGTTCAGCGCTGCGTCACCGACCTCCACGCGGCTGACATTGGCGTAGCCGTATTTCACCGGAAACGGGAAGCTACCGCCCATGAACGGGGCTTTCATCCGCTCATGCTCGGCGGGCGGGACGCGGCCGGAAAAAACCAGCGCCTCCGAGCCGCGGCTGATGCCGCTATGCAGGGCGCGCAGCCGCACTTCGCCGGGACGTGGCTCGCCCAGCGTTTCTTCGCGAATTTCGCAGCGCTCCGGTGCGACGTGCCAGAGCGCCCGCGCCATCTGATCGCCCCGATTGCCGGTCACGAGCATCCTTTGTCCTAAATCACGGGAACCGCTATATCATGCGCGGCCAGAGCCGGGGATATTTTCAAAGTGTCTGAGTTTCTTTCATTGCCGTCCGCGCCCGGGCCCTCGTTACCCATAGTCCAGCGCCGCGCCATCTACACGGCGCTTGTCGTTGTGACGATGGCGGCTTTGCTCTGGATGACGGTCAAGGCGCTCTCGCCCGGCGGATTTGGATTTTTCGATCTACTCTTTCTTTTGTTCTTTGCAGTGACGTTGCCCTGGACCGTGATCGGTTTCTGGAACGCGGTGATCGGCTTTGTCATCATGCGCTTTGCGCGCGATCCGCTTGCCGCGGTCAATCCGGCGGCCGCAAAGATCAAGGGCGACGAACCGGTCACCGCCTCGACCGCGCTTCTCCTTTGCATCCGCAACGAATTGCCGGATCGCGTGATTCGCAATCTCGAACCGATGCTCGCAGGCATCGCAGCTTCAGGCTACGCCGACCGCTTTCATATTTATGTGCTGAGCGACACCAGCGATGCGACGGTCGCGGCCGCGGAAGACCGTCAATTCGCGACGCTCGCGTCCGCCTGGCAGGGCACGATTCCGGTGACTTACCGCCGCCGCGAAAAGAATACCGGCTTCAAAGCCGGAAACATCCGCGACTTCTGCGAACGCTGGGGCACACAGTACGAGCTTGCGGTCACGCTCGATGCCGACAGCTTCATGACGCCGGAGGCGATGCTGCGCCTCGTGCGCATCATGCAGGCCAATCCGCAGCTCGGCATTCTGCAGAGCCTCGTGGTCGGCCTGCCGTCGACCAGCGCCTTCGCGCGGCTGTTTCAGTTCGGCATGCGGCTCGGCATGCGCTCCTACACCACCGGCGCGACCTGGTGGCAGGGCGATTGCGGGCCCTATTGGGGTCATAACGGCGTCTTCCGCATCGCGCCGTTTCACGAACATTGCCATTTGCCACCGCTGCCCGCCAACGCCTTGTTCGGTGGCGAGGTACTCAGCCACGACCAGATCGAAGCGGTGCTGATGCGACGCGCCGGTTACGAGGTGCGCGTGATGCCGGTCGAGGACAATAGCTGGGAGGAAAACCCGCCGACGCTGGTCGAATTTCTGCGGCGGGATCTCCGCTGGTGCCAGGGCAATATGCAATATTGGTACTTCCTTGGCCTGCCCGGCTTGAAATCCGTCAGCCGCTATCAACTGGTCTTCGCGCTGTTGATGTTTCTTGGCTCGCCGGCCTGGATCGGTATGTTGGTGCTCGGCACGCTCGGCATCGCATCCGCGAAAAATCTCTCGGAGATTGTCGAGCCGACAACGGCCGTCGTGCTGTTCCTGATTACTTTCGTGATGTGGTTCACGCCGAAATATTCGACCGTCGTCGATGTGCTGACCCGCCCCGACGCGCGCCGCGCCTTCGGCGGCACCGCTTGGTTCTTTCTCGGCGTCTTCATCGAGACCGTGTTCTCGATCCTGCTCATCCCGATCATGTGGTTCGGCCACACCGTGTTTCTTGTCGGCTTGCTGTTCGGGCGCCGGATCGGCTGGATCGGGCAAACGCGCGACGATCATTCCGTACCTCTCGGCGTGGCCGTCCGAAATTTCTGGCCGCAGACATTGCTGGGCGTGATCTCGCTCGCGATTCTCGCGGCGACCCATCCGGCGGCCATTCCGATCGCGTCCTTCATCGCCGCCGGACTCGCGCTGTCGATCCCGCTCGCGATCATCACCTCGTCACCGCATCTCGGCGATGTCATGGCGCGGATCGGATTATGCGGATTGCCGGAGGAGCGCGACATGCCGCCGGCGCTTCGCTCGCTGGTGCGCGCCGGCGCCACCCCGCAACCGGCCTGACCCATGTTCGAGGGATTTCGAACTGCCCGCGCCGTCTTCCGCTCGCTGCGCATCTATTACGGCAACCGAGAACGTAAAACGGCGATGGATCGCCTCTATGGGCAATTCATTCATCCTGGCGATCTTGCTTTCGACATCGGCGCGCATGTCGGCGATCGCGTCGCGAGCTTCCGGCGCCTAGGCGCGCGCGTGGTCGCGGTCGAGCCGCAGCCGGCATTGGTGCGGATTCTGCGGCTCTTCTACGGGCGCAAGCGCAATGTCGTGATCGAAGCGGTTCTTGTCGGCTCGTCCATTGGGCGCGCGGATCTCCGGATCAATGTCGATAACCCGACGATCTCCACGGCCTCGGCCGCTTTCGTCGATGCCGCCGACGGCGCGCCCGGCTGGGAAGGTCAGCGCTGGACGCGGATGATCCGCATGCCGGTGACCACGCTCGATACGCTCATAGCTCGGCACGGCACGCCCGCTTTCATCAAGATCGACGTCGAAGGCTTTGAAGCCGACGTGCTTGCGGGACTGACCAAGCCGGTCAAGGCCTTGTCCTTCGAATTCACCACCATCCAGCGCGACGTCGCGCATCGCTGCATCGAGCGCTGCGCGGCGCTCGGCTTTTCCACATTCAACGCCGCTTTGGGCGAATCCCAGATGCTGGTCGGCGAAACCTGGATGTCCGCGCAGGACATCCGCCGCTGGATCGACGCCCTGCCGCATGACGCCAATTCCGGTGACATTTATGCCCATGCGTAATTGGGCGACGCTGCTCGCGCTCGCGGCCGCGGGTTATGTGCTGACGCTTTATGTCTTCTTCCCGGGCGTCATGACCTATGACGCGAAATACATCTATATCGCCACAAAAGCCGTGCAGCCCGGCGACTGGCAATCGCCAGTCATGGTCGCGATCTGGAAATCGATCGACCCGCTCGCACCCGGCGCCGCGAGCATGTTTCTTTTGATTATCACGATTTACTGGACCGCTTTCCTCCTGCTCGCGCTTTCGATTGCGGCGCGATCGCTCCTGCTCGCGGCCGGGCTATTGATCCTGGCGGCGCTTCCGCCGGCCTTCACCCTGCTCGGCGTCATCTGGCGCGACATTCTGTTCGCGGCGGCCTGGCTGATGGCCGCCGTGCTCGCCTGGACCGTGCGCGAGCGCGCGTCGGCGATCCGCATTCCGGCGCAGATCGTCGCGCTCGGTTTCGCCGCGCTTGGCATGCTGTTGCGGCCGAACGCCTTGTTCGCCGTTCCCGTTCTCGCGATCACCATTCTGTGGCCGACGACCTTCCGGTTAAAGCGCGCGGCGCTCGTCTATATTCCTTTGACGATCGCCTTCTACGCGCTGGTGCCGCTCGTCTATTACAGCGCCTTGAATGCGAAGAAGGAAAATCCGCTGCATTCGGTGTTCGTGTTCGATCTCGGCGGCATCAGTCATTTCGCGAAGGAAAACCAGTTTCCGGTTACCTTCACGCCGGAACAGAATGCGCTGCTGATCAACGGCTGCTACCAGCCGACGCTCTGGGACATCTACTGGAATCGCGACCCGTGCAAGTTCGTGATGGCGAAAGTGGAAGGCGAGAAGATTTTCGGCACGCCCGTGCTCAGCAACGCATGGCTGCGGGCCGTGACGACGCATCCGATCGCCTATCTGCAACACCGCGCGGCATTCATGAGCACGTTTCTGCTGGGCGACAACCTGACGCTTTGGACGCTCGATGTCGAAGATCCGCGGCTCTATCTCTACACCGACCGCCCGGCCTTCATGCGGCTTCGCTCCATCGACGATGCGCTGAAGACAACGCCGATCATGCGCGCCGGCACCTGGCTGCTGCTTGATCTCGTCGTTCTTGCATTCGCGTGGCGGCGGCGCGAGACATCGGAAGGCGCCTTCGCCATCGGCGCGAGTGGATCGGCGGCGATCTATGTGCTGACGTTTTTCCTCGTCGGTGTCGCGCCGGATTTCCGTTACGTCTATTGGACGGTGTTGGCCGTGGTCGCAAGCGGCGCCGTGATGCTGTCGGCGCCGCAGGAGCGAGACGAAAAGACTTAGATCCTTATTGCGGACGCAGCCGGCGCGCCAGATTTTGCGCGAGCGCCGTTGCGTGGCCAAAAAGCGCAAGCGATTTTGTCCACGCGGCATAAATCCAGCGCCCGCGTTTCTCGGCAAGGTGGGCGATCGCCATCAGCGCTGCCGGCGTCACGATCAGCGTCAGGATCGTCGCAAAGCCGAGGCCGAACACGATTGCGGTCGAGAGGCTGATCCACCATTGCGTCGCCGGCGCGCCGACCGTGACCTCGCGCACGAGGAAGTCGAGGTTGACGCCGAACGCGATCGGCAGCACGCCGAGAATCGCGGTCACCGCGGTGAGAACCACCGGGCGGGCGCGCTCGCGGCAGGTTTCGAGAATGGCGTCGTAGGCCTGCATGCCCTCGCGCCGCAGTCGATCGTACGTGTCGATCAGCACGATGTTGTTGTTCACGATCACGCCCGCATTGGCGATGATCCCGATGCCGGTCATCACCACGCCGAACGGCTGACCCATGATCATCAGGCCGAGCAGCACGCCGATGGTAGAGAGCACCACGGCCGTCAGCACGAGGCCGACCGAGGTCAGGCGGTTGAATTGCGCCAGCAGGATCGCGAAAATCAGAAAGATCGCGGTGCCGAAAGCCTTGAGCAGGAACGCGGAGGCTTTCGCGCGCTCCTCGTCCTCGCCTTTCAGGCGAAAGGTCACGCCCTGGCCGAGATCGGTTTTCGCGAGCGCGGCAGTGATCTCTTCCTGCACTTTCGCGCTTTGCACGCCTTCGGCGACGTTCGACGACACCGTCATCACGCGGTTGCCGCCGATGCGGTTGATGTAACCGACGCGCGGCGCCGGAACACGCTCGACGAAATTGCCGATCGGTACATGACCCACCGAGGTGTTGATCCGCAGATCATCGATCTCGTCGAGGTTGCGACGGTCTTCCGGGAAGCGCAGCAGGATATCGACCTCCTTGTCGGCCTCGGCCGGCCGGTAGTCGGTGATTTTCACGCCATTGGTGACAAGCTGCACGGCGGCACCGACATTGCTGACGCTCGCGCCGTATTTCGCCGCTTCCGCCTTGTCGACCTCGATGCGCCAGTCGATGCCGGGCAGCGGCAGGCCGTCGTCGAGGTCGCGGATATCGGGACGCTGGGCGAGGATCGCGGCGACCTTCTTGGCGGCGGCCGGCAGCAAATCCGGATCGAGTGCGCCAAGCTGAATCTGGACCGGCTTGCCGGTCGGCGGACCCGCGCGCGGTCCGGTGACCTCGGCCAGGATGCCGGGAATATTCGCCGTTTCTTTCCGGATCTGATCCATGATCTCGTGCGCGGAGGGACGCGTCTTCCAGTCGGCGAATTCGAACTGGATGATGCCGATGGTGTCCTCGGTGATTTCGCTCGAGCCGCGCGGCTGCTCGCCGATACGAGTATAGACGGTGATCAGCGCCTTGCTGCCGAGCACGATTTTCTCGACCTCGGCGATCGCCTTGTTCTTTTCTTCGAGCGAAATATTGCCGCGGCCATGCACGATGACCTGGCCGTAATCCGGCTCGACACTCGGGAAGAACTCGACGCCCCGCCCGAATTTTCCGTAGGCGACCTGCACGGCGATCAGAAGAAGAAGCGCCAATCCGAGCGTTGCGCCGGGGCGCGCGAGCGCAAGTCGGACCGTGCGCATATAGAGGCCGGTGTCGGCGGCGCGCTCGTCGTGCGGGATGGGCGACGCGCGCCCGAGCAGCGCACCGAGCGTCGGTGTAAAGATGAGCGCGACCACGAGCGACGCGGACAGCGTCGCGATCAAGGTGATCGGCATGTATTTCATGAATTCGCCGACAATGCCCGGCCAGAACAGGAGCGGCGAGAACGCCGCGACGCGCGTCGCGGTCGCCGCGATCACCGGACCGGCCATGCGCTTGGCAGCCTGCGAATAGGCCTCGCGCGGCGGCGTGCCCTCCGACATGCGGCGTTCGGCATATTCCGAAACAATGATCGCGTCATCGACCAGCATGCCGACCGCAAGGATGAGCGAGAACAGCACGACGATATTCACCGTCAGCCCGGCGAGCTGAAGCCCCAGCACGCCGGCGAGGAACGAGGCCGGGATCGCAATACCGATGAACAACGAGGCGCGAAAACCGAGCGCGAACAGAATGATAACCACGACCAGGATCACGCCGGTCGCAACCGAGTTCTGCAGATCCGCAAGCATCTGGCGGATGACCTTCGACTTGTCCTGCGTGAAGGTGAGCTGCACCCCGTCCGGCCACGTCGCCTTCAATCGCTCGACCGTTTTCTTCACGCCGTCGACGGTGTCGATCAGGTTGGCGCCGGTGCGCTTCGACACCTCGATGGTCATCGCAGGATGGCCGTTGACGCGCGTGATCGAGGTCGCGTCCTTGAAGGTCGGCTTCACGGTCGCGAGATCGCCGACCGTGACGGTCGCGCCCTGCGACGCAACCACCGGATTTTTCAGAACATCGGCCGGCTTTTCGATCAGCGCCGGCACCTTCACCGCGAAGCGGCCGGAGGCGCCTTCGAGGGCCCCGGCAGCCACCAGGCTGTTGGACGCCTGCGTCGCCGTGATCAGCTGATCGAGCGAGATATTGTAGCTCTTCATCAGCATCGGCTCGGCGACGATTTCCACCGTCTCGTCGCGCGCGCCGCGCAGCTCGGCCGAGAGAACGCCGGGCACCTGCTCGATCGCATTCTTGGCGTTGCGGGCGATCCGCAGCATCGTTCGCTCCGGCACATTGCCGGCGAGCGCCACGACCAGCACCGGATAGAGCGAAAGGTTCACTTCCTGCACGATCGGCTCGTCGACATCGCGCGGCAGATCGCGCTTGGCCTCGTCGACCTTGGCGCGCACGTCCGCGAGCGCAGCCTTGGAATCAAAGCCCGCCTCGAATTCGAGCAGCACATAGCCGCCGCCCTCGAAGGCGGTGGAGCGCATTTCCTTCACATTGCCGATCGATTTCAGCTTGGTCTCGACCGGGCGCAGCAGCAAGCGCTCGGAATCCTCCGGGCTGATGCCGCGCTGGAAGAGCTGGGTGTAGATGATCGGAACCTTGACGTCCGGCTCGGATTCTTTCGGGATGGTCTCATAGGCGACAAAGCCCGCGATCAGCAGGAAGAACAGCGTCGCGAGCGTCAGGCGCGCATGGCTGATGGCATAATCGATCAATGCGAACATCGGCGTGCCTTGCGGATTACTTGGTCGACGCAGTGGTGGCGCTGGCCGGGACCGTGTCGACGCGCTGGCCTTCCCGCACAAAATCCTGGCCCTGCACGATCACGCGCGCACCCTGCGGGATGCCGTCGAGCCACATGAAGGTCTGCTCGTCCTCGTGCACGCTGACGCGATGGAAGACAACCTTGCCGTCGTCGCCCACGGCGCGCACGCCGAGATCACCGCCTGAAGAGAATGTCAGCGCCGAGCGCGGCACGCGCGTTGATGGCACAGGCACAAGCAGCACCGAGACCTCGGCCGTGATGCCGTCCGGAATGGCGCCGTCGGCATTTTTCAACTCGGCCTCGACGCGATAGGTGCGTGTGGTCTGGCTCGCCGATTTCGAAACAAAACGGATTTTGCCTTCCGCGACCTGACCAGTCACGAGGCGCACCTTTGCTTTGTCGCCGACCTTGATGCCGGCGAGCTTGCGCTCGGACACTTCCACCACCGCCAGCATCGGATCGAGCGCAACCATCTGCGCGACTTCCTTGCCGGCCATGGAAAACGCCGCGCCGCCCACTTCCGCCGGCACTTCGGTGATGACGCCATCCCAGGGCGCGCGCACGACGCCACGGTCGCGTTCGGCTTCGGCCTGGGCAAGCGCGGCTTCCGCCGCCTTGAATTGCGATTCCAGATTGACGAGTTCGAGCTTGGGCAAGGTGCCCTGCTCGATCAGCTTGCGGCGTGCTTCGAGCTCGGTCTTGCGCTGCGTGAACAGCGCGCGCGCCTGCGCGACTTGCGCCTCGCGCGCATCGTCGGACAGGATCGCGATGACCTCGCCCTGCTTGACCTGCTGTCCACGTTTCACGCGCAGTTCGGTCAGCACGCCGCCGGTGCGCGCCGTCAGCGCCACCTTGCGCTCCGCTTCGGTGCGGCCTGAGAGCACAAGCTTACGGCTATGCGGGACAATTGACGTTTCCATCACCGCCACGCGAAACAGCTTTTCATCCGCTTCGCCCGGGCGGATGGCCGCGCGGCTTTCCGCCGTCTCATGCGGAATGAGATGACCCGACAGCACCCACAAAGCCGCGGCTGCGACAAGGCCGAGCGCGGTAACGCGACTGGCTTTCATTTCGATTTCTCCCCGGGCTTATCGGTGGCGTCCCCGCCCCCACCCACCAGCATGTAGCGCGTGATATCCATGAAAAGCGGCAAGACGCTTTTCGCCTCGAAATCCGGCTCGACCGCGCGGCGCCACCAGACGCCGTCCGCGATCACCATCAGCATCGACACCACCGCGTCGAAATCGATATCGCGCGAAATCTCACCGCGCTCGGCCGCGGCCCGCAGCATGCTCGTCAGCCGCACGGTCACGTCCTTGTCGAAGTCGTTCATGATGCGGGCGATCGCCGGATTGCGGCGGCTCTCCGACATGATCTCCGCGCAGAGGCTGACCTCGTCGGCGGTGCGTTCGACGAAATGGTGATGCGCGAGCGCGGCGAAGGTCGCAAAGAAATCCGGCGCGTTTTCGATGCTCGCGAATTGCGAGGCGACCTCGGCGCGGTCGCGCTCGGCGATGCCGGCGATGATCGCTTCCTTGGAGGGAAAATAGCGGTAGAGATTGCCGGGACTCATGCCGGCGGCAGCGCAAATCTGCTGCATCGAGGTCTGATGAAATCCCATGCGCGCGAACAGGCGCTGGGCCGCCGACAAGATCTCGTCGCGGCGGTCGTGCTGAAGCTGTGCGTTGGCGATGCGCATGATTTTGCTGCAATGCGGTAAAAGAGAATGAACGTTCGCTCTTATTCGCGAGCGGCCGTGAAGTCAAACCACTTTTTGTGAATTTTACGAAGAATCTGAGGGAAATAGTGCCGGATCGATGGCCCAGTCCGGGATCACAGCAGTCGCCTCGATTTCGACCAGCGCCGCCGATTCGACCAGGCTTTTGACTTCCACCAAAGCCATGGCCGGAAAATGACGGCCCATGATCTCACGATAAGCCGCGCCGATTCGCGGCAACGCGGAGCGGTAATCCGCCATATCGACGACGTACCAGGTCATGCGCGCGACGTGCTCGGGCTTCGCGCCACCTTCGGCGAGCACGGCGGCGATGTTCGTCAGCGCCTGGCGCGTCTGCGCGACCAGGCCGTGCGGAAATTTTCCGTGCTCATCCCATCCGACCATGCCACCGGTGAAGACCATTTCGCCGCGCGCCTTGATGCCGTTGGCATAGCCTTTCGGCTGCGGCCATCCCGCGGGATTGAGAACGGTATTGATCGCGGGCGTCTGCGGCAATTCGCGGATCGGGCTTTTCGGCACGGGCTTCTCCCTAAGACGCTAGTTTTTTCTTCGCAGCGTCCTGCGCGATCTTGCGCAATTCGAAGCGTTGCAGCTTTCCAGTCTGCGTGCGCGGCAGCGACGCGACATATTCGATCGCGCGCGGATATTTGTACGGCGCGATCACGGCCTTGACGAAGTCCTGCAGCACCTTGGTCATCGCGTCATCGCCGGTCTGGCCGGGGCGCAGCACGACATAAGCCTTGACGATATGTCCGCGTTCCGGACACGGCGACGCGACCACGCCGCATTCCGCGACGGCCGGATGCGTCAGCAGCACCGTCTCGACTTCGGGACCGGCGATGTTGTAGCCGGCTGAGATGATCATGTCGTCGGAGCGCGCCTGGTACCAGAAATAACGATCCTTATCCATCACATAGGTGTCGCCGGTGACGTTCCAGGCGCTCTGCACGTAGACAGTCTGCCGCGTGTCGGCGAGATAACGGCAGCCGGTGGGACCACGCACGGCGAGCCGGCCCGGAATCCCCGGCGGCATTTCGTGACCGGCATCATCGATCACTTTCGCCTCGTAGCCCGGCACGACGCGGCCGGTGGAGCCGGCGCGAATTTCGTCGTCCGGCGAGCCGACGAAAATGTGCAGCATCTCGGTCGCGCCGATCCCGTCCATGATCTTGATGCCGGTCGCCTTGTGCCAGGCTTCGAAGGTCGGCAGTGGCAAGGCTTCGCCCGCCGATACGCACTTTTTCAGCGACGAGATGTCAGACGTCGCGAGCGCGCCGAGCATCGCGCGATAGGCAGTCGGCGCGGTGAAGCAGATGGTGACGCGCCATTTCGAAATCGCCGGCAACAATTCGTCGGGCGGGGCTTTTTCCAGGAGGATGGTCGAGGCCCCGACGCGCAACGGAAACAGCACCAGCCCGCCGAGGCCGAAGGTGAAGGCGAGCGGCGGCGAACCGATGAAGCGGTCATCGGCGGAGGCGCGCAGCACATGACGGCCGTAGGTGTCGCAAGTCGCCAGCATATCGCGGTGGAAATGCATGGTGCCTTTCGGCTCGCCTGTGGTGCCCGAAGTGAAGCCGATCAGGCAGACATCGTCATTCGCGGTGTCGCAAGCCGTGAAATTCTCGTAGCCCGGCCGCATCATCAAGCTCTCAAGCGAACCTTGAGACTTGTCGCCCCAGTAGACGATCTGCTTCAGTCCGGGCGCGAGCGGCTTCGTCTTCTCCATCTCGTCGGCAAGACGGATATCGCACAAGGCGAGCGCGATCTTCGCTTTGCCGACCGCATAGGACAATTCCTTGGCGCGCAGGAGCGGCATCGTCGCGACCACGACGCCGCCCGCCTTCATCACGGCAAGGATCGAAGCGACCATCGTCGGGTTGTTCGGTCCGCGCAGCAGCACGCGATTGCCCGGCACGAGTCCGAAATCGCGCGTGAGCACATTGGCGATACGGTTCACCCGCTCGGCAAGCTGCGCGTAAGTGAGCGTTTCCGCGGGAGAGATCAGACAGGGACGATCGCCTTTGCCCTCCTCTAGCCAGCGATCGAGAAATTCGCTGACGCAGTTGAGTCGGTCCGGGAAATCGAGCCCTGCCTGCGCGAACAGAAATTCCGGCCATTGGTTGCGCGGCGGCAGATTGTCCCGCGTGAACGTGTCGATGTGCGCGGAGCGGATCATGACGCACTCACTCCGCCGCGGCGCGCACATTCTGCGCGCGGTTCTTGAGCGCCTCGCGGGCGATCACGACCTTCTGCACTTCGGTCGCGCCTTCATAGATGCGTAGCGCGCGGATTTCCCGGTAAAGCTCCTCGACCTTAATGCCTTTGCGAACCCCCTGCCCGCCGAATATCTGCACGGCACGGTCGATCACGCGCTGGGCGGACTCGGTTGCGAACATTTTCGCCATCGCAGCTTCGCTGGTGACGCGGCCGCCTGCTTTGTCCTTGGTCCAGGCCGCGCGATAGACGAGCAACGCGGACGCGTCGGTTTCGGTTGCGCTGTCGGCGATGGCGGCTTGCGAGAGCTGCAGATCGCCGAGCGGGGCGCCGAAGAGGTTACGCGTCGCCGCGCGCTCGATCATCTCATGCAAGGCGCGCCGCGCGAAGCCGAGCGCGGCGGCGCCGACAGTCGAGCGGAAGATATCGAGTGTCGCCATCGCGACCTTGAACCCTTCGCCGCCTGCGCCGAGTCGCGCGGTGACCGGCACGCGCACATCGTCGAAACGCAGCGTTGCGAGAGGATGCGGCGCGATCACATCGATGCGCTCGGTGACCGACAATCCGGGCGTGGCAGCATCAACGACAAAAGCCGACAGGCCCTTCGCGCCCGGCGCCTCGCCGCTGCGTGCGAAGACGACGTAATGATCGGCAATGCCGCCGTTGGAAATCCAGGTCTTTGAGCCGCTGAGCCGCACATGCGTGTTGCCGTCAGGCTTCGCGGTCATGGCGAGCGCCGCGACATCGGAGCCGGCGTCAGGCTCGGACAATGCAAAGGCCGCGATCGCTTTGCCTTCGCGCACCGGCGGCAAATATCGGCGCTTGAGTTCAGGCGAGCCGTAAAGCGAGATCGAGCCGGTGCCGAGCCCTTGCATCGCGAAGGCGAAATCGGCGAGGCCGTCATGAAAGGCGAGGATTTCGCGCGCAAGGCACAGGGTGCGTACGTCGAGTTGCGGATGCGAGCCGCCGAATTCGGCCGGCACCACCGCGGACAGGAATCCGGCTTCCCCCAACGCTTTCACGCGTGTGCGACAGGCAAAGTCGATATCGTCGTGCGGCAGCTTGGGAAGCGACGTCTCGGCCCAGCGCGACAGCTCCGAAGCGAAACGCCGGTGACCATCGTCGAAGAAAGGCCAGTTCAGCGTTTCGGCGAGCGGCATGTCAGTTACCCTCGAAGATCGGTTTCTGTTTCGCCGCGAACGCGCGATAGGCACGCTTGAAGTCTTCCGTCTCCATGCACAGCGCCTGCGCGACGGCCTCGGACTCGATCGCCTGCTCGACCGACATTGCCCATTCCATTTCGAGCATCCGCTTGGTCATCGCGTTCGCAAAAGTCGGGCCGTCGGCAAGCTCTGCCGCCAGCGCGTGCGCATCAGCCAGAATGTTCTCAGAGGAAACGAGCCGGTTGAAAAATCCGCAGCGCTCGGCTTCCTCGCCGTTCATCACGCGCCCGGTATAAAGGAGCTCCGAGGCGCGGCCGTGGCCGATAATGCGCGGCAAGATCGCGCAGGCGCCCATGTCGCATCCGGCAAGGCCGACGCGATTGAACAGGAAGGCGATTTTCGCTTTCGCCGTTCCGATCCGCAGATCAGAGGCCATGGCCAGGATCGCGCCCGCGCCGGCGCAGACGCCGTCGACCGCCGCGACAATCGGCTGCGGCGCCGCGCGCATCGCTTTCACAGCTTCGCCGGTCATGCGCGTGAACTTGAGCAAGCCGACCGTATCCATCTTGACCAGCGGGCCGATGATCTCGAACACATCGCCGCCGGAGCAGAAGTTGCCGCCCTCGCCCGTGATCATGAAAGCCTTGACCGCCTCGTCCTTCGCCGCCGCACGGAAGATGTTCGCGATCTCGTCATAGCTTTCGAAGGTTAGCGGATTTTTCTTCTCCGGCCGATTGAGGGTGAGCGTCGCGACCTTGCCGGCAACCTCGAGACGCACATGGCGCGCCTTGTATTGTGAGAGCGGCAGCGTGACCGGATTGGCGGCACTCATCGTGCGTCTCCGCCCTGACGCGCTTTGCGCGCCGCCGCCTTGGTCTTGGCCAGCAGCCGCATGAGATCATCGATCTCGCTGCGCGAGAGTTCGCCGAAAATTTCCGCGATCCAGCCCTCATGCGTGCGTGCCATGGCACGGAAGGTCTTGCGTCCTTCGGACGTGAGATTGACCAGCATCGCGCGGCGGTCGGTCGGGGACGGCCGTCGATCGATCAGTTTCTGCTCGACCAGGCGATCCACGAGGCCGGTGACATTGCCATTCGAGACCATCATCCGCTGCGACAATTCGCCGAGCGTCATGCCGCTCGATGCCTTGTCGAGCTGCGCCATCAGATCGAAGCGCGGCAGCGTGACATCGAAGGTGTCGCGCAGGCGCGAGCGCACTTCGCCTTCGATCAGGGTTGTGCAAGTGAGCAACCGGAGCCACAGCCGCAGTTCCGCCTCGTGATCGGCGGGCCGCTCGGAAACCTTGGTTTCCGCGTCGAGGGGAACAGGCTGGCCGTCGTCCATCCGAACGCTCCGGGATTTGAAATACTTTAAGCTTAAAATTATTTGGCGACAAGCCGCCAAAGCCGGTTGCACATAGTTATTTTAAGCTTAAAGTATATCGAATTCCGGATTGCTCTATGCTTTCCGACAGAGGTCCGGCTGACGTGATCGAGGTTCGTGGTCGCGTTTCTTGGCAGAGGTGCTTGGCAGATGAAGATCCATGTCATCGGCGGCGGCCCGGCCGGCCTCTATTTCTCGATCCTGATGAAGAAGGCCTGGCCTTCGACACGCATCACGGTGTTCGAGCGCAACCGCGCCGACGACACCTTCGGCTTCGGCGTCGTGTTTTCCGACGAGACCCTGGAAACCTTCGAGACCTGCGACCCGGAAAGCTATCGCGCGATCACCGAGAACTTTTCCTACTGGGACGATATCGCGATCCATTTCAAAGGCAGCGTCCACCGCATCGGCGGTAATGGCTTCTGCGGCTGTTCGCGCACGACCTTGCTCCGGCTCCTGCACCAGCGAGCGACCTC
Organism: uncultured Hyphomicrobiales bacterium; assembly: GCA_964370945.1. Lineage (GTDB taxonomy): Bacteria > Pseudomonadota > Alphaproteobacteria > Rhizobiales > Xanthobacteraceae > Pseudorhodoplanes. The sequence goes on along the minus strand of CAYJNT010000002.1, from coordinate 2,822 downwards.
GCTCGGCGTCGAGATCAAGTTCGAGCACGAGGTGGTCGATATCAAAGCCGCGATGCGCGAGGCCGATCTTGTGGTCGCAGCCGACGGCATCAATTCGCGCGTGCGCGAGACCTTCACCGGTCAATTCAAGCCGTCCGTGGATCTGCGTCCCAACAAGTTCGCCTGGATGGGCTCGACGCGGCCGTTCGACGCCTTCACATTTTTCTTCCGCGAAACCGAGTACGGCATTTTCATCGCGCATTGCTACCAATATGAGCCCGGCCGCTCGACCTGGGTGATGGAAACCGACCCGCAGACATTCGCGCGTGCCGGCCTCGAAAAACTCGACGAGGCGGCGTCCGCCAAATTTCTCGAAAATGTCTTCGCGGAAGAACTGAACGGCCACCACCTGATCACCAACCGGTCGGTCTGGCGCAATTTTCCGATGATCCGCTGCGAGCGTTGGACGCACGAGAATGCCGTGCTGCTCGGCGATGCCAAAGCGACCGCGCACTTCTCCATCGGCTCCGGAACGAAGCTCGCAATGGAAGACGCGATCTTTCTTTACGACGCTTTCCGCAAGACCGGCGGCACGAATGTGAAAGCGACGCTGCAGGCATTCGAAACGCAGCGGCGCGAGGAAGTCGAGAAGACCCAGCATTCGGCGGACGTGTCGCTGGTCTGGTTCGAGCACGTCAAGCGCTTCTGGGACATGGATCCGACGCGTTTCGCGTTCGGGCTGATGACGCGCTCACGCGCGATCACTTATGACAACTTGGCTTTGCGCGCGCCGGATTTCGTGCGCGAGATCGACACGCTGGTAGCGCGCGAAACCAGAGCGCGCGGCTTCGATGTGAGCACGGAAACGCCCGCCGTTCCGATGTTTCAGCCGCTCAAGCTGCGCGACATGACGCTTCCCAATCGCGTTGTGGTCTCGCCGATGTGCCAATATTCCGCGCACGATGGCCTGCCGGACGATTGGCACCTCGTGCATTACGGCAGCCGCGCGATCGGCGGCGCGGGCCTGCTCTTCACCGAGATGACCTGCGTGTCGGCGCAGGCGCGCATCACGCACGGCTGCGCCGGGCTTTATTCCGACGCGCACGAAGCGGCGTGGACACGCATCGCCGATTTCGTGCACGCGAACTCGGCGGCGAAATTCTGCCTGCAGCTCGGGCACTCGGGGCGCAAGGGCGCGACCAGGCTGATGTGGGAGGGCATGGACGAACCGCTGCCAAGTGGCGCCTGGCCGATCGTCTCGGCGTCACCGCTTCCGTATTATCCCGACAGCCAGGTCCCGCGCGAAATGACGCGCGCGGACATGGATCAGGTGATCGCCGATTTCGTGCAAGCGGCGCAGCGCGGCATCCGCGCGGGCTTCGACATGCTCGAGCTGCACGCCGCGCACGGATATCTGCTCGCGAGCTTCGTATCTCCGCTCACCAATCGGCGCACGGACGAGTATGGCGGCGCGCTCGAAAACCGCATGCGCTTTCCGCTCGAGGTTTTCCGCGCCATGCGCGCGGTGTGGCCCGAACAAAAGCCGATGTCGGTGCGCATGTCCGCGACCGACTGGCAGGACGGCGGGCTCACCGGTGAGGATTCGGTCGCGGTGGCGCGGATGTTCGCGCAAGAAGGCTGCGATCTGATCGATGTGTCGACCGGGCAGACCACCCCGGATGCGGAGCCGGTTTACGGCCGCATGTTCCAGACGCCGTTCTCCGACCAGATCCGCAACGAGGCGAAGCTTGCCACCATGTGCGTCGGCAACATCACGACCGCGGATCAGGTCAACACCATCATCGCCGCCGGCCGCGCCGACCTCGTCGCGCTCGCCCGCCCGCATCTTGTCGATCCGTTCTTCACCATGAAGGCGGCGGCCTGGTACGCCGCCGCGGGCCTGCATTGCCCGCCGCAATATCTGGCTGGGAAGGAGCAGATTTTCCGCAACGCCGCTCGCGAGCGCGACGAGCTCACGACGCTCAAGCGGAAATCGAAGCCGAAGGCGCACGCCGACACCTGGAAACAGGCGGCGGAATAGTCGCCGAAACTTGCTCAAATTTTAAGCGCGGATGGTAAAATAAGGCAGCATTTGGGCCAATAACCACGTCGGCTCAATGAATATTTTTGCCGGTAACGGTTCATTCACCCTGTGATACCCTCTAAAATGGTTCCGGTGGAAGGCGCTCGGCCGCGCGTTGCGGCCCGCTTGATCGTGGGTGCCTGTAAAACATCGACGTTTTGCAGGCGCTCAGGGGGAGTTCGATGAAGCACGACGCGCTGATTGCGCCCGACGAGTCGCAATTCGCCTTCACACCCAAAATTTCCGGCTTCGCCGCGAACGAAGGTCAGACCGACACCATCACGGTCCCCGACGCGCATCTGCTTTTCAGCGGCGATTTCAAGCGCTCGGGCGACGATCTGAAAATTATCGGCGACGACGGCAAGTCGGTCCTGATCTCGGATTATTTCAAGGACGACAAGCGCCCGACGTTGCTATCGCCCGAAGGCGCCGCGATCAACGGTGACGTCGTCGATATGCTCGCGGGTCCACTCGCGCCCGGCCAATACGCGCAAGCCGGCACGCCGCAGACGGGCGCCGCCGAAGCGGTGGGCCGTGTCGCCGTCGTGACCGGCAACGTCACCGTGATCCGCAACGGCGTTGCGATCACGGTCAATGCCGGCGACGCCATTCTCAAGAATGACGTCATCCAGACCGGGGCCGGTGCGACCTGCGGCCTCGCCCTCAACGACGGCTCGACTTTCAACATTTCGGCCAATGCGCGGCTTGCGATCAACGAATTCGTCTTCGATCCGAACGGCTCCGCCAATTCATCGCTGGT
>CAYJNT010000001.1:71537-75632 GCA_964370945.1 uncultured Hyphomicrobiales bacterium | reverse complement strand
TCGCCCATCTTGCGGGCAATTGCGATGCCGCAGGCGATCGCAAGCACGTTCTTGAACGCGCCGCCGATGGTCGCGCTGACCGGATCGCTTGAGGTATAGACACGAAAGTGTTCGCTGGTCAGCGCCTTGGCCAGGCGCTCGGCAGTGACCTGATCGGTGCATGCCAAAGTGACCGCGGTCGTTAGTCCCAGCGCGACCTCGGCCGCAAATGACGGGCCAGCCAGCACTGCCACCGTCGCTTCAGGAGTGGTTTGCGCAATCACTTCGGGCATCAAGGCGCACGTATTCTGCTCGATGCCCTTGGAGCAGGAGACGACCGGCACACCCGGTCGCAGTGCGGAACGCATTTGCGCGGCGATTGCGCGCAGAAACTGTGCTGGGACCGCCAACAATACAAAATCCGCCGCTGCGACAGCTTGCTCGAGACTTGAATGGGCGACGATGCCGCGCTCAAGCGGAATTCCTTTAAGAAAAAGAGGATTGATACTCTGCACGTTGATCGATTCGACAACCTCGGGCTCTCGCGCCCAGATCGTTACATCGAGGCCGGCACGCCTCGCGGCACAGGCCATCGCGGTTCCGAAAGATCCGCCGCCGACCACCGCCACTTTCATCGTTCGGCTCTCTGTGCGAGTGTCAGTAGGTGGCCCGGCCACCGGATATGTCGAATACGCCGCCGGTGGTGAACGAACATTCGGCGGATGCGCAAAACGCAGCCATCGCGGCGATCTCTTCCACAAGGACAAAGCGGCCGCGCGGCACCTTCGCGAGCATTGTCTTGACGAAATCCTCGGTGAATTGCTTGAGGAGTTCGGTCTTTGCCGACGATGGCGTGATGCAATTGACGCCGATATCGTAGCCCGCCAGCTCCTTGCCGAGCGACTTTGTCAGTGAGATCAATCCGGCCTTGGAGGCGGAATAGGCGGCGGCGCGCGGATTGCCTTCCTTGCCTGCGATCGAAGCGATGTTGACGATGCGCCCGTAATTGCTGGCGATCATGTACGGGACGATCGCGCGGCAGCAGTGAAACGATCCGTCGAGATTCACGATCATGACTTGCCGCCAGGCCTCGAGCGGATAGTCCCAGGTCACGCAGGTCGGCCCGCCAATGCCGGCATTGTTGACCAAAATATCGATGCGTCCAAAGCACGAGAGAGTCTCTTCGCACCCGTGCTCGACGTCAGCATAGTTTGCGACGTCGACTCTGCAGGCAATGGCGTTCCCCTGCGCTTTCAGACTGCCGGCTGCCTTCTCGGCAAGGGACGCGTCGCAATCCCAGATCGCGACGGCCGCGCCGGACTCCAGAAAGCGTTTGGCGATCGCGTAGCCGATGCCCTGCGCGCCGCCCGTGACGACGGCAAAACGGCCGTTAAGGTCGATCTTGTTCGACATCTGAATTTGTCCGGAGTCTCGCTATTCAGCAGCCTGGTTTTGCAGAGGGCCGATGCCGGTTTCGGCTTCGCTCACCGCACGCTTCGTTCGGAGGATGCTCGCGGGATTGACGCTGATTGAATCGATGCCGAGCTTGACGAGATAACGCGCGATTTCGGGATAATTTGCAGGCGCTTCGCCGCAGATGCCAATATGCCGCGCGTTGCGCTTGGCGCCGGCCACGGCCAGCTTCAGCATTTCCAGCATGCCCGGATCCCGCTCGTCGAAATCGAAGGCGACGATCTCGGAATCGCGGTCGACGCCGAGAATGAGCTGCGTCAGGTCGTTGGAGCCGATCGAAAATCCGTCGAACAGCTTCGCAAATTCATCGATCTGAATCACGTTATTCGGAATTTCGCACATGATGTACACTTCAAGTCCATTCTCGCCGCGCTTGAGGCCGTGGGCCGCCATTGCGTCCAGCACGCGCCTCGCTTCTTCCACTCTCCGGCAAAATGGAATCATGACCCGCATGTTAGTGAGGCCCATATCGTCCCGAATGCGCCGCAGCGCGGCACATTCCAGCGCAAAACCATCCGCATAAGCGGGATGGGCGTAACGCGATGCGCCGCGGAATCCGAGCATCGGATTCTCTTCCTTGGGCTCGAATGCCTCGCCGCCAATGAGCGTTGCATATTCATTCGTCTTGAAATCCGACAGCCGGACGATAACCGGTTTCGGATAGAACGCCGCCGCGATCATGCCGACCCCTTCGGACAGTCTTTCAACGAAATAGTCCGACGGGGTCGCGTAACCGCGCGTCAAGCCGCGGATTGTGTGCCGCTGGCGTCGGGAGGTCACCTTTTCGGGATGAATGAGTGCCATCGGATGTGCGCGGATATGCTCGCTGATGATGAATTCCATCCGCGCCAGACCAACGCCGTCGTTTGGCAGCATCGCGCTTCGAAACGCGATTTCAGAACTCCCGATATTGAGCATCACATGCGTATGCGATTGCGGGACATCATCTGTGGATATCTGCGTCGCTTCGAACGGGATGATGCCGCTATAGACCTTTCCAACTTCGCCTTCGGCGCATGAGATGGTGACGTTCGATCCGCTCTTGAGCGCCCGTCTGGCGCCGGTCGCGCCCACCACTGCCGGAACCCCAAGCTCGCGCGCCACGATTGCGGCGTGACACGTGCGGCCGCCGCGTTCGGTGACGATCGCTGCGGCGACCTTCATGATCGGCTCCCAGTCCGGACTCGTCGAATCGGCAACCAGGACATCGCCAGGACGGAAGGATTTGAGCGCGCGGGTTCCCGCGATCACGCGGACCCGACCGGATGCGATCTTTTCGCCGATCGCGCGCCCGGTCGCCAATACCGTTCCGGTACCTTTAAGCGCGTAGGTCTCGAACGTCGGCGCCTTGCGTGAAGCGACCGTCTCAGGCCGGGCCTGGATGACATAGAGCTGCCCGTCATCAGTATCCTTCGCCCATTCAATATCCATCGGCACAGGGTGGCCGGCTTGCGCCGAATAGTGATCCTCAATCGTGATCGCGTGGCCGGCGAGGGTCAGCACTTCTGAGTCGTCAATGCAGAAGCGTACACGTTGCGTCTTCGAGACCTTGATATTCTTCGTTCCGCTCCCGCCGCGCGCGTATATCAGGCGCATTTGTTTGCGCCCCAGCGTTCTGTGCAGGACGCTACGATATCCCTGCCGAAACGTCGGCTTGTGAACGTAGAACTCGTCCGGATCAACGAGGCCTTGAACGATATTCTCGCCGAGGCCATAGACACTGGTGATGAACACGGCGTCGCGGAAACCGGATTCCGTATCAAGCGTGAAGGTGACACCGCTCGAAGCGCGATCGGCGCGGACCATTTTCATCACGCCGACGGAAAGAAAGACTTTGAAATGATCGAACCCTTGGTCGACTCGATATGAGATGGCACGAGCGGTAAAGATTGAGGCAAAGCATCGACGGCAAGCCTCAAACACGTCGTCCGCGCCACGGATGTTCAGAAAGCTTTCATGTTGCCCCGCAAAGCTCGCGGTGGGCAAATCCTCAGCCGTTGCCGAACTTCGCACGGCGACCGCAACGTTTTTCCCATACTCAAGTTCCAATTGACGATAGGCGTTTGAAATCTCTTTCTTGAGTTGCTCCGTGCCAGTCGCGTCGTAAACGATCTTTCGGGCCTGCGCGGCAAATTGAGTCAGCGTTTTCATGTTCGCCGTGTCGATTTTCTCGATGACTCGATGCAGCGGCTCCCACGCGCGGGCGGATGTAAGAGCGTCACGATAGGCTTGGGCAGTCAGCGCGAATCCGTTGGGGACCTGTATGCCTTCTCGAGATAGCGCAGAATACAATTCGCCAAGGGACGCGTTTTTTCCACCAACGGATGGCACATCTGTCAGCCGTATGTCCTTGAACCATCGTACGATCGTGGCGGGCTGTGTCATCAGCAAATCCCTCTGGAGTGAACCCTAGTTGGAGTGATCCCGCCGGCGATTGATCTGGCTCAATCGCATTAATTGATGTGCGTCAAAAGACGCCCGGCAATCATGCCTCATATATGCATAGCTGTTTGGGTGTTAGCAGGAGAGCTGGATGCCCTTTGCTAATCGGGCCGAAGCGGGAGCGCGGCTCGCCGCTGTGCTTGTGAAATACTGCAATGAGCAGCCCGTTATTCTCGCTCTGCCTCGCGGTGGCGTTCCGGT
>CAYJNT010000001.1:57388-71437 GCA_964370945.1 uncultured Hyphomicrobiales bacterium | reverse complement strand
AATACTGCAATGAGCAGCCCGTTATTCTCGCTCTGCCTCGCGGTGGCGTTCCGGTTGCTGCCGAAGTGGCAAAGGCACTCGGCGCCCCTCTCGACCTTGTTCTTGTTCGTAAAGTCGGGGTGCCCTGGCATCCTGAGCTCGCGATGGGCGCCGTCGTCGACGGCCACCGGCCGATCGTCGTCCGCAACGAAGACGTCATACAGATGGCCGCAGTGCCGGAAACGGAGTTTGGGCTGGCTTGTGAACGCGAGCTCGCCGAAATCGAACGCCGAAGAAAGGCATATCTTGGTCAGCGGCAAAGCGTTGAGATTCTTGGAAGGACAGCAATTGTCATCGACGACGGAATAGCCACCGGTGCGACGATTCGGGCCGCGTTAAAGGCCGCACGGCTGCGTGAACCGAAAAAGCTCGTTCTTGCGGTTCCGGTTGCGCCCACGGACAGTCTTGAGCATATGCGCGACGAGGCGGACGAGATCGTTTGCTTGGAAAGCCACGCGGATTTCGGTGCGATCGGAAGCTATTATCTGGATTTCGATCAAGTCACTGACGAGGAGGTCGTGGCGGCCCTTGCGAAATATCCGGCACGCTACCGATCCCGTCTCGAGAAAGCGAGTTAATCTATTTCGTTTGTGGAGCGTCTGCGTAGAACAAGAATTCGGGCGTGGTGAGTCGGTCAGGATCTTTCCTCATTTCCTGCCAGACGTGTGCGCGCAATTCGCGAATGGTCCCGGTGCCGCCGCGAAGAGGGCCGCCACAGACAAGAATCGCAGCCTCCTTCGGGCTTTCAGCAGAGACTTCGACAAGGGGCTTCCCATTCCACACTCCGTCTGTAAAGCAGCGGACACGAAACATCGGCATGACAATCCCCAGATAATCTCCGGACCACTTTGCTTATCTTAGTGTGCTGCCCCGGCGTTGATCGAGATCAACGTGTTTCGCGGTTCTTTGAGTGATCAATGTCCCTGGAGTGACACGATAGATGTGAAGCAAGCCGTCTTTGGCCGACGGTCTCTCCGGGATAGTTGGACCGTCAATGTATGTCTGCCAGCGCCACGAGCATTCGTATGAAATGTGTCAAATCAATCTGTCTGCAGCTGGCGCTCTGGGCCTCCGTTTTCTTGAGTGCCAGTGTCACGAATGTTTGTGCCGGCGTCGTGAACCGGATCGAGACCAAACAGAAGGTTGTCGCACTCACGTTTGACGCTGACATGACCCTCAGTATGTTGAAGCGCCTGAAGAGTGGCGGGACGGCGTCTTGGTTTAACAAGGATGTCATCGCAACGCTAAGAAAAGAGCGGATCCCGGCAACCTTGTTTCTGACCGGTCTATGGATCGAGTCTTATCCCGCCGAGACCAGGTCATTGTCAGAAGATCCGCTGTTTGAGCTTGGTAACCACAGCTACTCACATACCGGATTTCACCTGCCGTGCTACGGTCTTTCGGGCGTGCCAAAGTCAAATGAAGTCGCCGAGATCGAGAAAACCGATGCCCTCTTGCGGAAGTACGCAACGAGCTACAGAAGGCTTTTCCGCTTTCCAGGTCTTTGCTTCGACGCCGAAGCTGTTCGCAGCGTGGAAGGCCGTGGCTACTCCGTCATTGGAGGCGATGTCTCCGCCGGGGACGGATTTTCAGGAAATCCGACTGCGATTGCGCGACGTGTCGTAGGCCAAATTCGGCCAGGCAGCATTGTGATCCTGCATATGCACGGAGGTCCCAATGCTCCGCACACGGCGACAATACTTTCAGCCTTGATCCCGAAGCTACGAGCGCGCGGCTATTCGTTCGCCAAAGTGTCGGACTTGATGTCACTCGCTGAACAGGCACGGCGCTAGTGCGCAGGGGTTTTGATCTGCGTCAATGACGTTGGGGGAAGCTGTGAAAGATTGTCCTTTCACTCAACCGAGGAGAAGGCTGATGGCTATCCGCATGACGTGCACCTTGGCAGCTTTCGCGCTCACCAGCTCGATGACCACCGCCGTAGCGCAACCCATGGGACCGGGTCCACGTGGGTTCGGTTGGGACATGGGTCCCGGGATGATGATGGGTCCCGGAATGATGGACCACGGCATGTATCGCCGCATGTGCGGCCCGGGCGCCGCGGGTTTTGCGGAATGGCGAGTCGATCGGCTCGAAGAGATCGTCAAGCCGACTGAAACGCAACGCGGCAAGTTTGACGAGCTGAAGGCCGCGTCTGCCAAAGCCGCCGAGGCAATGCGTTCCGCGTGCCCGTCGGAAGTCCCGCTCACAATGCCGGGGCGATTGGCAGCAATGGAGAAGCGGATGGACGCCACATTGCAGGCCGTCAAGACGGTCAAGCCGGCGCTCGATGCCTTTTACGCCACGCTTGATACCGAGCAGAAAGCACGGCTCGACTCGAATTCCGGTCCGCGCCGCTTCTGGCGGTGGCGCGACCGTTAGGAGCAGGCTGGGCGTCCCTGACTGCAAAGGCAAGGTCGCCTGACGTTGCGGGCGTGATCATCGAACCAGCACGGAGCGCCTGAATGGACCGCGGGCATCACATGCGGTTGGCGACCCAGACCACAAGGTCAATCACAACCCTTCCGAAGGCCGCATCGAGCGCGGCGGCTGCCGAGCGGGCATCTGATGCAGCAGCAGGTGCAACTGCCCGAAAAATTCTGGCATCCAGAACCAGCCCGTTGTCGCCGAGGATCTTGGCGGTGAACTCCACTTCTGCCATCGGCTCAGCGGCGAGCGAAAGGTGGAAGTTGCGGATGTCGATCAAAAGTTGACGCGTGGTATTCAGGCTTTCCGTGGGCCGCGCCACCGACCGCAGCAGATTGGCATTCTCGAAACTCTGGATAATCTTCGCCTGGATGAGCTTGGGAGTGTTGTCGCTCCATCGCGCATTCGTGAACGACGGCCCCTCGCTCCCACTCGGCCGGACGAGGAGCTTCTGGGTGTCGAACATGAGTATAGCGGTCGGTTCCGGGACACTGAATTGAGTGGACGGGACTTTCGCGATAGGTGGAAAATCGCGCGGAGCCGTCAGGTCATAAACAACTTGCGGTGCTGCAGTTCCACCACCGACAAATTTCTCAAGACCGGTCACAATACCGTCCAGGCGGTCTGAGTTGCGAGCAAGTGCCGCAGAGAACGTGTTGAAATTGGCAATCATACTTCGCAAGGGTTCCGAATTCTCCGCCAGGATCGCTTCCAGTCGGCGCAGCGTGTCGCGAGCCGCTTGCGTCATGCTGATTCCCGCGTTGGGATCCGCGGCCAGCACGGGCATTGACGGCGGTGCCGGCATGCTGCTGCGGCCCTCAAGCGCAATGACCGGAACGCCGGTAAGGCCCTGAAAATCGAGTCCGACGTGTGTGTCCGGACGCACTGGTGTGCCTTCGGCAACAGAAATCACAGCAGTCACTTGCCGCGGATGATCGGGGTTAAGACGCAAATCGATAACCTCGCCGACACGAATACCGTTGAACAGAACTCCGGCGCCCTTCAACAATCCTGACACTGTGTTTTCGAAACGAACCTCGAAAACCGTCCGCTTTCCCAAACTGCCGGTATTGTTGAGCCAATAGACGAATCCGAAAATCGCGCCGATGGCGGCGAGCACGAGAGCACCGATGAGTGCGTAGGGGGCGCGAGTTTCCATGCTGAACCTCAATTGGTGGCGTGCGAAAGGACGCGTGCACGATTGCCCTGAAAATAGGATTTGACCCAGGGATGATCCGATGCCGTCACCGCCGCGATGGAGCCGAGCGCGACGATCCTGCCGTCAGCGAGAACCGCGATCCGGTCGCAAACTGCATGAAGACTATGGAGGTCATGGGTCACCATGAAGACGGTAAGACCCAGCGTTTGCTGTAATGTTCTGATCAATTTGTCGAAATCACCGGCCGAAATCGGGTCGAGGCCGGAGGTCGGCTCATCGAGGAAAACGACTTCCGGATCGAGGGCAAGAGCCCGCGCCAGGGCGGCGCGTTTTGTCATGCCACCCGATAGTTCGGCCGGGAATTTGTTTCCATCATGCGAGGATAGGCCGACCATTTCGAGCTTGGCATCGGCCAATTCGTCCATCAGTTCTTGCGACAGATCGAGATTTTCACGCATCAGAAACTGAACGTTCTGGCGAACGGTCAATGAAGAAAACAGCGCGCCTTGCTGGAAGAGAATTCCGCAACGGCGCTCGATCGCCTGTTCCTCGGCCAAGGTCGCTGTGTCGCGATCAAGCCCCATAACCTCAATATGCCCGTTCCGCTTCGGCAGCAGGCCGATTATCGTTCGCAACAGAACGGACTTTCCTCCGCCGGAGGCGCCGACCAGGCCCAGAATCTCGCCCCGGTGCACTTCGAGGGAAAGGTGGTCGAGGACCACTTGCTCGTCAAAACCAACGACGAGATCGGAAACGTGAATAACGGCTTCGGTGGTCACGGCATTACATTCCGATCGATGCGAAAAAGATCGCGAATGCGCCGTCGAGCACGATGACAAGAAAGATCGATGCCACCACCGAACTGGTCGTTTGCAGACCGAGCGACTCTGCGCTGCCCTTGACGCGCAGCCCCGCGCTCGATGCAACGAGTCCGATGACGAGCGCCATGAACGGGGCTTTGATCATGCCAACTTCAAAATGCGTGACAGAAACCGCTTCGCGCAGGCGCGCGATAAAGATATCCGGACTCATCCCGCCGTAGAGCCACGCGACCAACCCGCCGCCATACAAGGCTGCCAATGAGCCAAGGAACGCCAGGATCGGCAGCGCGATCACGAGAGCAAGCACACGAGGAAGTATCAGAACGTCGATAGGATCGAATCCCATCGTGCGCAGGGCGTCGATTTCTTCGCGCATTTTCATGGATCCGAGCTCGGCCGTATAGGCGCTGCCGGAGCGACCGGCGACCATGATCGATACGATCAGAACACCAATTTCGCGAAGGACAAGAATGCCGACCATATCGACGACATAAGCGTCCGCGCCAAACTTCCTGAAATGGAAGATGCCTTGCTGTGCGATGATGCAGCCGATCAGAAACGTAATGAGAAACATGATCGGAATAGCTTGCCAACAAACCCGATAAAGGTGGTGGACCATTGAAGTGAAGCGAAAGCTTTGTGGTCGGATCAACGCTCGGGCGACCGCAAAGCTTAGCGCGGCGAGCATTTCAAGCAATGCGACGACCTCGGCTTTGACGACCGACGCGCCCCTGCCGACGGCTTCGAGGGCGACGACTGCCGCGTTCTCACCCTTGGGCGGCTCGGCTTTCTGCCTGTTGATGCGACGGATTTGCTCGAGTAAACCACGATAGCGGTCCGGCAATCCATGCAGCTGCACCTCGACTCCTTGCGCGGAGCAGCCCCGCATGAACTTCTCGAGCAGCCACGCTCCCAGCGTATCGAGCTCGAGGATGCCAGCCATGTCGACGGCAACGGCGCGCGCGGCCAATGCTTGCGGCCTGGCCGGCGACAATAATGCTTCGAGTGTGTGGACGTGCGCCGTGGTCCAGGTGCCGGCCGGCCTCAGCTCGAGCCGAATGTTATCAACCGTAATGCCAAGAGTTGGATCGGCCACCATGGCTTCCCGTTCCCGCGTGACGGTCAATCAGGCTTCAGATTGTTCAAGAAGGCATTGATCTGCCTCAATGAAGCCGAGCCTCTCCCGGGCTCGGTCAGCGCGCTTTCCGGGTCAGCACAATGTTCACGTTCGACATCTCGCTCCCAGGCGACTGGATTGCGACGGTCTGCCGATCAGTCTGTGTCGTCAGCGAGAGAATGGCTGAAAAGGTTTGTCCCTCGGCACGGATGCGTATTTGATTGCCGGCAACGCGTCCGTCAACGTTCCCTCCGGTCGCCCGGGTCAGTTCATCCCAGGTCCCTGCGATCGTTCCTGCACGATGACTGACCTGGCTTCTAAGTTGGAATTTGTAGCTGTCACTTTCGCAGCTCAATTCAAGGCGAAGATCGCTCGTGCCACCGACGAAACGGTTATTGGCGACACATCGCAGCCGCTCCTTTGCGCCGCTCGCAAGGAGGATCGTGCCAGCGCCGGACCACGATCCAACCAGTGGCGTGAATGGGCTCGCTGCGCCCTGGGCGAAACCAGGCCGCGAAACAAAAAGGATCAATGCCCAGACGATAAGGACCTTAACGACATTCGGCATTGACGATCTTCTCATTGGACACACCTCGGACCGGCGCTTCCACCAACAAAGCCTTGACTTGATATCGGGCCGGTCAATCGCCGAGTTGATTTGCGTCAATGACAAGGTTCTCTGGTTCTTGCATCATTAACAATAAGGAGAGAGCTATGGCGCGCAGGATCGTGTCAGATGCGGCGATTACGCTGATTGCAGCATTGCTATTTGCGGTTTCGTTGGCGCGCGGAGCGCAGGCCGCGGACGTCGTAGAAGGCGAGCGGCTCGCGCGGCGTGCTTGCTCGTCGTGCCACTCGTTTACCGGAAATCGGCCCTCAGCAATGGCAACTGCCCCAGCATTCGCTTCGATCGCCCGGTCCTCAAGATTCAAACAGCAAGGACCGGCATTGATCCTGCGAAGCCACATCCAGATGCCAAATTTCGCATTCACTGCGGAGCAGGCTGAGAACGTCGCAGCCTTCATTAGGACGTTCGGCAAGCCGGCTCGCTAAGCTAATGAGCGAACCGTCCCACTTTGTTCGCAAAGCTTGGAGAAATCTCATGCAAACGCGTTCAACCGCGGTCAACACTCGCGAACTTAGAAGCATCGTCGGAGACATTGACGAAGCCAAGATCATCGAGATCCTGAAACTCAATCCGAGCGTTACGGATCTCGAAGAGGCGGTCATTTGGGCCGGTGGCGACGGCGACACGCTTGGCAAACAAGGACACCCCCTGGTGAGAACGGCGGCGCAAATCTTCGAAATTCTGACTGCCGACGACGATGAATCTCAAGCCGAGCATTAGCTGAGAAAAGAGCAGGCTTCGCAGCCGGTCCCAAACAGAGCGAACCTTCGGGAAGGTTAGATTCGCTCGACAGAAATCACCTGGAAAGTATGCATCTTGTCATCTTCTCGGATGGATACGTATTCACCGGGCTCAAAGCGCTCATTCTCAAGGTGAAAGCCCGGCTCGTCGTCCTCGGCTCCACGGATGTCATAATGAAACGCCCATGATCCGCCGGGGCGGCGGATCATGTGCCCGACCGCTTCATCTTCGTTCGGCCGGAAGCGAACGACGCGGCAATGGTCCCGGAACGAGTGCCACAGTTCCGGATCGATCCTGTTGTCCTTGTCAAGCGGTGCGAAGATCGTGTAGCCGTGTGTCGCGCTGCCAGCCGGATGGCCCTTTTCGCGGGCGAGCTCGAGACGGATCTGTCTGAAGCTGGTTGGCAGCTTGATTGCAATAGTCTTCTGTCTGGGTGCAGTCATGTACTGACTCGAGATTAGGAATTGAGCGTGTTCAACGCGCTGCGGTTACAAAGGACAACGCGACGCGAGCTCGGCAATTCGATCGCCGCGTCCTCCTGAAATTGTGTCAGGGTGCGGGACACGGTCTCGATCGTGAGACCGAGATAGTCAGCGATATCTTGCCGCGACATCGGAAGCTCAACGGAGTCGCCGCTTTCGCGCGCGGCAAGTTGAAGAAGAAACGATGCAACGCGCTCCTGCGCCGTTTTTACCAGCAGCATCGCGTGGTTGCGCGCATCGCTCAGTTCACGAGACGTGTACGCCCAAATTTGCCTCGCAATACCACTGTCGCGCGTGGCCGCAGCTAGCACAGCGGACCGGCGGACGACCAAAACGATGACGTCGGACATGGCTTCAGCGGACGATGCATGTTCGCCGCCCGTTTCGAGCCCGAAAACATCACCCGGGAAATGGAAGCCATGGATCTGCCGGCGGCCGTCCTTGAGGATTTTATAGCTGCGCGCGGTGCCGCTTACGAGCTTGTAGACGTAGTCGGCGGGTTCATTTTCGCCGTAGATCTCAGCGCCTTTTTTGAAGTGCATGGATGCGCCCATCAATTCGATTGACCCGAACATGGCGTGGGTCGCGGGTGCAGGGCGGGACGAGGGGATCGGGACATGATGGGCAGCGGTTATCACACGCATGGGCATCTCTCCTTTGTCCATGCGTGAAGGGATAAAGACCATCTCTAAGGGCGGAAATTCGGATATTGAACTTAAGGAGAATCCCGGAGGGTCTACGTAGAATCCCGGAGGTCGCGCCCTTGATTCGGCGCCCCAAACTCCGGCGGACTGCCGTTTTCTGTCGCTCAGTCCATTTCAAATCCTTTAGGAGCGTCGCTTTCTTGCTGGACGCGCTTCAGGTCAGCCTTGGGCTACACTGATGCACTCGCTCCATGGCGCGGATCTCCAGCAACCGCTCGCGGTCCGGTCTGTTGAACGGGATATCGTTGACGCGCTCGTAAACGCAGCCGCCATTGCCGAAATAATAGATCGCCCGCGGTGACCTGAAGCAATATCGGTATTCCTTCAGCATCGCGTTGCGCTCGAACCAATAGGATTGGCAGCGGCCGGCATTCTGAGCTGAGACACTTGCGCTCGACGTCAACAGCATTCCGAAGATGGCGATGGCCATTGTTGCAAGGCGCATGATCGAAGCTCCCTGTTGGGAGCACCTGCATAGATTCAAGCCGGAATCCCTGCGTTGACCTGAATCAACGAGGGATTCGGTGCTTGATTCAAATCAAGCCGATCTTTCCTTTCCGACTTAAGCTTGCTGTGTATCCAGAGGACTTGCCGATGCTGCGCGCAAACTGGTTCCGGCTCTTTCTGATTGGAATCCTTATCGTGCTGGTGCTCCTCTCGATTCGGCTGCATGTCGCAGACGGCCAATTGACGACATCGGAACTGTCCGGAAACGCCTCCACCGGGTTGCGATTGGCAAAAATGTGGTGCAGCGAATGCCACGCCGTCGAGCGTGACTCCGCCCTTGTCGGTCGGCGCGCGCCGGATTTCGCAGATGTCGCCAAGCGAACTTCGACGACGGCCCTCTCGCTCAATGTATTTCTTCGCTCAAGCCACGAGACGATGCCGAATGTCATACTTACGCGCGGCGACGCAGATGACATCGTGGCCTATATCTTGAGCCTTGGTCGCAAGTAGCGCCAAAATGAGCAAGCTCAACCGCTATCGAAGAAAACGCGATTTCCGCCGTACCCCGGAGCCGCGAGGCGGAGGCGAGCGCCCCATCACGCAGTTGCGATTTTCCATTCAAAAACATGCCGCGTCGCACCTGCATTACGATCTACGGCTCGAAATGGATGGCGTGCTCAAGAGCTGGGCGATCCCGAAACGCCCGTCTCTCAGTCCGTCCGAGCGGCGCCTTGCCATCCGCACAGAAGACCATCCGCTGTCGTATCGGAATTTCCATGGCCGGATCCCCAAAGGCGAGTACGGCGCGGGCCTCGTGACGGTGTGGGATCGCGGCACGTATCGCGGGCAGCATGGCGGCAGCGAACAGGATTTGCTCAGGGGGTTGCGCAAGGGCTCGCTCAGTTTTGTTTTGCGGGGCCGGAAGCTGCGCGGCGACTATGCTCTGGTGCGCTTCAAACCGCCAAATCAGTGGCTGCTGATCAAGACGCGCGATCGTCGCGCCTCGACGTACGAGCCCCCGAAATCAAGCCGTCGCGCCCGGAGGTCTGTAAAATGAAACGGCGCGCGGCCAGACGGGCGGATCAAGGCGGGACCGTCAGGCCGATGCTCGCGACTCTAATCGATGCGCCGTTCGACGATGTCGCCTGGGTTTTCGAAACCAAATGGGACGGCTTCCGGGTGATCGCACGCACGGGCGGAGGTGTCGCGTTGCTTTTCTCACGCAACGGCAAACGCGTCACCGGGGATTATCCTCGCATCGCCGCCGCGCTCGGCAAGATTCGGCAGCGCGCCGTGCTGGATGGCGAACTGGTGGCACTGGACAAACGCGGCCGCTCCCGCTTCCAGTTATTGCAGCAGGCGCGATTGACCGGCGCGGGCCTTCGCTATTACGCCTTCGATCTTCTGTTTCTGAACGGCAGGGATTTGCGCCGCTGGCCGCTGGTCGAGCGCAAGTCACTCCTGAAACGGATACTCCCGAAGGGTGGGCCGATTCGTTTCAGTCGCCACATCAAGAAATCAGGCATCAGGCTGTTTCGGGCGGCACGTCGGCGCGGGCTCGAAGGGGTCGTCGCGAAAAGAGAACAGGGGCGTTACGTCTCGGGCCGGCGCACCCGCGAGTGGCTGAAGATCAAGACCGGCTTGCGGCAGGAAGCCGTCATTGTTGGCTTCACGCGCCCAAGGAGGACGCGAAAGCATTTCGGAGCGCTGGTACTCGCGCTACGCAGCCGCAACGCTTGGCAATATGCTGGGCATACCGGTACGGGCTTTGATGCGGCGACGCTCAAGGCTTTGCATCGCAGGTTGCAAGCGCTGACGACGCAACGCGGGCCGTTGCGGGAAAAGATTGCGAACGAACAATCGATCAGCTGGGTGCGCCCGAAGCTGGTCTGTGAAGTAAAGTTTACCGAATGGACCGATGAAGGTCGCATGCGGCATCCGGTCTTTGTCGGGTTGCGTTCGGACAAGCCGGCGCGTCAGGTCGTTGCCGAGCATGGGCGCAGGCTGTCACTGCGCGCGAGGGGACGATGAAGCCAAAATTCACGCATTTGCAGAAAGTGTTCTGGCGCAAGGAGGGTTATACCAAGGGCGACGTCATCCGCTATTACGATCGCGTCGCCCCCTTCATTCTTCCCTACCTGCGGAATCGGCCGTTGGTCATGGTGCGCCATCCAAACGGGATCGGTGGCATGAGTTTTTTTCAGAAAGACAGCAGCAGCCTGCATCTGCCGCCGTTCGTGGATACTGTGTCAATCCGGGCGAAGAGTACGGGAAAACGCGTGCGCTACATCGTCTGCAACAACAAGGCGACGCTTCTCTATCTCGCAAATCTCGGCTGCATCGAAATGCATCCGTGGCTTTCGCAAACCAAGCGATTGGACCGGCCAGATTTCATGGTCATCGATCTCGATCCCGGTCGCAACACATTCGCCGAGGTTATCGCTGTGGCGAGGCGCATCCACAAGCTTGTCGTGGTCGCGGGGCTGCGCTCCTTCGTAAAGACCTCGGGCAAAACGGGACTGCATGTCTGCATCCCGCTCGCTGGGCGCTATGAATTCGAGTGGGTGCGTGCTGTCGCTCGAAAGCTCGCGAAACGCATCAATGCAGAGATGCCGAAGCTGACGAGCCTCGCGCAGAGGTCGGCCTACCGGCGCAATCGCATCTATCTGGACTACGCGCGAAACAGCATCGGACAGACGATCGTGGCGCCATATTCGTTGCGGGCAGCGCGTGGCGCGACGGTGTCGACCCCGCTACCCTGGCCTGAATTGCGCACGAGCGTTCGGCCAGGGCGCTATACGATCCGCAGTATCTTCCGGCGCTTGGGGCATGGCGATGCCTGGCATGGCGGATTCTGCTCCGGAGTGAGCATGAAACGGCTGGAGCGATGGCTGGATCGAACCAGCCCGACTCTGAAAGCAAAGCGCAAAAGTCGACCTCCACGGCGCACGAAGCATCGTTGAGGCCAGTTCGGGAACGAGCTAAACAATTTTCAAAATCACGCTGCGTTCAGCAGGGATGGCCTGACGATCAGGTAATCGCTGACGCTGCGAACGCCGGCGGTCTGCTCGGCGGCAACGCGCATCGCCTGTTTCTCAGCTTGCGACGGGACCATGCCCCACAATCTTACGACGCCGTCATAGACGGTGATGTTGACCAGCGCCAAATGAGCCCAAGGCTGAGCCTTGAGGTGCGCAAGCAGCCGATCGCGGATGGTGCTGTCCGACAACGGGATGTCGAGCGTGGGCCGCGCGGCGGCGAAGGCCTGAACGAGGTTCGCCCGGCTGACGATACCCACAAGCTGTCCGTTCGAGACGATCGGAACCCGTTTGATCGCGTTGGATTCGAGCAACGTTGCAATCGCATCGAGCGATGTGTCGGGCGAAGCGGTGATCACAGGGCGGGTCATCAGGTCCGCGACCTTGCGGGCGCGCGCTGCGACATACTCGGTCGCCAGGGTGTCTGTGTTGATGAACGCCGAAAGCCACCATGAATGCCGTTTCTCGGTGCCGAGATCGGCGCGCCGCATCAGATCGCCTTCGCTGACAATTCCGACAAGTTTGCCGGCGTCGTCCACCACGGGCACGGCGCTGATGCGATGCCGCGTGAAAATCTGCGCGAGCTCCTTGGCTGAATTCGACGGCTTCGCCGTGATGACCGGCGATACCATGACATCTCGTGCTTTCATTTGAACGTCTCCATCCTCTGTTGGCGTCACATTGCCATTTCGGCGTCGGCGACGCGTTCCTTGGCTTTTTCCGGAACAATCGTCATTGTCGCTTCCGTAAGCAGAAGCACGCTCGCCACGGAAACCGCATTCTCCAGCGCGATACGAACGACCTTCACCGGATCGATAATCCCGGCTTCCACCAGATCGACGTACTTTTTCTGAGCCGCGTCGAAGCCGAAATTCCCTTGCCCATCGAGCATTCGCGAGACAACGACGCCGCCGTCGGATCCTGAATTCTCGGCGATCTGCCGGGCGGGCGCTTCGAGCGCTCGTTTGAGGATTTGCAGGCCGGTCTTCTCATCGCCGGTCGCTTTGCCTTCCTCCGCGCTCACCGCCTCGATGCAGCGAAGCAGCGCCAGTCCGCCGCCCGGAACAATGCCTTCCGCCACCGCCGCCTTGGTCGAGTGAATGGCGTCGTCCAGTGCTTCTTTCCTCGATTTCATCTCTGCCTCGGATGGAGCACCGACCTTGATCACGGCGACACCACCCGAGAGCTTGGCCAGTCGTTCCTGTAGTTTCTCTCGATCATAATCGCTGGTCGTCTTCTCTATCTCATGCCGAATCTGCTGCACGCGGGCGTCTATCTGCGTCCGGGCACCTTTGCCGCCGATGATCGTGGTGTTTTCCTTATTGATCACAACCCGGCTCGCACGGCCGAGTTGCGTAATCGTGGCGCTCTCTAGCTTGATGCCGATATCCTCGGAGATGACTTGCGCGCCAGTCAGGATGGCGATGTCCTCGAGCATGCTCTTACGCCGATCGCCAAAGCCGGGCGCCTTGACGGCGCAGCATTTGAAGACGCCTCTGATTTGATTGACGATCAATGTGGCCAGCGCTTCGCCCTCGATGTCGTCGGCGATGACCAGCAGAGGCTGACCCGCCTTGGCAACCTGTTCCAGAAGCGGCAGGAGGTCCCGCAACACACCGATCTTCTTGTCCGATACCAGGATCAGAGGATCTTCGAGATTGGCCTCCATGCGCTCGGCGTCGGTCACGAAATAGGGCGACACGAAGCCGCGATCGAACTGCATTCCCTCGACCACTTCGAGTGTCGTCTCGGTGGTTTTGGATTCCTCGAGTGAAATCACACCTTCGTCGCCAACTTTTTCGATGGCATCTGCGACAAGTTCTCCCACGTCCGCTTCATTATGGGCGGAGATGGTTGCTACCTGCGCCTTTTCTTTCCGCGTCTTTACGGGCCGGGACAATTTGCGGAGCGACTCGATTGCGACCTTGGACCCGCGATCCAGCCCGTGTTTGAGGTCAATCGCGCTGGCTCCGGCGACGACATTCCGAATGCCATCCGAGAGAATGGCGAGCGCAAGGACGGTGGACGTGCTGGTGCCATCTCCGACGACATCGCCTGTTTTTTCGGCGGCCTGGCGCAGGACCTGGACACCGAGATTCTCATCCGCATCTTTCAGGTCGAATTCCTTGGCGATCGTCACGCCGTCGTTGCAGACGATCGGCGCGCCCCATGCCTTCTGGATCAGGACGGATTTTGATTTCGGTCCGAGCGTGACGCGGATGGCATCCGCTAGCTGCGTCGCACCCCGAAGAATGGCCTCACGTGCCTCGGAACGGAAGAGAACATGTTTGTGCGACATAGATCGGCCTCGCTTCGATACATCCCAAGTAACAATAGTAATTCAGCACCGCCGGCAGGAATCGTGTTGATCTGCATCAATCCACCGACGCGGTGTACGTGACATTGCCCATTCACGAGCTTGAAAAGCGCATCACGGCCGATCTGGAGA
>CAYJNT010000001.1:0-57288 GCA_964370945.1 uncultured Hyphomicrobiales bacterium | reverse complement strand
TACGTGACATTGCCCATTCACGAGCTTGAAAAGCGCATCACGGCCGATCTGGAGAACGTCAATCATCACTGACGGCGTAGCCATCACTGACGGCGGCGGCGCCGGCGCATGTCCGCGACCGGAGAACGGCAGTGATCAATGCAAGTGATGTGATGACGAAGGACGTGTTGACCGTCGCGCCTGACGCGTCGATCCTGCAGGCTGCGAGGATCATGCTGCAGAACAAAGTCAGCGGTCTTCCTGTTGTCGATGATCGCGGCAACGGGCGCCGTTTACGATAGTCGATGTCAGCGTGGAGGATGATGCGCTGAAATATTCGGGTGCTGCATCACGGACGAGAGGGAGCGTAACGCGATGAGGGGTGTTGCCGAGAGCATCCCTGGCGTAACTGTGATTGAAGACAATCTGGTGTTCGTGGAGCCGATAAGCGGGATCGCGATCGAAGCGCCGCGCAACGGGAATTGACGCATGTCAATATCCATGATCGGAGGGTGTATTTTACTTGCGGCGCTCAATGGACAAGGCCGGTCACGGCCCTATCTTGGAGATGCAGCATGAACCTGAAATCGCTCATTCCGGTCGGCCGCGAGCGCAATGTGGCGCATCCGGATTTCTTCTCGTTCACTTCGCTGAAGAACGAGATCGACCGCCTGTTCGACAATTTCCATCTCGGTAGCGTCGGGGCGGGTACGCTTGTGCCCAGCACCGACCTGGCTGAGACCGACACCACGATCGAGATCACGGCCGAGTTGCCTGGTCTCGAGGAGAAGGACGTGCAGATCAACGTCGCCGACAACATTCTCACGATCAAGGGTGAGAAGAAGGCGGAGAAGGAAGAAAAGGACAAGAACTATCGCATGGTCGAGCGCAGCTTCGGCTCGTTCTATCGTTCGGTCGAGCTCCCGGCTGGGACGGACGTCGACAAGATCAAGGCAACGCTCTCGAAGGGCGTGCTCAAGGTCGTCGTGCCGAAGGCGGCGTCGGCCCAAGTGAAGAAGGTCGAGGTCAAGGCCGCAGCCTGACCATGACGTGAAATGCATTCTGCGGGAACGTCCCGCAGAATGCATTCGTTACTCTTCGCTATCGGCCTGAAAGGGCGGTCGTCACCATGGGGCTGTTCCGGAAGACGCCAGAAGATTTCGCTCAGTTGCGCAGCGAAATGGTCAATCATGCCATTGCCGCGCGCGGGGTCCGCTCGGCCGCAGTGCTCAGGGC
Organism: uncultured Hyphomicrobiales bacterium; assembly: GCA_964370945.1. GTDB lineage: Bacteria > Pseudomonadota > Alphaproteobacteria > Rhizobiales > Xanthobacteraceae > Pseudorhodoplanes. The sequence continues at coordinate 56,073 of CAYJNT010000001.1, read as the reverse complement.
GATGGGCAAGGTGCCGCGAGAGCGGTTTCTCAGCGCGAATCTGCGTGAGTTCGCCTACGAGGATTCGCCGCTCCCGATCCCGGGGGAACAGACGATATCGCAGCCCTATATCGTCGCCTTCATGACCGAGGCGCTGGACTTGCAGCCGGGCGATCGCGTGCTTGAGATCGGCACAGGGTCAGGCTACGCGGCGGCGATCCTCGCCGGAGTCGCGGGCGACGTTTACACCGTCGAGCGGATCGGTCAGCTTGCAGAAAAGGCCGCTGCCACGTTGTCCGAGCTCGGTTACAGCAACGTTCACGTCAAACACGGCGACGGCACCAAAGGGTGGCCCGAGTACGCGCCGTTTGACGGCATCATCGTGGCCGCCGGCGGTCCGAAGATTCCAGAGTCACTGAAGGAACAATTGACGATTGGGGGGCGGCTCGTCATTCCGGTCGGGACCGATCCGAGCATTCAGGAACTCGTCCGCATCACCCGCATATCCGAGAACGAATATCGCCAGGACGATCTCGCGGACGTCAGGTTCGTACCGCTGATCGGGCAGGAGGGTTGGGCGGATCGCAAAGAGGCGCGCCCGAAGGCGGCAAGAGCACGAAAGGAAAGCCTGCCGGCGCTGATCACCAAGGCGTGCGAGCCATTCGAGTCGATCGAGCGCGCCAAGCTCGACCGGCTGCTCGACCGCATCGGCGACAGCCGGATCGTTCTCCTCGGCGAGGCGAGCCACGGCACCTCCGAATTCTATGCGATGCGCGCACACATCTCGCGCGCGTTGATCGAACGCAAGGGCTTTTCGTTTGTGGCGATCGAAGGCGATTGGCCGGACGGGGCGCGTCTTGATCATTATGTGCGCCATTTCGAGTATCCCCCGTCGGAATGGACGGCGTTCGCGCGGTTCCCGACCTGGATGTGGCGCAACACCGATTTCCGCGCCTTTGTCGATTGGATGCGCGCCCACAATGCCGGAAAGAAAAAAGCCGAACGCGTGGCCTGTCATGGTCTCGATCTCTATAGCCTCTATGACTCCATTCGCGCGGTCTTGGACTACCTCGACAAGGTCGATCCGAAAACCGCTCGCGCTGCGCGCGAACGCTATGGTTGCCTGACGCCCTGGCAATCGGATCCGGCGAGTTATGGTCACGCCGCCCTGACCGGAGAATTCCCGACCTGCGAAGACGAAGTTTCGGTCGTGTTGATGGGTCTTCTCGAGAAGCATCGCCGCTACGCTGAGCACGACGGCGAGCGGTTTCTTGATGCCGTGCAGAATGCGAGACTGATCGCCAATGCCGAACGTTATTACCGGACCATGTATTACGGTTCGCGCGCGTCGTGGAATTTGCGCGACAGCCATATGTTCGAGACGCTCAAGACGCTCCTTCACTTTCACGGTCCCCAAAGCAAGGCGATCGTGTGGGCGCACAATTCCCATATCGGCAATGCGTCTGCGACCGAGATGTCCGCCCGCGGGGAGTATAATATCGGGCAGCTCTGTCGCGAGCATCTCGGCAAGAATTGTTACGCGATCGGATTCGGCACCGCCGGCGGAACGGTCGCAGCGGCGTCGGATTGGGGTGGACCGATGGACGTCAAAACCGTCCGCAATGCGCTCCCGGAGAGTTACGAAGGCAATTGCCATCAGTCAGGCGTGTCGTCGTTCATGTTGTCCCTGCGCGCTGCCGACAAGCCGCTGAGGGAAGCGCTCGGGAAAGCGCGTCTCGAGCGCGCCATCGGTGTGATCTACCGGCCGGAGACCGAACGGGCGAGCCATTACTTCCAGGCGGTGCTGCCCGAACAATTCGACGAATATATCTGGTTTGATCGCTCGAGTGCGGTCGCGCCGCTTGACGCAAGGATGCTGGAAGGGCTCCCGGAAACCTATCCATTCGGGGTTTAAATAGTGGCTTGGCTCCGCTCCTGCGCTCCCCCCTTGATCGCTGGGGGCAAGTGCTTTTTTCCGATGCGCGTTTGACGCGGATCAAACTGCAAAGACACAGGCACAGTATCATTTAAGCTGGGTAACCGCGTGCGGAGACTTGCGTGACCTACGCAACAATAATGGTCTATGTCGAGCTCGGTCGCGGTGGTGCCAAGCACGCCAAGCTCGCCGCCGATCTTGCGAGCCGCTGTGAGGCGGCCCTGATCGGCATGGCTGCGGCTGTGCCGACCGATATGCCGGTCTTTCAGGCAAGGCCTTCCGAGATCCTGACACTGACGCAAGATACGGCGCGGTTGGTGAGCCGGCTCGGAGACACGAAGGTGCAATTTCTCGCGGGCACGCGAGAGGTTCCCCGTGTATCGTGGCGGGAGGGCTTCGATTTCCCCACGGAGGCACTGCTGCGCGAAGCGCGCGCCGCCGATCTGATCGTGATCGGGCGTGAGCATGATCCGACCGTTGCGGTTCCATCGCTCGATACGGCGCGCTTCATTCTGCAGGCCGGGCGGCCGGTTTTGCTGGTGCCGCCCGGTATAGAATATCTCCAGGCGAGCCGCGTTCTCGTTGGATGGAAAGACACGCGTGAGTCACGCCATGCAGTACGCGAGGCGGTCCCGCTTCTGCAAAAATCGAAAGAAGTGATCCTGGTCGAAGCCTGCGCCAAAGGCGAGGAAAATACCACGCTCGAACGGTTAAGAGACGTTGAGGGCTATCTCGGTCGGCACGGTGTTGGCCCGTGCACCAAATACTACATCAACGACATCGGTGATACCGCGGCGGAATTGATCCGCGTCGCCCAGGACGAAGGTGCCGGCCTAATCGTCGCAGGCGCCTATGGTCACACTCGCTTGGGAGAATGGGCCTTCGGGGGAGTGACGCGAGAATTGCTTTCGAACAGCCCCCTATGTTGCCTGCTATCGCACTAGCGTCGGTGCTGCCAAACATGAGTCCGTCCGTTGAGAGGCAGCAATGGATTCGCGGCTGAACGGTCAAGAACAAGTGCTCGCCGCGTTATCCCAACCGGCCATTCACGGCGGCAATCCTGTTCAAATCTATCAGACGCACGCCTCCGTCGTGTTTCTGGCCGGTGACCGCGCAATCAAGGTCAAGCGTGCCGTTCGTTTCCCCTTCCTCGATTATTCGACGCTCGATCGGCGCAAGGCAGCTTGCGAAGCGGAGGTCGAAGTGAACAAGCAGTTCGCCCCCGAAATGTATCTCGGCGTCGTTCCAATCACGACCGAGAGAGACGGTTCCTATAAAATCGGTGGTAGCGGCGACGTTATCGAATGGGCCGTCCATATGCGTCGCTTCGACGACAACGAGACGCTTGATCGGCTTGCCGAACGGGGAGAACTCGACGAAGCAATGTCGCTTCAGCTTGCCGACACCGTGCTCGACGCGCACCGCGCCGCTCGTCGCGCCGATACGCGAGCTTGGCTGTCTGCTTTGCGCAGATTCGTCGACCAGAACCAGGCCGCGTTTTCATCGCGACCGGACCTATTTCCCGTGGGCGAGGTGAAAACCCTGACGTCATCCAGTCTCGTCGCTTATGAGAATGTCGTTGATCTCCTTCGCTCCCGCGGCTCGCATGGGTTCATCAAGCGGCTGCATGGCGATCTCCACCTCGGCAATATCGTGCGGATCGATGGAAAGCCGGTGCTGTTTGACGCGATCGAGTTCGATCCGGTAATCGCGTCCGGCGACGTCTTGTATGACCTTGCCTTTCTGCTGATGGATGTGAGGGAGCGCGGGCTATCGCAGGCAGCGAGCCTGATTTTCAACCGGTATCTCGAGCGATCCGGCGAAGTCGAGCATCTCGAAACACTCAAGGCGTTACCGCTGTTTCTTTCGATGCGGGCGGCTATCAGGGCCAAGGTGACGGTTGCGCGGCTCGATGCGGCGCCCGCCTCGGATCGAAGCGGTATAGCCGACGTAGCCCGGCGCTACTTCCAGTTCGCGCTGGCTGCGCTGCGGCCGAAGTCCCCGATGCTGGTCGCCGTCGGCGGCCTGTCGGGCACCGGCAAGTCAATGCTCGCGCGACAGCTCGCCTGCTTCCTTGATCCTATGCCCGGCGCCGTCGTTCTGCGCTCCGATCGCGAGCGAAAACGCATGTTTGGTGTGTCCGAATTCGATCGGCTTCCAGCAAAGGCTTATGCCGAAGACGTCAGTCACTACGTCTACTCGGTGCTGGTCGACAAGACCAAACGAACATTGGCTGCGGGGCATTCCGTAATCGTGGATGCGGTATTCGCCGGTTCGTATGAACGCGCCGAGATCAGGGCTTGCGCCGGTGAACGCACCCGCTTTCATGGGCTGTTTCTGGCGGTAGATATGTCAGTCCGGCTCAAGCGCCTCGACGCTCGGTTGCGTGATGTGTCGGATGCTAACCGTGAGGTGGCGCTGGAGCAGGAGCAATACGACCTCGGACATATGGATTGGACTGAAATCGACGCCTCCGGAACGCCCCGCCAGACTCTAGAAGCGGTGGACAGTCTACTGAAGTTCTCGGAAAGCTGAATGAGATACGGAAGTCGCGATTGTTTACTAACGGAGTTGCGCCAATGTTTCGCCAATGAAACAGCGGCACCGAACGTGAACAAACGACCATGATCGAAAAGTCGATCCCGTTCAGCCGGCTCCATGGTAGTCGCGGAACCCGTCGCGGCGGCTGTCATCGAATTCAATGAGACCGTCGACATTACCTTTCTTGAAACCGGCTTGGCCTGCCAAGCCACCTTGGCCGAAGCTGCCGCCGCTGCCCATGATCTGCGCGCCGGGCTGGGTCGAACCGTTTGGCGACACAAAGTTGAGCGCGCCGCCGAGTACGGTGGCGCCGAGACGATTGGCCATGTAACCGCGATAGACTTCGATGGATTCGGCTTGTCGCGGATTGGCGAAGCCGACGATATAGGAGCCGTCTGCTCGATTCATCGGCAAGCCATTCTGGAGCATCAAGATTCCGCGCTCCACGGGGTTCTGCTGCAGACCGGAGCCGCGAATCTGGATACGTGGCTGATCATTGCCGCCAAAGAAGTCTTGCACCACGACACCGGGAACACTGCTCAGCGCTTTGGAAACCGTCAGATTGGCGGTGTCGGGGAATTCCTGCTGCGGTACGAGGGCGACGCCGCCCGGAAGAACATTGAAGCGTTTCTGCACCGTCGCGGTTGCCTGGCCGATCGTCTGCGCGGACCTTTGTCCAGATGCCGGCGCGGTTTGCTGCCGTTGCGCTTCCACCACGATCGGATCGAGGGTGATGGCAGAACCTGGCGAGGCCGATTGCGCGATTGCGGATTCACTAACGAACGAGAGGAAGGGTATGGATACGACGCACGACAGCAGCGTTTGCATTCGAGCCGAAATTGCTGCGCGCCGCATTGCACTCGGCGAATTTTCTGTTTTTGTACTGCACATTTCAACGCCTCCAGATTGCCTCTGTCGATCACCTCACGAGGCGATCTCGATGGTCTTGGCTTGATCTGGATGGCGAGAGTGCTGTCTTGATCGAAGGCGAGATTATCGAAGCCAGCTTCCTCGCAATTGATTTTGGTCAAGGAACGCCGATGCCGAGGGCGCGCGTGCGACTCTTTTTTTTAATCACCCGATAATATAAATTTAGAAACGCACCAATGTTCGTATCATCGCAATCTTTTCTCAGCCGAAACGATTTTCATTCGAACCACTCTGATCTATCAGCCGTCCAGGTCGATCGCGAACGGCGCAAAGACTGAACAGGCGAGCGGCGCCTTGATCGCTTCGGCGATCTGACCGCGCACTTTCTTGAAGCGCCCGGCGAAGGATCTCTCCGCGTCGGCGCCCGGCACATCGTCGGAGACCACGGTGACGACTGTCTTGATTCTATTTTTCGCGATCCAGCCGGCAATGACCACTGACGGCCGCGGCAGTGTGAAGCTCGTGCACACGATGCAGGCGAGCGCTCGGTAAGGATCGAGGCGCTCGCCGCCCGTTCAAAAGTGCCGGCACTGACTTGCGATGATTTGATTAAGTGGACGGAGCCGGCCGCAGCATTGGAGCGAACGAGCCCAATCGCGCACGATACAACAACGCGGTTGAACATTGGTCCTTGCACGCGGGTTGGCCCGTGCCGCGAAACCCGCCGAATGACCGGAGTTCTTCATTCGAATCGTCGGCTTGATTGAAATCAAGCCGATGTCGCGCCAGCCGTGCGAATCTTGTGAAGGCGGCGCGCATCACGCTATGGCACGGCTCCGACTTGCCGAACACCAAATCGCGCGCTTGTCATGTTCGGCACCGGCCCAACTGTCGTGGCGCTTTTTGAGCCGTTCGCATGAACATCCGACAATTTGCCACGCCATCGCGGGACAATGGCCTGCAGACCACCACAGTCCTCAAGAGCGTTTGCCGCAGTTGCCACGGTGGATGCGGTGTACTGCTGCACGTGCGGGATGGGGTGTTGCTGAAGGTCGAGGGCGATCGCGAGTCGCCGCTCAATCATGGTCGCCTGTGTCCAATAGGGACGGTGACGACCGACCTTGTCTACCATCCGGACCGGCTGAAATATCCGATGCGGCGCAAGGGCAAGCGCCAGTCCGGCGAGTGGGAACGCATCTCCTGGGACGATGCGCTCGACGAAATCGCGCAACGTCTGCTCGCGATCCGTGCACAATATGGACCCGAGGCCATCGCGCTCGGTACCGGCACCGGCCGTCATCACATCCGCTGGGTGTCGCGCTTCGGCCACGCGCTCGGCACACCCAACTGGTGCGAGCCGGGCTTCGCCCAATGTTTCCACCCGCGGGTGAATACGTCGATCCTGACCTTCGGCGACTTTCCGGTCTGCGATTACACCGGCGAGGTGCCGCCGGCGTGTATCCTCTATTGGGGCCACAACCCGGTCCTGTCGGGGCCGGACGGTGAAACGCGTTTCAGCGTGATCGAGGCGCTCGACCGCAATCCCAAGACGATCGTTGTCGATCCGCGGCGCACAGCGCTCGCCGAGAAGGCTGACCTTTGGCTGCAGATCAGGCCCGGCGCCGACGACGCGCTCGCGCTTGCGATGCTGAATGTCGTCATCGGCGAGAAGCTGTACGATGAACCGTTTGTGACGCAGTGGACCCACGGCTTCGACGCGCTCGCCGAATGTGTGAAGGATCACACGCCCGAATGGGCCGAGCCGATCACGTGGATTCCGGCTGACAAGATTCGCGCCGCCGCGCGTCTATTCGCGCAGACCAAGCCCGCCATGCTCGAATGGGGCTGCGCCATCGAGCATACGCCGAAATGCATCCAGACCGTGCGGGCCGTATCGATGTTGCCGGCGTTGAGCGGAAATATCGATGTGCCGGGCGGCTGGGTGTTCGGCATGCACGGTCTGGGCCGTTTCCCCAGCCTGATTGAGAACCTCAAACCGGAGGTGAATGCCAAGCGGCTCGGAGCTGATCGTTTCAAGCTGCTTGGCGGTGAGGGTGCCGACCTGCCGGCCGCCCATATCCCGACGCTGCTGCAGGCGATACGCGAGGGCAAGCCCTATCCAGTCAAGGCCTTCCTGGTGTTCGGCAACAACACTTTGACGACCTATGCCAACTCGTCGGCCGTTTATGACGCCCTGATGAAGCTCGACTTCATGGTCTGCGCCGACCTGTTCATGACGCCGACGGCGGAGCTTGCCGATATCGTGTTGCCGGCCGCGTCATGGCCCGAACTCGATCAGCTGGTAGGCCTGCCCACGATCGCCGCTAACGTCGTGCTCGCCCAGCAGAAGGCGGTGCAGATCGGGGAGTGTAAATCGGACGAAGAAATGTTCGTGGCGCTGGCACACCGGATGAAGCTTTCCGTTTGCACCGAGCCGGTCAAGGACGTGCTGGATGCACAACTCGCTGCCGGCGGTCTCGACATCACTTTCGACGAGCTCAAGAAGAAAGGGTTCATCAAGCCACCGTTCAGGTACCGGAAATACCAGGACGGCGGATTCAGGACTCCGACCGGTAAGGTCGAACTCTACTCCACCCGGTTCGAACAACTTGGCTATGCGCCGTTGCCTTATTATCAAGAACCGCCGGAAAGTCCGATTAGCACGCCGGCAGTTGCGGCACAGTATCCGCTGGTGCTCACGACCGGCGGGCGGATCTCGTTTTTCTTCAATTCGGAACACCGCCAGATCGGCAAGCTTCGCAAGGCGCAACGCGATCCGGTGGCGGAAATTCACCCCGACACCGCGGCGCAGTTAGGCATCGTCAACGGCGCGTGGATGTGGATCGAGACGCGGCGCGGCCGGATGCGACAGAAGGCCAAGCTCACGACCGGGATTGATCAGCGCGTCATCCATGTTCAGCACGGCTGGTGGTTTCCCGAACAGGCCGCGCCGGAATACGGCGTCTGGACCTCGAACGCCAATCTCCTGACCGACAACCAGCCGCCCTATGACCCGGCAATGGGAACCTACCAGTTGCGCGCGCTGTTGTGTCGGGTGGCACCCGCCGAAATTCCCGATGCCAATAAACCCGGTTTGCCCTAAGACCTCAGCTTCAAGGACTCCAGCCTCAAGGACTCCGGCCTCAAGGACTCCGGCCTCAAGGACTCCGGCCTCAAGGACTCCATATGCGGATTGATGCCTATACGCATTTCTTTCCGGAGAACTTCTTCAGCAAGATGCTCGAAGTGGCCGGTGAATATAAGGACATGGGCAAGCGCGTGCGTGCGATCCCATCGCTGCACAACCTCGACGCGCGAAAGAAGATTATCGATAGCCACAAGGACTATGCGCAGATCCTCGCCTATCCGCAGCCGCCGGTCGAAAGCATCGCCAAGAGCACGCAACAGATCGACGAATTCATCCGTATGATCAATGACGGCTTTGCCGAATTGTGTGCGAAGGAGCGCGATCATTTCCCGGGTTGGATTGCGCAGATATCGCTCGATGCGGCCGACGCCGGGGTCGCCGAGGCCGAACGTGCCATCAATCAGCTCGGCGCGCTCGGCGTGCAGATCTATACCAATGTTGCCGGCAAGCCGATTGACCGGCCGCAATATCTGCCGTTCTGGAAGAAAATGAACGAGCTCGGCAAGCCGATCTGGCTGCACCCGGCCCGCGGCGCCAGCATGCCGGATTACTACGACGAGAAAAAATCGCTATACGAAATCTGGTGGACTTTCGGCTGGTCGTACGAGACCGCGGCCGCGATGGCACGGCTGGTCTTTTCCAGGATCATGGACAATCACCCCGACCTGAAGATCATCACGCATCATTTTGCCGGCATCGTACCGATGCTGGAAGGCCGCATTGGCCCGGGCTGGGACGTGCTCGGCTCGCGCACGACCGACGAGGACTACGTGGCGCTGCGCAAAAGTTTGAAGAAGCGCCCGCTTGATTATTTCAAGCAGGATTTTTATGCCGATACCGCGGTGTTCGGAGCGACGCCCGCCACCCAATGCGGTCTGGCGTTCTTTCCGGCCGACAAGATCGTGTTCGCCTCCGATTGTCCGTTCGACCCCGAAAACGGCGCGATATATCCGCGCGAAACCTTGCGCATTCTCGAGTCGCTCAATCTCGATAAGGAAACCAGCGACAAGATTTTTTACAAGAATCTCGAGCGCGTAACCGGCCGCAAGCTGGTGAACTGAACGCTACACTGTCGCGCTATTTCGCGGACCGCGTGCGTGACGCCTCCATGACCTGGGCAACGGCTTCCGAGCGAAAGTCGCCGGTCAGGCCATGGCTACTCATCAGACCCGGATACATTTCGATAAAATCTGCTTGGATCATGTCAAACGGAACGTCTGCGAATGCGCCACGGTCCCGCAGGTATTCCATGTGCTGGCGGCCGGCCCGATCGAAGGGCTGAAAAAGTGAGTCGGTCTTGCCATCGAATTCAAGCGGCTTGATGCCGGCCCGTTCACAGAGCGCGCTATCGAAAGCGGGCGTCGCCTTGACCCAGCGTCCCGACAAATACAGTTCGGTGTAGGAATGCCAGATAAAGGTATCGGTCTTGACCATTTCATACAGTCGCTTCGAGGTGAGATGGTTTCGCACGTCGGCAAAACCGACGCGCGCCGGGACGCCGATGGCGCGTGCGCTCGCGGCCAGCAGTGTGGATTTGCCGATGCAGAAGCCACGTCCGGCAGCAAGAACGCAGCTGGCGCGATAATTCGCCGGATCTGCCAAATCGACATAGGGATCGTAGACAATGGTGTCGCGGATGATGGCGTAAAGCCGCAGGATTGCGGCGTGCGAGCCGGTGGTATCGGCGATCGTTCGCGTGGCGAAGGCGGTAACTTGCGACGAGCCGCTATCGACGAAGACGCCTGGAGCGAGGAATTGAGCCATATACATCGCACTGCCTTTCTCGGGTCGCCGCGTTTTTAACGGACGGACGGTAGAGCTTAGTTGACTAGCATCAAGGAGATCGCAATAGGAAAGCTGAGAAGAGCGCTGGCAGCCGCGCCGAACGCCGCGTCATATTTGCCGGATAAACCCAACGTAAGGCTTATCGTTCGGACGCGCTATTGTTGCGGCCGGAACGTTTTGCAGCGGAGAGGATCCGTTTCTATTCGGGCTGCGCCGATCAGGTCCAGGCAATAGGGGACTGCTGGAAACACCGCCTGCATGGTGAACCGAATTGAGGCTGGGCGTCCGGGCAGATTGACGATGAGGGTGGATCCACGAATGCCTGCGGTCTGCCGGGACAGAATTGCGGTCGGCACCTGTTTCAGGCTCTCGGCGCGCATCATCTCGCCAAATCCCGGCATCAGCCGCGTGCACGCGGCAACCGTGGCTTCCGGAGTCAAGTCGCGCGGCGCCGGTCCGGTGCCGCCGGTCGTGAAGATCAACGCGCAGCTTTCGCGATCGGCAAGGTCAATCAATGCGTCTCGCACGCTTTCTATTCCGTCAGGCACGAGACGCGGCACGGCGCGCCAAGGCGTCGTGACCACCTCCTGCAAGAACCGCTCGATGGCCGGACCGCTCCTGTCCTGGTAAACGCCGCTGCTTGCCCGGTCGGACACAGTCACGATGCCGATCGCGACCGCTTCGTTATTTGCCATGGAGAGGTCCTATGATCAGCCGGTCGACGACAATTCGGCTCGCCGCGCCATCCGCAACTCTTGCACCGCGTTTCCGCACCAGGCGAGCACGCGATCAAGTTCGGATGGGAGATCGACCGCAAAGCCGCCGTGGAAGTCCGACCATGCCTCGATGTAAGGCGGCCTGACAGCCGTCAATATCGGGATGCCAGCATCGATCGCGCGCACAAAGATCGGGCGCAGGCCGCCACCTTCGGCTTCTGCCTTGCCGAACCTGTTCAGGATAATCAGCTCTAAATTCGGATCGAGTGTCCGATCGAGGAACGCTGCCATATCGACGAGTCCCCGCGTGTCGAGACGGCATCCTTCGGCCTGGGATCCGAGATCTTGCGAAATTAGGAAACGGCTCTGCGACGCGAGGTCGATGAGGGTCATTGCCGAGCAAAGGCCTTCGGCGCCGCCTGCATTTTCCTGCAATACGCCGCCGAAGTCTACGTGATCCGCGCGGAGTCGAATGGCGACGTGGGTCAAGAGGTCATCGATTTGAAGGCCTGCCTCATAGATCACGGCCGCGAGGCGCAAGGTACCCATTATCATCATCACATGACCTGGCGAATAGAGCGTCCCCGCTAGCGCGTCGTCACTAGGCCCTTTGCTGCGCGGCCTTTGCCTTGAATTCGGTCAAGGCCCGGTTCTTTCCGTTCTGATACGCATTTTTCCAATCATAATAAACTATCACAAAGGGGAGTTCGATGAAGGCACCGCAACGCTTCACAGCAATCGCTGCTATCAGCTTCTTTGCCCTGCTCGGTGCAAGTCACCAGGCATCCGCCCAAATCAAAATAGGCGCCGTCCTGTCGGTGACGGGGCCGGCGTCGTTTCTCGGTGATCCGGAAAAGAAAACGCTGGAAATGTATGTCAATGAGATCAATGCCAAAGGCGGGGTAAACGGCCAAAAGCTGCAACTGGTGATCTACGATGACGCCGGCAGTGCCGACAACGCACGTACCTTCGCCACCCGTCTGGTCGAAGAAGACAAAATCGTCGCCATGGTCGGTGGCAGCACCACCGGCGCAACACTTGCCATGATTCCGGTCTTCGAAGACGCCAAAATTCCGTTCATTTCCTTGGCTGGCGCCATTCAGATTGTCGAGCCGGTCCGCAAATGGGTCTTCAAGACGCCGCACACCGACAAAATGGCGTGCGAGAAAATCTTCGCCGATCTCAAGAGCCGCAAGCTGACGACGATCGCTTTGATCTCGGGTACCGATGCATTCGGAAAGTCGATGCGCGATCAATGTGTTGCGGTCGCATCCAAGGCGGGAATTAGCCTCGCTCTCGAGGAGAGCTATGGACCGCGCGACAGCGACATGACGCCGCAACTCACCAATATTCGTAATAAGGCGGGCGTGCAGGCCGTGGTCAATACAGGCTTCGGTCAAGGTCCGGCGATCGTGACGCGCAATTATCGTCAGCTCGGAATCACGCTGCCGCTGTACCAGAGCCACGGCGTCGCCTCTAAGCAGTTTATCGAACTCGCTGGTCCCGCTGCCGAAGGCGTGCGGTTGCCGGCTGCGGCGCTTCTCATTGCCGACAAGCTTCCGGCCAGCGATCCGCAGAAACCTGTGGTCGTGAATTATTCGCGTACCTATCAGCAAAAAAGTGGACAGGCGGTCTCGACCTTCGGTGGTCACGCCTATGATGGCCTCATGATCCTGGTGGAGGCTATGCAGCGTGCGAAGAGTGCCGACAGTTCGAAAGTTCGCGACGAGATTGAGCGTACCAAAGGCTATATCGGAACCGGCGGCATCGTGAACATGTCGCCGACCGATCACATGGGCCTCAGCCTGTCGGCGTTTCATGTGCTGGAGATCAAGGGCGGCGATTGGACATTGGTTCCCGGCACGTGAAATGACGACCGGATAGGCTCGTCAATACTTGGCCGCTCGACTCTGCTGTCATTGACCCAACCTTTGCGGGGCGTCCGGCGCAATGGCCGAGTTGCTGCAATTCGTTTTCTCAGGGTTGACCGTGGGCGCCATCTACGCGCTGGTCGCTCTCGGTTTCACCTTGATCTACAAGGCGTCGGATATCATCAATTTCGCCCAGGGCGAGTTCGTCATGCTGGGCGGAATGGCGACGGTTTTTCTGGCGCTTGCCGGCGTTCCGTTGCCATTGGCCGCGCTCATTGCCGTCATCGCGACGACCGCCGTAGGATGCGCACTGCACCGTTTTGCGATCGAGCCCGCGCGCGGGGCGAGTCCTGTGGCGTTGATCATGATTACGATCGGAGCCTCGATCTTCCTGCGTGGTATAGCCCAGATTGCTTTTGACCGGCGATTCCACAGTTTGCCTTCGTTGTTCGGCGCCGATCCGATCCAATTCGGCGGCGCAGCAATTTTGCCGCAAAGTCTGGTCGTGCTGGCATGTGCCACGATCATTGTAACTTTACTTTGGCTATTCATCGATCGCACGTTGCTTGGCAAGGCCGTGATCGCAACCGCGGCCAACCGTCTGGCGGCGCGGCTCATCGGTGTCGACACGCGGCGCATTGTCGATTTCTCGTTTGCGGTATCGGCGGCCATAGGGGCGATCGCCGGTGTTCTCATCACACCCATCTCGCTGACGAGCTACGATGTCGGGACATTGCTCGCGCTCAAGGGATTCGCGGCGGCCATGCTTGGCGGGATCGGCAGCGCTGCCGGAGCCGTGATCGGCGGTCTTCTGATTGGAATGTTTGAGGCTTTCGCTGCGGGCTATCTGTCTTCGAATTATAAAGATGCCGTCGCTTTCCTGATCATCCTTATCGTCTTGATTTTCATTCCGCAGGGCTTGTTCGGCCGGGCGAAAATCGAGCGGGTGTAGCATTGCGCACATTGCTCGAAACGCGGTTACTGTCGGCGATGGCGGTCGCGGCAATTGTAGTGATTTTGCCGTATTTTTTCCCGTCGGCTTACTACTATCGCATCGGTGCGCTTGTTTTCATTTTCGCGCTTGCGGTCGTCGGCCTCAATCTGCTCATGGGCTTTGCCGGGCAGGTTAGCCTAGGTCACGCTGGCTTTCTCGGCATCGGCGCGTATTCCGTCGTCATCGGTCCGGTTTATTTTGGTCTGCCTTCGTGGCTATGCCTTTTCGCCGGCGCAACGCTCGCGGGCGCGGTCGCTTTCCTGGTGGGTCGGCCGATTCTTCGGCTCAAGGGACATTATTTGGCCGTCGCGACGCTCGGATTTGGATTGCTGATCGCGATCGTACTGAACAACGAGGCGGGGTGGACCGGCGGTCCGGATGGCCTGAGCGTTCCCAAGCTTGTGCTTTTCGGTCATAGCGTACGTGGATCGGACGCCTGGTACTGGATCGCCGGCACGACTCTTGTCGGCGGATTTGTTCTCGCACTCAACTTGATGCAGAGCCCGACTGGCCGTGCGCTGCAAGCCATTCATGACAGCGAGATCGCCTCGCTCGTGCTTGGCATCGACGTGGCGCGCAAGAAGCTCACGATCTTCGTAATTTCCGCGATGTACGCCTCGGTTGCTGGATCCTATTTGGCGTTGTTCAACGGCCACGTCACGCCGGAGGTGGCGGGATTCCTGCGTTCGATCGAATTGGTCGCCATGGTTGTGCTGGGCGGCATGGGGTCGATCGTTGGTTCCCTCGTAGGTGCCGCCGTGCTGGTCGTGTTGCCGCAAGCGCTCACCGTCTTCCACGAATATGAACAGGCGCTGCTCGGACTCATCTTGATGGTTTTCATGATTTTCTTGCGTCGGGGCATTGTACCGTCGCTTGCGGCAACGTTCGCTGGATGGCGCAAATGATGATCCTGGAGGCCGACCAGTTGTCCATTTCTTTCGGTGGTGTGCGGGCCATCAATGGTGTGAATATCGCAATCGAATCCGGCCAGGTGTTTTCGATTATCGGGCCGAATGGTTCCGGCAAGACTACGTTATTCAACCTGGTGTCGGGCATCTACACGCCGAACAGCGGAAGCATTCGGTTCGCCGGTGAAACGGTAACGGGCCTTGCTCCCGACCAGCTCGCGCGGCGAGGGCTATCGCGAACTTTTCAGAATTTGCAGATATTTTCACGGATGTCGGTGTTGGAAAACGTGATGGTCGGCCGCCATCGCCATGAGCGAACCGGGATCTTTGCCGATCTGCTGCATTGGCCATCGGTCGCGCGCCAGAACAAAGCGACTGGCGAGGCGGCCCGCGCGGCGCTTGCTCGCGTTGATCTCGCCGATTCAGCCGATCGTCCGGCGGCTTCGCTTGCCTATGGCGCGCTCAAGCGCCTTGAAATTGCGCGCGCGCTGGCCAGCGAGCCTATACTGCTGTTGCTCGACGAACCGGCGGCTGGCTGCAATCCCGTTGAAACCCAGGACATCGACCGCGTCATCCGCACCATCGCGAAGGACGGTATCACCGTCGTGTTGGTCGAGCATGACATGCGTCTGGTGATGAATATCTCCGACCGGGTTCATGTCCTGGCAAGCGGCCGGACGCTCGCCGAAGGCACTCCCAAGCAAGTGCGGTCCAACACAGACGTGATCGAGGCCTATTTGGGTGTTCACGGTTCGCAGGAAGCGGCTCGTGCTTTCGATTGAAAACGTCAGAAGCGCGTATGGCCGCATCGAGGTCTTGCACGGCGTGACGCTCCATGTCGAGGCGGGAGAGATCGTCACATTGATAGGCGCCAATGGGGCCGGCAAGACCACGCTGATGCACGCTATTTCCGGTGTTCAGCCAATTACGGGCGGCATCATACGGTTCGAAAACGAGCCGATCGATCAACGGCCTGCTCATGTGCGGGTGGCACTTGGCATTTCGCAAGTGCCGGAAGGCCGACAGGTGTTCGAGCCTTTGTCCGTAAAAGACAATCTGAGGCTCGGTGCCTGGTCGCGTTACGATGCTGGTCTGGATCAGAACCTTGCACGCGTCTGTGTGCTGTTCCCGATGCTTGAAGAGATGTTGGAAATGCGGGCTGGCGCACTGTCCGGCGGACAGCAGCAAATGCTCGCGATCGGACGTGCCTTGATGGCAAAGCCCCGGCTGCTGTTACTGGACGAGCCGTCAATGGGACTGGCGCCAAATTTGGTGGACCAAGTTCTCTCGGTGATCCGCGCCCTCAAAGACGATGATCTGACGATCCTTTTGGTCGAACAGAATGCGAGTGCCGCGCTTGCCATCGCGGACCGCGCATATGTCCTGGAGACCGGCAGAATTACGTTGAGCGGGACAGCCGCTGAAATCCAGGCCGATCACCGCGTCAGGGAATCATATTTAGGGGTCTGAAAACGCTCTGGGATTGACCTTGGTCAAGTCGAAGTGGGCGGGAAGCGCATGTAATTGTTTCCAGCTGCGATCGTGCGGTGAGGAGGATTGCGATGAAGGAGAGCCTTCGTTCGGGGGTGTCACGGGTCAACCGTATTGAAGTTGATCGTGACCGCACGATCGGATTCATGGGCGAGGAAGGTCGCGTTTACGGTACCCCCTATTTGGTGCGCGATATCGAAATGACCTGCCGTCAGTTGATCCTCGATCACTGTGATGCCGGAGAGGACTCGGTCGGCACCGACGTCGCGATCAAGCACCTTGCTCCGACACTGCTTGGCATGTCGGTCGAGATAGCGGTCACTGTGACAGCGGTGGAAGGACGCAAAGTCGTGTTTGAGATATCGGCCAAGGACAATATCGAACGGATATGCACCGGAACGCACGGCCGTTTCGTAGTGGACATCAACAAGACCGTCGAGCGCTTGAAAGCGAAAGCGGCCAAGCTCGCCGGATCAGGATGACCAAGATGCCGAGCAAGTCCGCTCTCAGCGAGCGCACTGTCTCGACCTATTGCTATCAGTGCGTCGCCGGGCCCGATCTGTTGAAAGTGCGCGTCGAGGACGGTATCGCGACCGAAGTCGCTCCGAATTTCGACGCGGCTGCAGTCCATCCGGCCGGCGGCAAGGTCTGCGTGAAAGCGTTCGGGCTGGTGCAGAAGGTGTACAACCCCAATCGGATTCTCCATCCGATGAAGCGGACAAATCCGAACAAGGGTCGTGACCATGACCCCGGTTTTGTGCGCATCACCTGGGATGAGGCGCTATCGCTCGTCGCCGAAAAGCTCAACGCAGCGCGAGCGGCAGGCCTGACCGACGAAGCAGGCTATCCGCGCGTGGCCGCGAGCTTCGGTGGCGGTGGCACACCAACGGCCTACATGGGAACGCTTCCCGCGTTCTTGTCGGCTTGGGGCCCGGTTGACATGAGCTTTGGCTCGGGACAGGGCGTGAAGTGCTATCATTCCGAGCATCTCTATGGCGAGCTTTGGCATCGCGGCTTCACGGTTTCACCCGACACGCCACTTTGCGAATATCTTGTTTCCTTCGGCGCTAATGTCGAAGCCTCCGGCGGAGTGTGCGGTGTAAAGCGGCACGCGGATGCCCGCAAGCGCGGCATGAAGCGTGTGCAGATCGAACCGCATCTTTCGGTGACCGGCGCATGCTCGGCCGAGTGGATACCGATCAGGCCGAAGACCGACTCGGCATTCATGTTTGCGATGATCCATGTGTTCCTGCATGAGCACCCGCGCGACCGGCTGGACGTTTACTTCCTCAAGCATCGTACGTCCTCGCCCTACCTGATCGGGCCGAATGGCTTATTCATGCGAGACGCGGCGACGCGCAAACCGCTTATGATCGATGCTGCGACGGGCCGGTCGGTGCCGTTCGATACCGCCGGCATCGAGCCTTCCCTGGAAGGATCGTTTGTTGTGGACGGCATCGAGGTGGATGCCGACGAAGAGATCATTTCGCACAAGGGCGTGACGGTCAGTCCGGCATTCGTGCAGCTTGCGGCGCATGTGAGGGACTATTCGCCGGAATGGGCGGCGGCGATCTGCGATGTGCCGGCGGCCACCATCCGTCGTATCGCCAACGAGTTTCTCGAACACGCCCGCGTCGGCGAGACGATCGACGTTGAAGGCGTGACGCTGCCATTGCGGCCGGTGTCGATCTCGCTCGGCAAGACCGTCAACAACGGCTGGGGCGGGTACGAATGCTGCTGGGCACGGACGTTGATCGGCTGCCTGTTTGGAGCGCTTGAAGTGCCCGGCAGTACGCTTGGCACGACGGTCAGGCTCAATCGGCCAGCCGACAATCGCTGGTCGAGCGTCAAGCCGGGTCCCGACGGCTTCATGCAATATCCGATGAATCCGACCGGCAAGAGCGACTGGGTATCGCGCCCAACGGCGCGCAGTGCGCACCGGACGCTGGTGCCGCTGGTTGCCGATTCGGCCTGGAGCCAGGCGCTCGGTCCGACACATCTGGCCTGGATGATGCAGAGCGAGGATTTCGACAAATTGCCGGTGGCGACGCTGCCGGACGTCTGGTTTGTCTATCGCACGAACCCGGCCATATCATTCTGGGATACCAAAGCTGTTGGCAAAGCGATGGCGAAGTTTCCGTTCGTCGTCTGCTTCGCTTATACGCGCGACGAGACAAACCACATTGCCGACGTACTGCTGCCGGATTGCACCGACCTCGAGGGTCTGCAGCTGTTGCGCGTCGGTGGCACAAAATATGTCGAGCAATTCTGGGATCACCAGGGGTTTGCGCTGCGTGCGCCGGCGGTGCCGCCGCAGGGCGAGGCCAAGGACTTCACCTGGATCGCAACCGAGCTCTCGCACCGCACTGGCCTGATCAAAGAATACAATTTGGCTATCAACCGCGGCGCCGCCGGCGTCAGGCTTTCCGGGAAAAACTACGATTTCTCGCTTGCACCGGAAAAGGTGCACGATGTCGAGACGATCTGGGACGCGAGTTGTCGAGCTGCCAGCGCCGAAATCACCGATGGCGCCGAATCCCAAGGGCTGGCGTGGTTCCGCGGGCACGGATTTCGGGTGAAGCCGTTTCCGCGACTGCAGTGGTACCTATATCCGAAACTCGTCGCGGAGGGATTGCGCTTCGAACAGCCTTACCAGGAGCAGCTGTTTCGCATCGGCAAACAGCTCGGCCGCCGTCTGCACGAGCAGGGCATCAATTGGTGGGACAAGCAGCTTCGCGAATACGAACCGCTACCGCGGTGGCACGATCTCAATGGATTGTGGGAAACCGCGCTGGCGAAGCACTTTTCGGTGCGTATTGCCGATTATCCGTTCTGGCTGATCACAGCCCGCAGCATGCAGTACTCCTGGGGCGGCAATGTCGGCATCCAGCTCATCAAAGAGGTGGCAGATAACGTCGCTGGCCACGGCAATGTTGTCATGAATCATGCAGCGGCGGTGCGCCTGGGTATCGCCGACGGCGACATCGTGGAAGTGCGCTCGCCGCTCAATGAGACCAAAGGGCGGGTCATGCTGTGTGAGGGAATTCGTCCCGACACGCTGCTGATGATTGGCCAGTTCGACCATTGGGCGACGCCCTACGCCAAGGATTTCCACGCTCCGAGCATGAATGCGTTGATGCCCATGTTGCTCGATCTGACCGATGCGACCGGATCGAGCGCCGATCTCGTCAAGGTCAAAATCACGCGGCTGGAGACTGTGGCATGACACGCTGGGCCATGGTGGCCGATCTCGAGCGGTGTGTCGGCTGCCAGACATGTACCGCGGCCTGCCGGCATTCCAACGCCACATCACCGGCGGTGCAGTGGCGCAAGGTGCTCGATATTGAAGCCGGCACATATCCGAACGTCAGCCGGGTGTTTGTTCCGGTCGGTTGTCAGCATTGCGCCGATCCTCCGTGCATGCATGTTTGCCCGACGACGGCGACGCGGCAGCGCGCCGACGGCATCGTGACGATCGATTACGATCTGTGCATCGGCTGCGCCTATTGTGAAGTCGCGTGTCCTTATCAGGCGCGGTTCCTCATTCACGAGCCGCATTTTGCCTACGACGCGGCCACGCAGAATGAGATCGAGCGTTCCGATCCGACTCGCTTCGGCGTGGCGCAAAAATGCACATTCTGTTCCGACAGGGTGGATTTTGGAATCGAAAATGGTCTCACGCCGGGTATTGATCCCCGGGCGACACCGGCATGCGTGAATGCCTGTATTGCGGATGCCTTGCATTTCGGCGATGTCGACGATCCGAACAGCAATGTTTCGCGGCTGTTGCGTGAGCAGCGCAGCTTCCGAATGCATGCGGAGCTTGGTACCAATCCAGGCTTCCACTATCTCTACGGCAAGACGAATGATCCGGAACCGGAGTCCGGCCATACCGCGCCTGAAGCCGCATTGGTCGACGGCCAATTGCGAACGCGCGGCGTCGAGCCGTCGCAGCAAAAGCATTGGGACTGGAAGGCTGCCGGCAATTTTATCTGCGGTGGTATCGGCAGCGGGCTGTTCGTGTTCAGCGCGGTCGCCAGTCTTCGTTACGATGACTTTGCGCCACTCGGCTGGGCAGCGCTCGGATTCGTTGCGCTTGGCCTCTTTCTGGTGCTCCTGAAGATCGGGCGGCCGCTGAGGTTCATCTATGTCTTGCGCCAGTCGCAACGCTCGTGGATGGCACGTGAAGCCTGGATCGCGGCCGTCTTTTTCCCGCTGGCGGGACTGGCGCTGTGGTCGCAGGTGCCCGCACTGCTGATCGCCGCCGCTATTGTCGCGATGCTGTTCCTTTACAGCCAGGCAATGATTTTGAAGGAAGCTAAAGGTATCCCAGCCTGGCGGATATTGTGGGTCGTGCCGTTGATGTTCGCAACGGGCATGGCGGAAGGCAGCGGACTGTTTCTGGCCGCGACCGCTCAACTCGTCGCATTCCGGCCGCTGGTGGAGTTGGTCGCCGTTGTCGCGATCGCCTTGGCGGCGCTGCGCGCCTGGATTTGGCGATATTATCAAGCGGCGCTGGAAGGAGAGGGCGCGCCGACGCGCACATTTGCGGTACTTCATGACTATAAGCCGTGGTTTTTTATCGCGGGCCTCGCTTTGCCGTCTGCGTTGATCGTTGCCGGCGTTGCGATGGCGATGGCGCCCGCCGTGCTGTTTGTAATTGCGGGGTTCAGCATTGCGGCCGCCGGCGTTGTTTTGAAATTCATTCTGGTTACCCGTGCCGGCTTCAATCAGGGTTTCGCACTGAATCACACGCCGGTGCGCGGGGCCGGCATTGCCGGATCTGCGGTCAAGCCGGGCTGGTCAATGTCGTGAGCAATCGAGCGAAGGGGAGTTTGCCATGAGCACGCAGACGGCAGCAGCGAAGGCGCCGGCAACCTACATGTTTGATCCGGGCGCTGAAACGATGTCGCGCGAGGCGCTGACCGCGCTGCAGACCGCGCGCCTGAAACAGACGCTCGAACGCGCCTATGCGAACGTTCCGCATTTCCGAAACGAGTTTAACGCAGCGGGCGTGAGTCCAGTCAATTTCAAGAACCTCTCCGACATTGCGCGCTTTCCGTTCACGCTGAAGACCGATCTGCGCGACAATTATCCATTCGGCATGTTTGCGGTGCCGCGTGAGGAGCTTCTCCGTGTCCACGCCTCGTCAGGAACAACCGGGAAGCCGACCGTCGTCGGCTATACAAAGCGCGACCTCGACATCTGGGCGGACCTGATGGCGCGCTGTTTCGCAAGTGCCGGCGCGCAGCCGGGCGATATTGTCCACAACGCCTACGGATACGGACTGTTTACCGGGGGGCTCGGGGCGCACTACGGAGCGGAGCGGCTCGGATGCACAGTGGTCCCCGCGTCGGGCGGCGGCACAGAACGTCAGGTTACTTTAATCAACGACTTCAAGGCGAGCGTATTGTGCGCTACGCCGTCCTATGCGCTCAACATTGCAGAGGTCGCGCAAAAAATGGGATTCGACCTGAGGCATTCGTCTTTGAAGGTTGGCCTGTTCGGGGCGGAACCGTGGAGCGATGCCATGCGTCGCGATCTTCAGGATCGGCTTGGGCTCAAGGCGATCGATATCTATGGCCTGTCCGAAATCATGGGGCCTGGTGTGGCCTGCGAATGTCATGCCGTCCGATCCGGGCTGCACGGCTGGGAAGATCATTTTCTGTTCGAGGTCATCGATCCCGAAACACTGCAGCCGTTGCCGATGGGAGTGACTGGCGAACTGGTCATCACGACGTTGACCAAAGAGGCGCTGCCGATGATCCGCTATCGTACACGCGATATTACCAGTCTCAGCGATGAGCCATGCCAGTGCGGCCGTACGCACGTGCGGATCATGCGCGTGACCGGGCGCGACGATGACATGCTTATTATCCGAGGCGTCAACGTCTATCCTTCACAGGTCGAAGCAGTGCTTATCGGTTTTCCCGGCCTCGCACCGCACTACCAGATCGTCCTGACGCGGGAAGGAACGCTCGACAGGATGACGGTCGAAATCGAGATTGCCCCAGGCAACGTACTCGACGATGCCGAACGCGCGCACAAGGCAAAAGAGGTCACCCACCACATCAAGTCGTTGATCGGCGTGACCTGCAAGGTCGTGGTGAAAGCGGAAGGCGAAGTGCCGCGATCGCAGGGCAAGGCCGTGCGGGTAAAAGACGAGCGCGACAAGGCGGCCGATTAATCGCGTTATTCCGGAGATACTGGCGGATCCAAGTCCTCGGCCCACGTATCGCTTGGACGCGGATAACGGAGCAGCAGTCGATTGACGAGGTTGACATGCTCGGCCTCCTCCTCGACCAGTTCCGCGGCCATCGCCTTCACCTTGGGGTCTTTGGCAGTCTCCACGATGGAGCTGAAGTAGGCTAGCGCGCGCTTTTCGCCGGCGAGCGAGAGTTGCAAGGCGTGCCAGGGTGTCATCAGGTAGTGCGCGGAATCGAGTTCGGCCTCTTCCGGGCTGTCACTTCTTCGAAATCTTGCAATCCGGAGTGCGTGGTTGACAACGTCGAAATCGCCGGCGAGACGGCGGATTTCCTCGCCATGGATGCCTTCGGCGCGGGCCAGATCGCGGAAGACCGTCACCAGCTCCGGATTGTTGTGGGTTTCCATCTGATCGGCCAGCAGATTGTAGCGTTCGACAGCGTCGATCTCGATCTGATAGGCGACAGCGAGCAGATCGTTGAGGTTGGAAACCTTCGGATTGTCCGATGCTTTGCTCATCGCTCGAAGTCCTTCTCCAACTCCGACAGGTCGGTGTCGCTTGCTCCAACCGCGGGTTGAAACGGCGCGCGATTGCCGCGGTATAGGATGCCGAGGTTAAAGCCGTCATCGGTCATGAGTCGGCGCGCCGCCTTGCCCTGATCGCTGGTCGCCGCGACCGGGGCTGGACGCACCTGGTCCTTCCAGGCCTTTTCATCGGGGCGAAAGGTTACGCAAGGGCTGAGGATTTCAATGAACGAAAATCCCGGGTGCTTGATCGCTTCCGCCAGCACGTCGGCGGTTTCGTTCGGTTCGCCGGAGAAGCAGCGGGCGATGAAGTTCGCCCCTGAGGCGAGGGCGACGACCAGCGGATGGAACGGCCGTACGCCCGTGCCGCCCGGCGTCAGCGCGGTATCGAATTCCGGCTCCGTGGTCGGCGAAGGCTGGCCTTTGGTCATGCCGTAGATGTGATTGTCCATCACCACATACGTCATATCGATGTTGCGGCGGCAGGCGTGCAGGAAATGGTTGCCGCCGATCGAATAGCCGTCGCCGTCGCCGCTGGCGACCACGACGGTAAGATCAGGCCGCGTCACTTTCAGTCCGGCGGCAAGAGCAAGCGAACGGCCATGCACGCCATGAAAGCCGTAGCAATTCGTGTAGGCGGGAATCCGCGACGAGCAGCCGATGCCGGACACGACGGCGATCTTTTCCGGCGTCAGGGCCAATTGAGCGAACGCGCGCGTGAACGACATGAGCACGTGATAGTCGCCGCAGCCGGGACACCAGATCGGTTTCACGTCTGATTTATAATCGGCCGGCTTGCAGGCCAGGCGCGTTCCGACGCTCGACATCGTTATCTCCAATCCGCGATTGCACGATGGATTTCGCCGGCCGTGATCGGTAGCGGGCCCGGCCGGTGGAGCACGCGCACCGGCGCCGGCAGGTCATAATGCGCGCGCAGGTACCGGTTGAACTGACCACTATGTGTCTGTTCGACGACCAGGATGCGTTTGACATCTCCAAGGGCGGCCGCCAGGCGTTCCGGCTGGACGGGCGTCAGCAAGCGTGGCGCGACCAAGCGGACATCGAATCCGTCGGCTGCCGCGCGTTCGGCGGCTTCGCGGGCGGCACCGGTGAGCGATCCCCAGGTGATGATGGCAAGATCTCCGGTGCCTTCCACGGTCGCCCAATGGTCGCCGAAGTTAAAGTGGTCGAGCTTGTCGCGGCGCTTGTCGAGCTGCGCCAGATGGTCGGCGGCTCCGCTGGTCGGGGTACCGCGCTCGGAATGAGTGAGGCCATCTGCGGTGTATTGGCCACCGCTCGTTCCTGGAAGGGCCATCGCCGACACGCCATCGGACGCCAGGGCGTAGCGCTTATAGGTACCGGATATCTCGGTGGCGAGCGTTCGTGCGCCAATGAACGCAACATCGGCGGGACGCTCGATGGCGGCACGTGACTGGCCCATGAACTGATCGGACAAGACGATGGCTGGAGCTTGCAGCGTTTCCGCGAGATAGGTCGCCCATTGTGTCGTGAAAATACAGTCGCCAACCGATTGCGGCGCCAGCACGAGATGGGGTGCGTCGCCGTGCAAGCCGTAAATGGCAATGTTCAGGTCGGTCTGTTCGGATTTGGTGGGAATTCCCGTCGATGGTCCGCCACGCATCACGTCCACGACCACGATTGGGATCTCGGCTGACGTGGCGAGACCGAGCGCTTCAATCATCAGCGAAAGTCCGGGCCCGGATGTTGCCGTCAGTGCCGGCGTGCCGCCGTAAGAAGAACCGATGATCATGTTGATTGCGGCGAGTTCATCTTCGGCTTGCAGCAGCACCCCGCCAATTTTGGAAAGGTTGGGCGCGAGCCATTCGAGGATTTCCGTCGCGGGAGTTATCGGATAGGCGGCGGCAAAACGAACGCCGCCACGAATGGCGCCAAGCGCCGTTGCCTCGTTCCCCGATATCAGCCACCTGTGCGCGGAACTCGGATTCGGCGCGGCGAGTTGTTTGTCGAAGTCAATGCTTGCTGCCGCGCCAAAGCCGACCTTGATTCCGGCTTGGCTGGCCTCGATGGCGGCTGGCCCCTTGTCAGCAAGACGCTTCTCGATCGGGGCGAACACTTGTTCGAGGGTAAAGCCAAGCAGCCGGCTGGCGATGCCGAGCGCGATCATGTTGGGCCGCCCGTCGGGGATGGACTTGGCCATTTCCTTCATCGGAATTTCAACGACGCGTGCCCCGGATTGTGTCACCATCGGTGGCGGCTCGCCTCCGCGGGGGTCGCTAATCACCAAAGTGTGCGGCCCGGCTTTGATTTCGGCGCCGAAACGGTGGGCGTTCAGCCAGTCGATGCCGATGACCAGGTCGAACTGGTCGGGCAGACAATCGACGGGATGAACGGCCAGGCGGAGCAGTCCTGCCGCTTCACCACCGCGGATCTGGGGACCCAGGGTCCGGGTAAATAGCCCGTGCCACCCCGCGGCGCTGGCCGCTTCGAGTAGGGAATCTACGGTGGTCAGGGCGCCAGCGCCGCCGCTGCCAACAATCGCGATCGAGATGCTCGGCGAGGCTCCCATGGCCGTTGTCCCTATGATTACAGTCCGCTCCGCGCGGGTTACGCGTTCCAATATGTATTTAAGTACTAGAATGCGTTTTTATTTGCTTTTCCTTGATCTTGATCAAGGCGGTCCATTGGTTGCCGATCAAAGAATGAAAATAAGGCCCGGTGGGTCCGGCGACGGGCTTAGAGGCCAATCTGGAGGGCAGACCCATGAGCGCCAAACCGGTTCGTTGGATGATGACGGGTGCGGGCGAGCCGTTGGTCCCGACGGAATTCGATATCGGCACTCCGGGTCCCGATGAAGTCGTGGTCGAAATCGCCGGTTGCGGGGTCTGCCACACCGACCTTGGCTATTATTATGACGGTGTGCGCACCAAGCACGAACTGCCGCTGACGCTCGGGCATGAGATCAGTGGCCACGTCATCGACGCCGGCACGGATGCTCTCTGGTACACCGACCGCGCGGTTATTATTCCGGCGGTGATCCCGTGCGGTCGATGCGATGCCTGCCTCCGGGGCAAGGCGACGATCTGCCCAAACCAGAAGATGCCGGGCAACGATATTCACGGCGGATTTGCCACTCATATCACTGTGCCGGCGCGCGGCCTTTGTGTTGTCGATGAGGACCGGCTGGCAGCGGTCGGAGTTGAACTGGCCGATCTATCTGTGATCGCCGATGCGGTGACCACGCCCTATCAGGCGGTCGTGCAGGCTGGTGTCTCCAAGGGAGACCTCGTCGTCGTCAATGGAGTCGGCGGCGTCGGCGGCTATGCCGTCCAGATCGCGGCTGCCATGGGAGGCGTCGTGATCGCCGTTGATGTGAACGAGGATAAACTTGCCGCTGTTGCCGGGCAGGGCGCCGCGCTCACGCTGAATGTCAAACAGATGACGTCGCGCGATATCAAGGCGGCGATTCAGACATTCGCCAAGCAAAATGGCCTGCGCCAGAGTGAATGGATTATTTTCGAGTGCTCCGGCACGCGCGCCGGCCAGGAAACGGCATTCAGTCTGATCAATCACGGTGCGACGCTCGCCGTCGTCGGATTTACCATGGACAAGGTCGAGATTCGGCTCTCGAACCTGATGGCGTTCCATGCGCGCGCGATTGGCAATTGGGGATGCCCACCCGATCTCTATCCCGCAGCCCTGGAACTCGTCATGGACGGCCGCGTCAAAGTCGGTCAGTTCGTCGAGAAACATCCGCTCAGCGAGATCAATCAGGTATTCGAGGCAGCGCATGCCGGCGCCCTCAAGCGCCGTGCCGTACTCGTTCCTGCACCGTGAGGAGCTTTTCATGAATGCTGAAGCAGCCCGTGTCATCGACGCGAAAAAATCCGAGGCCAAGGATCACAATCTGGTCGTCGAGGCTGTACGCGAAACCGTTTCCCAGCGCGTGCACTACGAGAAGCGTCCGGTGAAGGGATCTGACGGAAAGCCGGTGGCCGGATTGTTCAACGCTTGGATCACCCTCGACAACCCAAGCCAGTTCAACTCCTACACAACCGACATGGTGAAGGCCACGATTCTGGCATTTCGCGCCGCGAGCACGGCCCGCGACGTCGTCGCCGTCGTATTCACCGGGGCGGGTGACAAGGCTTTTTGCACCGGTGGCAATACCAAGGAATATGCCGAGTATTACGCCGGCAATCCCCAAGAATACCGGGGATATATGCGGCTGTTCAATGACATGGTCTCGGCGATCATCGGTTGCGATAAGCCGGTGGTTTGCCGCGTGAACGGTATGCGTATCGGCGGCGGCCAGGAAATCGGCATGGCCTGCGACTTCTCGATTGCGCAGGATCTTGCCCGCTTCGGCCAAGCCGGGCCCAAGCACGGCTCCGCCCCGATCGGCGGGGCAACGGATTTCCTCCCCTATATGATTGGCTGCGAGCAAGCGATGGTCTCGGGCCTGCTCTGTGAGCCGTTCTCGGCACACAAGGCCTACCGTCTCGGCATCATCAGCGAAGTGGTGCCGGCGCTGAAGGTCGACGGAAAATTCGTTGCCAATCCGACGGTTTGTACCGATCGTTGGCTCGATGAATTTGGCCGTATTGTCCACGGCGAGCCCAAGACGGGCGCGGCGGCGGCCGAAAGTCAGGCGCTGCTGAAGCGCGGCACCATCGATCTCAGCCTGCTCGATGAGCGGGTCGAAGCGCTTTGCACCAAGCTGCTCTACACCTTCCCCGAATGCACGACCAAGACGGTTGAGGAGTTGCGCAAGCCGAAGCTCAACGCCTGGAATGCCAACAAGGAGAATGCGCGCGATTGGCTTGCCCTCAACATGATGACGGAAGCGCGCGCCGGTTTCCGTGCCTTCAACGAGGGCACGCGCGAAACCGGTCGCGAGGTGGACTTTGTGGCCCTGCGTCGCGCGCTTGCTGCCAATACGCGCTGGTCGGACGAACTCAGCGAAAGCATACAGCCGCGGGCGAGGGGATAGCCGTGACGCAGCCGGTCAAAACCTGGTTCGAAGCGGAAGGCCGGCTGTTGCGGCTGCGGCTGAACAGGCCAAAGGCCAATCTTGTCGATGCCGCCATGATCGCAGCACTCGACGCGGCCATGGCAGAGCAAGGTGGCAACAGTCAGCTCGGCGGAGTTGTTCTCGATGCCGAGGGGCCGCATTTTAGCTTCGGTGCAAGCGTCGAGGAGCACCTGCCGGGGCAATGCTCTGCCATGTTGGCTGCGTTGCATCGTCTGGTACTGCGCATGATCGAATTTCCGGTGCCACTGCTGGTCGCGGTGCGGGGCCAGTGCCTCGGCGGCGGTCTGGAAGTCGCTCTCGCCGGTCATCTTGTGTTTGTCTCTCCGGACGCCACTCTCGGACAGCCGGAAATGAAGTTGGGCGTGTTCGCGCCGGCCGCCTCCTGCCTGTTACCGGAGCTGATCGGCCCGGTGCGTTCGTTCGATCTCCTGGTGTCCGGCCGTAGCACCACCGGCGCTGAAGCGGTGGCCATGGGCATCGCCCATGAAGCCGCTGCCGATCCGGAACACGCCGCGCTCGCCTATTTCGAGGAACACCTGAAACCGAAGAGCGCGAGCTCGCTGCGCTACGCGGTCAAGGCGGCGCGCCTCGATTATATTGCACGCGTCAAGGACAAGATCCGCGTCGTTGAACGGCTTTATCTCGACGAGCTCATGGCCACCCACGACGCCGTGGCCGGTCTCGAAGCTTTCATCGCGAAGAGGTCGCCGCAATGGCAACATCGTTGAATCATTCGGCTACGGCCGACATCGTCGATCGCGCCAACGCGCTGTTCGAGGATCTGTCCTTCACCTCCGCCCGCAAATGGAAGGCGGCGGAGCCGGGCCGCAAGGTGATTGGCTACATGCCGATCTACGTGCCGCGCGAGATTATCCACGCCGCCGGCATGTTGCCGCTCGGGATCGTCGGCGGCGGCGACCAGCTGGAGGTCATCCACGGCGATGCTTATTATCAGAGCTATATCTGCCGCATCCCGCGTTCGACCATTGAGCTTGGCGTGTCCGGCCGTCTGGATTTTGTCGACGGCATGCTGTTCCCGTCGATCTGCGATGTGATCCGCAATCTTTCTGGAATGTGGAAGCTGATGTTTCCGCATGTCTACTCGCGCTATTTCGATGTGCCACAGAATTATCGCGATGACATCGGAGGAAATTTCTACGTCAACGAAATGGCCGAGCTCAGGCACGATCTCGGCGAACTTCGCGGCAAGCCGATCACCGATGACGAATTGCGGCACTCGATTGCGGTTTACAATGAAAACCGCGGATTGATACGCGAGCTCTACGCCTTCCGGGCGGAGCGGCCGTGGCAGGCGCCCGCCGCCGAGGTCTATCTGATGATACGCGCCGGCCTGGTGCTCCCGGTGGAGGAGCATACCGTCATGCTGCGCGACTATCTTGCAGCGGCGCGAGCCGACGAGCGGCCGATGCGCGACAATTGCCGCATCGTGCTGACCGGCATGTTTTGTGAACAGCCGCCGCTCAATCTGATCAAATCGCTCGAATTGTCCGGCTGCTACGTTGTGGATGACGATCTCATGCTGGTCACCCGCTGGCTCACCGGTGACGTCGGGATCGAGGGCGATCCGCTTCAGAATCTTTCTCTTGCATTTCTGCATCATTCCGAATCGACGGCGGCTAAGTACGAACCGAACCAGAAGGAAAAAGGCCAGCATCTCGTCCGCGCGGTCAAACGGACCGCGGCGGAAGGTGTGATTTTCGCTGCGCCCAGCTTTTGCGATCCGGCGCTGCTCGAGCGGCCGATGCTGCAGCACGTGCTCAAGGAAGCCGGTATCCCTTACATCGCGTTCAAGTACGCCGAGAATTCCGGCCAGATGCAGCCAATCCGAGAACAGGCCGGCACCTTCGCCGATTCAATCAAACTATGGAGTGGGGCCGCATGACGACGCAAACGAAGATTGTCACCCCAAGGGCCGTGCCGGCTAAGGAGATCGTCAAGGATGCTTCCATGGTGAAGCAGAAAGAGATGATGGCCGCACATTATGATCGCCTGACCAGTGCGCCCGAGACCGGCCACAAGGTGGCCGCCACCTTCGTGCCGGGCAATCTCAACGAGCTGATCATGTGCTTCGACCTCCTGAACAATCTGCCGGAAGTTAACGCCATTCAGAACGGGTTGCGCCGCATCAGCGGCAGCTATGTGCTCGAGGCGGAAAAGATCGGCCATTCGGAGGACGTCTGTACCTACGTAAAATCCGACATCGGCATGATGGCCAAAGGCAATCTTGCTCCCAATGGCAAGAAGTTCCCTGATCCCGACGTGCTGCTGCTGTCCTATACGGGCTGCTTCACCTTCATGAAATGGTTCGAACTTCTGCGCGAGCAGTACAAGTGCGAAACGATCATGTTGCACACGCCGTACATGGCCGACGGCAAGATCACCAAGAACATGATCGACTACATGGTGAAGCAGCTGAAGGAAGAGGTCATTCCCAAGCTTGAGCGCGTGTCGGGAGTGAAGTTCGACATCGATCGGTTGCGCGAATACCTCAAGAGATCCACCAAGGCCGAGGACGATCTCGTCCGCGTGCTGCAAAGCGCCAAGGCCAAGCCGTCGCCGATCGACGCTTATTTCGGCGGCATCTATTACATCGGGCCGATCTTCGGCGCGTTCCGCGGCACCGAGGACGCCATCGAGTACTATCGGTTCTTGCGCGAGGAAGTCGAAGACCGCCTGACCAAAGGACAGGGGCCGGTTACGCCCGACGGCGACATGGGCAAGGAGAAATACCGGCTGGTCGTGGAAGGGCCGCCCAACTACACGAGCTTCCGCCAGTTCTGGAAGATGTTCTACGACGAAGGTGCCGTGGTCGTCGCATCGAGCTACACAAAGGTCGGCGGCGTTTACGACTTTGGCTTCCGCCACGACCCGAACAAGCCCCTAGAGACGCTCGCCGAGTATTGCCTCGGCGTCTACACCAACCGCAGCCTGCCGATGCGCATCGACATGTTGGTGAACTACATCAACGAATACGAGGCGGACGGCCTGCTGATCAACTCGATCAAGAGCTGCAACAGCTTCTCAGCCGGGCAGTTGCTGATGATGCGCGAGGTCGAGAAGAGAACCGGAAAACCGGCAGCGTTTGTGGAATCCGATCTGGTGGATCCACGCTACTTCTCAGCGGCGAACATCAAGAACCGTCTTGAGAGCTATTTCCAAATGATCGACCAGAAGCGTTCCGGCGCGAGCGCGGCGGCTTGAGGAGGGGTGCATGAAGACTTTTGTCGGCATCGATCTTGGTTCCACAACGACCAAGGCTGTCCTCCTCGACGAAGACCGCAATATAATCGGTCATGGCATCACCAATTCACGCTCGAACTACGCGACTGCCGCGCGCGTGGCGAGTCAGGAAGCGCACGTCGACGGGCAGTTCACGCTGTTTCGCCGAGCGCTGACCGATGCCAATGGGCTGATCGAGCTCGACGTGCTCCTCGGTGCGCTGGAGCGGGCCTTTCGTCTCGAGCAGTTTCTCGAACAGCTTGACGATCTCGAGCAGACCTGTATCGGCCAGATTCAAGGCGAACGCTTTGCTAAGGTCGGATCCGGTGTGAAGGCCTCGCTCGGCGAAGTGTTCCAGCGATTGCGCAAGGAGGCGCCCGCACTCTATGCGCCTGGCGCCAAACGCAAATCGGACTTCTTCCGGGATATCGCGGGCTCGCGCTACCACAGCCATGCCGAAGAGGTCGCTCGCGAGGCGAACCTTCCCTATGACCTGCTCCTGAACGTCTACGACAAGTCGATCATCGAAGTAGAGAACCGGCCGCCGGCAGGTGAGCTGAGCGAAAAATTCCGGCGGGCGCTCGCGCGCGTTTTGCAGACGGAGCCATCGGTCAAATCGGCGGCGGCCGATATCCAGAAGATGATCGAAGAAGCGCTCGCAGTCGAATTGGAAGAAACGTACCTCGTCGGCACCGGTTATGGCCGGGTGACCCTGCCATTCTCCAAAGAGCATATTCGCTCTGAAATCCTGTGCCACGGTCTTGGCGCCCACCTGATGTATCCGCAGACGCGCACGGTGCTCGATATCGGCGGCCAGGACACAAAAGGCATTCAGATCGACGCTAGCGGGATTGTTGCAAATTTTCAGATGAATGACCGCTGCGCAGCAGGGTGTGGGCGGTATCTTGGCTATATCGCCGACGAGATGAATATGGGCCTGCACGAATTGGGCCCGATGGCCATGAAGTCGGATAAGCCGGCGCGCATCAACTCGACATGCACCGTGTTCGCCGGCGCTGAGCTGCGCGATCGGCTTTCGCTCGGGGAAAAGCGCGAAGACATTTTGGCCGGATTGCATCGCGCCATCATATTGCGCGCGATCTCAATCATCTCACGTTCGGGGGGCGTGACCGATGAATTCACTTTCACCGGCGGCGTTGCCAAGAACGAAGCTGCGGTGCGCGAGTTGAGGAAAGTCATCAAGGAGAACTACGGCGAGGTCACCATTAACATCAATCCGGACTCGATCTATACGGGCGCACTCGGCGCGGCTGAGTTTGCGCGCCGCGCGCATTTGGGCCAGGCCGACGGGAGCGAACAATGACCATCGCAGCGGGAATTGACATCGGCACCAGCACCATCAAGGCAGCGCTGTTCAAGGTTGAGAACGGTGAGGAAGCTTGGTTGTCGCGCTATGTGATGCGCATCCGGCAACGTGACCCTCTGGAGTTGGCCCGCGTTGCCTATGACGCGGTACTCGAAGACGCAAAACTTCGACCCGAAGACGTCGATTACGTCGCGACGACCGGCGAAGGCGAGAGCGTGCCGTTCCATACCGGCCATTTCTACTCGATGACGACCCATGCTCGCGGTGCCATCTACCTCGATCCAGAATCGCGGGCAGCGCTGGACATCGGCGCGTTGCATGGACGTGCGATTCAGATCGATGGGCGCGGCAAGGTGCTCAGCTACAAGATGACGAGCCAGTGCGCATCGGGCTCGGGGCAGTTCCTCGAAAATATCGCCCGCTATCTCGGTATCGCGCAGGAGGAGATCGGATCGCTTTCGAGCCAGGGCGATAATCCGGAAGTCGTGAGCAGCATTTGTGCCGTGCTCGCGGAGACCGACGTGATCAACATGGTGTCGCGTGGCATTTCAACGCCAAATATCCTGAAGGGCATCCACCTGTCTATGGCGGCCCGGCTGTCCAAGCTGCTGAAGTCGATCGGGGTGGTCGATGGCGTGGTGATGGTGACCGGCGGACTCGCGCTCGACAAAGGCCTGGTCGCCGCCCTCGAAGAGGACATCTCGCACATCAAGGACATGAAGCTCGCGGTGCGCAGCCATCCGGATTCGATGTATGCCGGAGCAATCGGGGCCGCGCTATGGGGTGCGTTCAGATTTGAAAAGCTTGCCGCGGGCAACCGGGTGCCGAAGGCAGCATGAGGGTGTGAGGAGATAACGCCATGGCCCTGATGATTACCGACGCTTGCACGGCCTGCGATGCTTGCGAGCCGGTGTGCCCGAACAAGGCGATTACCGCCGGCAATCCGACCTACGTCATCGATCCGCTCAAATGCACCGAGTGCGTGGGTGCCGAGGATGAGCCGCAATGCAAGCTGGTCTGTCCGGCCGATTGCATCGAGCCCAATCCGGATTGGAACGAATCGAAAGAGGATCTGCTCGCGAAATACGAACAGTTGCACGGCTGACGCAACGAAACTCGGTTTTAGTCTAACGACGCCCAGCAAGGAACCGCGATGAGCTTCACCAATCGGATCAGCCAAACGCTGCATGACGAGCATGGCGCGACCGTCGCTTTAATGGAGCGGCTCGAGCAATTGCTGGCGCGCGGCCGGCGTGGCGGTCCTCCGGATGCTACGGACAGCCAGGTCGCGCGTCTGCTGTCGGATCTGTCGACCGGCGTGGAGGCGGAGGTCGAGCGCCATTTTTCATTCGAGGAAAATCATCTCTTCACCTTTCTGGAATCGATAGGCGACGCGGATATCGGTGCGCATCTGACGAGCGAGCATGCGGCTATGCGGCCGCTCGGCGTGCGTGTCGCCGCGATCGCACGTGCTGCTGTGGCCAGGGGGTTCGCACCGGCGGACTGGGAAGAATTCATGCGCCTGGCTCAGGAACTCAGCGATCGCATGCTCGCGCACGTGCAGAAGGAAGAGATGGCGCTGTTGCCGGTGCTCGAGGAAAATATGGATTCCGAAACCGAAGCCCGACTTTATCAGGAATACGTTGAAAACGTGTGAGGCTTTTACATGAGTACTTTCGCCGTGACCGTGGAAAACAATGTTCGTCCGCTACGTCCCGCCGATCTCGAACAGGTCATCGCCATCGATCTGGGTCACGTGGGTGAGTCACGACGCGGTTTCTTCGAAAAACGACTGGCCCATGCCAAGCAGCACCCGGACGATTTCGTGCACGTTGGCGCTATCCGCAACGGCTCGTTGGTCGGATTTGCCTTCGCCCGAATCCTGCGTGGTGAATTCGGCCGCGATCAGGCCGTTGCCACGCTTGACGCGGTCAGCGTTGAGCATGACAGCCGGGAGAGCGGCGTTGGCCACGCATTGATGGATAGCCTGATTGCAATCATGCGTCAGAAGGGGGTCCGTACGCTGCAATCACAGGCCGACTGGACCAACCACGCCTTGCTCCGATTCTTCGATGCGTCCGGCTTTGGGCTGGCGCCGCGCCTGGTCCTTGAGCGATCCGTTCTGACTCCGCTGGCGGAGTCCGCCGAGGATGAATGACGACAAGGATATGACAAGGAGTGACGGCCATGGCTCGCAGCACCGGCAGCAACATCCCGCGACACGTGGGGGAGGCTGCCGAGATCAATTACAGCGGAAAGCCCGCTGCGGATTTCGGACCGCTCGCGCGCGACCGGATACCGGTGCGCTCTCTGACGGAGGGCGATCTGCGTGCATTGGTGGCGATTGATCGTCGGATTACGGGTCGCGACCGGGCCTCTTATTTGCAGCGCAAGGTGATCGAAGCGCTGACCGATTCGGGCGTGCGCGTGTCGCTGGTTGCCGAGCTGGACAGTGTGGTCGTCGGCTTCATCATGGCCCGCGTCGACCTCGGAGAATTTGGCCGGGTCGAAACCACGGCGGTCATTGATACGATTGGCGTCGATCCGGACTACCGGAACAGGGGTGTCGGCCGCGCATTGGTCTCACAGTTATTGGTAAACCTTGGCACGCTGCGCGTTGAGAAGGTGCGCACCGAAGTCAATTGGCAAGACCGCGAGCTGCTCGCCTATCTCGACCGCAATGGTTTCCGTCCCTCGCAACAGCTGTGTTTCGAGCAACCCCTCGCGTGATGTCCTTGTCGATGCTCGTCAAATCAAAATTGTCTTGCGAGCCGCATTTCAACTTCCGCGATCACCGGGCCATTGTCACAGGCGGCAGCCGTGGCATTGGTCGAGCGATCGCCGACGCGCTTGGCGCGGCCGGAGCACAGGTGTACGCCTTCGATGTCACCGAGCCGGAGCGTCTTGCAGGTTTTTCGCATCGGTTCGTGCAGGTCGATATCGTCGATGCAGACGCCGTGAAAGCCGCGATCGCGGAAATTCCGCAAGCGCCGACCCTGCTCGTCAACAACGCCGGCATTACCCGCGATCGCTCGATTGCTAAAATGAGCGATGCCGATTGGGCAGCGGTCCTCAATGTCAATCTCACCGGTGCATTCAACTTGATTCGTGCTGTTGCGCCGCTGATGGCGGGGCAGGGATTTGGCCGCATCGTCAACATTACGTCGATCAACGGCATGCGCGGCAAGTTCGGCCAGGCCAACTATGCTGCCGCCAAAGCGGGTTTGATCGGCCTGACCAAGACCGCGGCGCGGGAATTCGGCAGGAAAGGCGTCACGGTCAATGCGGTGGCGCCCGGAATGGTTAAGACCGACATGGCGCTTTCCGTACCGAAAGAAATTCTTGCCCAGGCTGCGGCAGAGGCAGCGCTCTCTGCGCTCGCTGAGCCGAATGACATCGCCAATGCGGTGCTGTTCCTGCTGTCCGACGCCGCGCGCGCCGTCACGGGAGAAGTGCTGCGCGTCGATGCGGGACAGTATATCTGAGCGCGCCAGCGGCTGCGGATTAGGCATCCTTCGCCGGCAGCATGCGCCGAATGACGTCGGCCGTGAACCAGGCGAAGGCGATTGCGCCGACCAGACCAATAACGCTGCCGGCGCGGGCGACGGTCGCGTCATCGAGCAAAATTGCGACCGCAAGCACAGCGAGCGCAAGAGCATGGCAGGTCGCATGGAGCTTGAGCGATCGGGCGCCGGCAAGCTCGGAAACGATGGCCGTGCCGCCGCTCGCCGGCGGCGTCACAAACATGGAAGCGAGGAAGGGCATGATGCGCTGAAGAATGGCGAACAGGAAGGTGAGCAGCCAGCCGAACAGCAGCAGGAAGCCGAACAGCGTCGCCCCATTTCTGCCGGCGAGGCCATAGAGTGCGGCGAGACCGGCGAGGATTGTCACCGGCAGCATGATCCAGGCCGCGCGCACGAGAACGAACGAGAGGCCGAGACGCTTGCGCATGCCGGTCTTGAGCACGCGATACATCAGCCAAAGATGCACCGCGGCGGCAGCAAGACCTGCGAGCGCGGCTGCGGTAAGGATGTTACGGCTGCTGGTCAGTCCTCCCAGCGTACCGAGGAAAAGCGCAGCGAAGGCGGCAACGAAACTGACGGCGCTCGGTCGCTTTGCCGGTGCTGACGCCAAAGCGAACATCGGCACCAAGATGTGGCTGAAGCCAAGCACGAGCAGCCCCATGAATCCGAAGCCGCCCAGGATCAGATGAGCGAGCGCGGCAGCGCCGTGATCAGGCAGAAATCCGGCTCCTTCGTTGAATGCGAGCGCAACCCCGAGCGCGGTCACCAGAACAAGCGCCGCCAGTGCGGCCCAGCCGTATACGCCCACCACCGGAAGACTGCTCGCGCGACGCAGATTGTCTGCCAGAAGTCCGCAATACAGCAGCAAACCGACGGCCGTCATCACGGCAGCGAGAATGAGAACGCTCGTTTGCGCCACATACATGCCACCAGCCAGCGCAGTCAGGCCCGGTACAGTGAGCCAGAAGATTAATTTGATCGGCCACACCGCGCGGAGCGTGCGCCGCGTTGCAACGGGCAGCAGCTGGACGGACGCGCCAATCGCCGTCGTGGTCAGGACGCCAAGGGTTAAGAGGTGCACTGAGGCCAGCGTAGGACCGAGACCGCCGCGGAAGCCCGCTGCCTCGTGCGCACCGACGAGCAGACCCAGCCACATCATGATGTGAAAGCCGGCCGCTGCTGCGAAGAATCGAAATGGGATCGATGGCGGCAATAGCCGGCTCTTTGCTCCTCCAAGAAAGGTAGCCGCGATGCTCATGAACCCCAGCGCACCATGCGAAGCGTGACCCCGTCCTCGCAGTCCGTGCTTCCGCACGAAGACGGGATGATCTCGTGACCCCATCCCCGGTCGTCGAGTTCCGGATAGAGGAAGATAGGCTCGCGATCGAGGTGAGCGATGAGGGCGGTATCGACCTCACCACCGTCGATGGTCTGTAGAATCGCAACCATTGGTCCCGGAGGTTCCAGGCCGCGCACGTCGATATGGATCGCGTCAGTCGTTCGCCAT
Organism: uncultured Hyphomicrobiales bacterium; assembly: GCA_964370945.1. Classification (GTDB taxonomy): domain Bacteria; phylum Pseudomonadota; class Alphaproteobacteria; order Rhizobiales; family Xanthobacteraceae; genus Pseudorhodoplanes. The sequence goes on along the minus strand of CAYJNT010000001.1, from coordinate 18,493 downwards.
GTCCGGGATTTCTCCGGCGGTCGGCTGCAAGTCATGACGATGACCCCCTTTGATTGACCCGTTTGTATAAATCGGTACCACAATGCGCAATTATGCGCTATGGATTATTGAGCAGCAATGCAATAGCGGTGAACACATTGGCGATCGATACCAATGCGGATGTAACGAAGACTGACGCCGCCGTGCGGGTCCGGCGCGTGCAAGCCGCCGATATCCCTCACGTGATCGCGCTTGATACCCGCGTGACGAGGCTCGCCAAGGCGACATACTGGAACGATATTTTCCATCGGTACGGCAAACAACGACGTCACGAACGGTTTTTCCTGGTTGCCGAGAACCGCACGCGCCGAGTGGAGTCGCGCGTACTAGGCTTCATCATCGGGGAGATTCGCGCCTGGGAATTCGGGTCCGCACCTTGCGGCTGGGTATTTGCGTTATCGGTTGAACCGAAGATGCGCTTGCATGGTATTGGCAGTGCGATGCTCGACGCGATTTCTGTTGAGTTCAAGAAAGCGGGTGTCAGCAAGATGCGAACGATGGTTGCAAGAGACGGCCGTCTTCCGCTGCTGTTTTTTCGTGGCGAAGGAATGATGGCAGGCCCCTACATTCAGCTTGAGAAAGACCTCGATTGAGCGCCGTGCGGCAATCAGAATTCTGAATGGAGTAACATGCGGAAGGCGATGTCATGAGGCTGCAGATCTCGACCAGGCTCGCGATCTTCGCGGTTCTGGAACTGACCGCGAGCGAAGGCCGTCAGCTTTCCGTCTCCGAAATCGGCGAGAAGTATGGCTTCTCCAGTCATCATCTGGCGAAGGTCATGCATGTGATGGGCCGTGCCGGCCTTGTCCGCTCGGTTCGCGGCGCAGGAGGCGGGTATCAATTCGCCGGCAACGCAAGGCGGATCACCCTTCTGGACATTGCGCAACTGTTTGAAGATCTGAGTTCCGTTGAACAGGATTCCGAAGCTGTCGATGCAACGCTCGAGGGGAAAACGTTGCGCGAAGTTCTCAACGAAATCGACGATATCGCGCGCGCTACACTCGGTTCGATCACCATTGCAACCATGCGCAAGCTGGTGGAGCGCCGTGGGAACGGTCGCGGTCGGCAAACGAAAGCCTCAGCGTTGCGTCAGCGGAATCAGCCGCCTCTCTGACTTGCGAACGATTCGCGATTGTTTTCGAAGACGCATTCTATTGCGCCGCAGCATAATCGCGCAGCGTGCTTTTGACAAAGATCAAGGCGGCCATGCCGATCCGTTCCATGACTAAAAGCAGGTTTAGCTTGGGGCTTTTCCAATGTCCTCACGATTGACGGCCGGCGATCTGCAAATCATCAGCAGGGTTGCGGTTTTTCGTGGACTCAAGGCAGAGACCATTGAGCACATCATCGCGCCCGCGACCGCCGTCATGTTGCGGCCGCATGAATGGATCGTGCGACAAGGCGATCCGGCCACGGCATTTTTCATCGTGATCGGCGGATGGGTGAAGCTTTATCGCAACACACCGTCCGGGGACGAAACTGTCATCGAGATGATGACAACGGGTGACAGCTTTGCCGAGGCAGTCGCATTCACCGGCAATCGGTATATTGCGACCGCCGAAGCGGTGAGCCAAGCGCGCGTCGGACGCATTCCTGCCGATCATCTTGTTCGCTGCATTCTCGGCAGCCCCGATATCGCATTGGCGATGATCGCGTCGGCCTCGACGCACATGCATCATCTCGTTCAGCAGGTTGAGCAACTCAAGGCGCAAAGCGGGGTGCAGCGGGTCGCCGAATTTATTGCGTCGCTGTCGGCAGCCAAGCAGGGCGCGTGCGCAATTGCTCTGCCTTATGACAAGGTATTGATAGCGGCCCGGCTCGGGCTGACGCCTGAGTCGCTGTCTCGTGCTTTTGCGAGATTGAAAACGGTCGGGGTGGTTATCGACGCGTCGCAGGTCGTGGTCAAAGATATCGCCAGGCTGCGTCAGATCGCGGCCGACGAGCGCAGCGCGGTGCGGGGTACGTTGCGGCCGATGGCGTTGACGCAATGACAGTGATCGTGGCGTGGTCGTGCTGGCAATGGGTGGCATGAACGTCAGTTGTAACCGCGATGGAATTGTAAAATTGAGGCTTTGTCCATGCCTTCAAAGCTGACGGCCGGCGATCTTCAAATCATTACTCGCGTCGCGATATTTCGCGGACTGAGATCGGAAACGGTTGAGCATATCATTGCGCCCGCGACAGCCGTCATATTGCGACCGCACGATTGGCTGTTTCGGCAAGGTGATCCGGCCACGGCCTTTTTCATCGTGATCGACGGATGGGTAAAGCTTTATCGAATTACGCCATCCGGAGACGAAACCGTGATCCATATTCTGACAAAAGGTGAAAGCTTTGCCGAGGCGGTCGCGTTCACCGGAAATCGATATCCGGCGACCGCTGAAGCGGTCACTGACGCTCGCGTCGGGCGCGTGCCCGCGGATCACGTCGTTCGTTGCATCCGGGAAAGTCCGGACATCGCATTGGCGATGATCGCATCTACCTCTCAGCATCTACATCACCTTGTTCAGCAGGTTGAGCAACTCAAGGCGCAAAGCGGGGTGCAGCGGGTCGCCGAATTTATTGCGTCGCTGTCGGCAGCCAAGCAGGGCGCGTGCGCAATTGCTCTGCCTTATGACAAGGTATTGATAGCGGCCCGGCTCGGGCTGACGCCTGAGTCGCTGTCTCGTGCTTTTGCGAGATTGAAAACGGTCGGGGTGGTTATCGACGCGTCACAGGTCGTGGTCAAAGATATCGCCAAGCTGCGTCAGATCGCGGCCGACGAACGCAGCGCGGTGCGGGGTACGTTGCGGCCGATGCATTGACGCAAGGATTGCGATCTTGGCGTGGGAGCAGCGGCTGCACTCACAATGGAGGTTTTGCGGTGCCAATTCAGATTCTCCATCCACGCGATTGGTCGCCGGCGGTCGGCTATGCAAACGGTATCAGCGTGGAGGCGGGCCGAATTGTGTTCATTGCAGGCCAGGTCGGCTGGAATGCCAATAAGCACTTTCAAAGCAGTGATCTCGTTCCGCAATTTGAACAGGCGATCAAAAATATTCTCGTGATCCTCGCGGAGGCAGGAGGCAATCCGAGCCACATTTGCAGGCTGACCGCATTCTGTATCGACAAGCCCGCGTACCTAGCAGGTCGGCGCGAACTCGGGCGCATATGGAAATCGCTGATGGGAAATCATTATCCCGCGATGAGCATGATTTTTGTTGCCGATCTACTTGATACCCCGGCGAAGATCGAACTGGAGGCAACGGCAGTCATTCCCGCACGATAGCGCGACTTGCTCAAGTCGCGCTATCAGCGCAGAGGCTCATGATAAGACGCCGCGCCAGTGCGGCGGCGGCGACGCGGCGGTAATTGGCCGACACAATCGTGGTGCGCATCGGCTGGACCTGCTTCTGAACGAGTCGATCGACCTCCTGTAGCAGCGTCTGGTCGACCGGTCGCCCGGCAAGGACTTCCGTGCCGGCAAGCAGGAACGGCCGGGAATTTGTGCCTGTCAGCGCCACGCGAAGTGAACTCACGTTCGCGGCGGATGTCGCGAGCGCGACGGCCACACCCGCCAGTGGGAAGTCGATCGCCGCCCGCGCGCGGATTTTTGCATAGGCTGACGGGGGCGGGTCTGACGGCAGATGTACTGCAACGATGAGCTCATCAGCGGCCAGAGCCAGATGTGCCTTGCCGTCCTCAATATAGAGTTCGCTCAGAGGAATTTGGCGATTGCCTTGTGAGCCGGAAATGTCAATTTTGGCGCCAAGAGCGAGCAGGGCAGGCGCCAGATCGCCGGTGAAGGCGGCGTGACAGCGCTGTCCTTGGGGAGCAACATGGCACGTATCCCCGCGACTTTTGAGGCAATAAGCATTTGCGTGCCGCCACCATTCGCTTTGATTGTAGTAAATGCAGCGGGTATCGAGGCACAAATTGCCGCCGATAGTCCCCATGATGCGGTGCCCGGGCCCGGCGATTGACTCGGCGGCTTGCGCGAGCGCGCGATATTGGGGGGCGATCACTTCGCTGCGGGCAAGAGCAGCGATGGTGACGCCCGCGCCGATTGTCACGCCGTGTCCGTTGGTTTCGATCTGAGCCAGTTCGTCGATCCCGGAAAGATCGACCAGTAAGTCCGGGTTGCTGATGCCACGCCGCATGTTCACCAGCAGGTCGGTTCCGCCCGCGATAAAGCGGCCGCCCGGATGATCACGCCGCGCGGCGATCGCCTCTTTGACGGTCCTGGGCTGGGCGAGACGAAACTTGGACAACGATGCGGTCATGACGCTGCCTTCAAGGTGCCGGCAAACTTTGCCTGCCGCCGCCGCTGGATAAGTGCATCCACGACCCGATCAGCTGTCACCGGCAATTCATTGAGGTCCATACCGATCGCGTTGACGATGGCGTTCACCAAGGCCGGCGGGAAGCCGGCCAGCGCACCCTCGCTCGCCTCCTTGGCGCCGAATGGTCCATGTGGGTCGTGACTTTCGACAATATGGGTTTCGATCGGTGGGGAATCCATGATCGTCGGCATGCGGTACTCGAGCAGGCTTGCATGGGCCGGCAGGCCTTCGAGATAGCGGGTTTCCTCGCACATGGCCTGACCCATGCCCATCCAAACCGATCCCTGGATTTGTCCTTCCACCGCGAGCGGATTGATCGCATGGCCGCAATCGAGCGCCACCCATACCTTATCGACCGTTATCAGGCCGGTCGCATCGTCGACGCTTACTTCGACCACCTGGGCGGCGTAGCTGAAGCCCATGGTGGAGCCGACGGCACCGCCCCGGTGTTTGCCGCCCTGGGATTCGGGCGGGCAGGTGAATGAGCCCTTCACCGTGATCGCGCCTTCTTCGACCAGCGCCGCGGCGACGACATCGGCAAATGGCAATGTCGATTGATTGCCGTTGCCGACACGAAAAATTTCACCGGCACATTCGACATCTTCCGGGCGCGCCTCAAGCTTGCGGGCTGCCGCGGCAATGAGCACCGCTTTCAGCCTCTTTGCAGCGTCGATTGCCGCGTTGCCCACCATGAAGGTGATACGAGACGAATAGGCCCCGTTATCTTTCGGCGTGACAGCCGTATCGGCGGCGATGACACGGACGCGGTCGAGCGAGATGTCCAGCGTCTCGGCCACGACGATCGCGACCATCGTGGAGGAGCCTTGGCCAATATCGGCAGCGCCCGTGAGCGCGGTTACCCCGCCATCGAAGTCCAGCTTAAGATTTACAACCGCGTGTGGCTCGCCGGTGAAATGGATCGGCTTGGCGGCCCCGCTGACGTAATGCGAGCAGGCCATGCCGAGACCTTTGCCCGGCGGCAGCTTGCCGAGGCGCTCGCGCCAGCTGCTCGCGCGCTCGACCTTGTCGAGGCATTCCGCCAGTCCACAGCTGTTGACCATCAGGTCGTTCAAGGTGCGGGTGGGCGCCTGTAACAGATTGGCGCGCCGCACAGCGAATGGATCGAGTCCGAGTTCGCGCGCCATGCGGTCAACGAGACACTCGAACGCGTGACGCGTGTTGACCGAACCGTGCCCGCGCATGGCGCCGCAGGGCGGCAGATTGGCGTAGACCCGGTAACCGTCGTACTTTACCGCAGGAATATCGTAGAGGCCGTGCAACAGCGAGCCGGCATAGAGAATAGTAATAATGCCGTAACCGGCATAGGCGCCGCCCCGCTGCACCACGTGCAATTCGCAAGCGGTTATGCGTCCGGTCCCGTTCATTCCGAGTTTCAGCCGGATGTCAGTCTGTGGACGGGCGCGGTGGGTGATGAATGTTTCCTCGCGGCTGAGCTGCATCATCACTTTGCTGGCGCTGGCACGGGCGAGCAGCGCGGTGACGATCTCGAAATTCAAAGCTTCGACGCGAGCCCCGAAGCCGCCGCCGATGAACGGTTTGATCACGCGGATACGGGAGGAATCCATGTCCAGGCATCGGGCGAGCATGAGATGCAGGTAATAGCCGACCTGTGACACGGTCTGCACTGTCAGACGACCTGTCAGCGGATTGAACTCGGAAAGACTTGCGTGCGGTTCGATCTGCGCGTGATTGATCTCTGCGCAACTGAAGTGCTCTTCGCGCACCAAATCGGCCGTGGCAAAACCTTGCGCGACGTCGCCGAACGTATGATGAACCTCGCGTTCGACGTTGCCGGGTTTGTTGTCGTGCAGAAGCACGGCATCCGGTGCACGCGCAGCGTCGGATGTATAATAGGCGGGGAGTTCCTTCACCTCCAGTTCAATCAGGTCGAGGGCCTGCTCGGCCGTCTCCGCGTCGATCGCGGCGACTGCCGCGACCGGTTCGCCGCGATAGCGTACGCGGCCACGGGCCAGCGGATATTCGTTCATAGCGATGGGGAGTACACCGTAAGTGTGGGGACAGTCATCACCGGTAATGACCGCCATGACTCCCTCGAGCGCGCGCGCTTTGGAAACATCCAGTCGGAGGATGTCGCCATGGCTTACGGGGCTGCGCAAAATTCGTCCGACCAGGGCATCGGCGTGGTCGAGATCCGCCGTATAGCGCGCGCGCCCGGTGACTTTTTCGATACCATCAATTAAAGGAACGCCGCGACGGGCGCGCTTGCCGTCCGTGCTCGGATCAACAGTCATGACGTTGCACCTGCGGCCGCCTTGACAGACTCGATGATCTTTTCATAGCCGGTACACCGGCAAAGATTTCCTGATAAGGCCTTCCGTATTTCGCTGTCGGTTGGTATCGGATTGCGGCGCAGAAGCGCTTCGGCCGCCATGATCATTCCGGGTGTGCAGAAGCCGCATTGCGTACCGAGCTTCTCGTGAAAGGCACGTTGCAGTCGGTTTAGGCGGCCCTGCGTTGCCAAGGCTTCAATCGTTTCCACAGTTCTGCCGTCGCAGCGCACCGCGAGCGTGATACAAGATGGTACTGCCTCGCCGTCGACGAGGACCGTGCACGCACCGCACTCGCCGCCGTCGCAGCCGTTTTTTGTGCCGGTCAGGTGCACGACATCGCGCAAATAGTCGATGAGCAATTCCCGTTCGGACACGGCGTCTTCGCGCCAGCGCCCATTGAGTTTCAATTTCAGCAGCCGTTTTTTCGGCAACGGGCCAGGTGCGTGCATCATCGGGCTCCTAGCTTAAAAAGCTGCACCGTTTGACGTCGTTGTTCCATGATCAAAATCAAGTTTGCTCGCTACGATTAGCGCGGTGCCGGCCGATCGACCTGACCGAAGTCAAGGATCGAGCCGTAATTAGCCGGTAGCTTTTGATGCTCAAGAAACTCGTAGGCGACGCTGATGATCGCGCTTCGCGACTACAATGCTGCGGTCGACTTCGTGGATCGAAATGTTGCCGAAGGCCGGGGCGACAAGACCGTTTTTATCGATACTGCGCGCAATCTGACCTATGCGGAGTTGCGTGACGCGACCGCACGTGTCGGCCCGATGTTGGCGCGAATGGGCATCGAACCGGAAAATCGGATCGCCCTCGTTCTGCTCGATACGGTCGACTTTCCCGTGTTGTTTTGGGGGGCCATCCGGGCAGGCATTGTCCCCGTTCTGATCAATACACGGCTGACAGTCGATCAATACCGCTACCTTTTCGAAGATTCGCGCGCCAAGGCAGTATTTGTTTCGACCCCGCTGCTTCCTGCTGTTCAAGAGGCGGCAAAAGATCTGCCGAACCTCAAGGAGATTGTCGTCGTTGGCGGGGGGCCTACCTCGGTGCCGCGATTAGACATGCTCTTGGCGGCCGAGAACGAAGGTTCGGCGCCAGCCAGGACCGCTGCCGATGAGGTCGCTTACTGGCTCTATTCGTCCGGCACGACCGGAATGCCAAAGGGCGTTATGCATGTGCATTCGAGTCCAAAACTCATGGCACAGAACGCCGGTCAGTGCCGCGTCGGCTATCGCGAAGACGACGTCGTGTTTTCTGCTGCGAAGCTATTTTTCTCCTACGGTCTCGGCAATGCCATGTTCTGTCCAATGTGGGTCGGAGCAACGTCGGTGTTCTACCCCGAGCGGCCGACGCCGCAGACCATATTCGAGATGCTGCGAGGATATCAGCCGACAATGTTTTTTGCGGTGCCGACACTCTACGCCGCAATACTTTCCGATCCCGAATGCAAGCCCGAAAACATGTCTAACCGGCTGCGACTTTGCTTTTCAGCTGGCGAGCCACTGCCTCCACATGTTGGCGCGGCTTGGAAGAAACGATTTGGTCTCGACGTTGTGAACGGCGTTGGCTCGACAGAAATGGGGCATCTTTTTCTGACAAATCTTCCGAACGCCGTCGAATACGGGACATCCGGCGTGCCGGTCGACGGCTACGAGCTCCGTTTGGTTGACGAAAATGCGCGGGACGTCAACGACAATGAAATGGGGGAGCTTTTGGTACGCGGTGAATCATCTGCAGCCGGCTACTGGAATCAGCGCGAGAAATCGCGCCGCACTTTCCTGGGCGAATGGACGCGCACCGGCGACAGATACACGCGGCGTCCGGACGGAGTCTATACCTACTGCGGACGCACGGACGATATGTTCAAGGTCAGCGGGATTTGGGTATCGCCGTTCGAAGTCGAGGACGCCCTGATTAGCCATCCGAAAGTCCTCGAGGCCGCGGTTGTGCCGGCCGAGGACGGCCATGGTCTAACCAAACCAAAGGCTTTTGTTGTTCTCAAGGATCGCGCGGGTAACCGCGATGGCCGCGCGCTCTATGAAGAACTCAAAGTGCACGTGAAACGCGCCATTGGTCCTTGGAAGTATCCACGCTGGATCGAATTCGTCGACAGTTTGCCGAAAACAGCGACCGGAAAAATCCAACGCTTCATGCTGCGCGACAACAGGATCAATTTAGACGGTAGAGACCAATGAGGCCGCCGCTTGCCCATCTGGCCTGGCCGTTCTTTGAAGAGGCCCACCGGCGATTTGGTCCGGCACTTGATGATTGGGCGTGCCAGGAGGTTGACCAATACATCGATCACGCAAACGTGGATCGCTCCTGTCGATCGCTTGTTCGTGCCTTGGGGGATGCAGGCTGGCTGAAAGCCGTTGTCCCGGCGGCATATGGCGGGTTATCGGAAAAACTCGACGTGCGGACGCTGTGCGCCGCGCGTGAGATTCTTTCCTGGCACGACAGCTTGGCCGACTTTGCCTTCGCCATGCAGGGCCTGGGGACCGGCTCGATATCGCTTTTCGGCAGCGATGAGACAAAGGCGAAATATCTACCCCCGGTACGCGACGGCCGTCATATCGCGGCGTTTGCGCTCTCGGAGCCTGAGGCCGGGTCAGACGTTGGCGCGCTTGCAGTGACCGCGACTGAGGATGGGCCGGCGCATGTCCGCATTGACGGAGTCAAGACCTGGATCTCCAACGGAGGGATCGCGGACCACTATGTCGTGTTCGCGCGAACCGGCGAAGGGCCGGGCGCGAAGGGACTCTCCAGTTTCATCGTCGACGCCGAAACGCCAGGCATCGAGATTGCTGGTCGCATTGATGTCATCGCTCCGCACCCGCTCGCGACCCTTCGGTTCATCGGCTGCCGTGTGCCGTTAACGAACCGACTCGGCGGCGCCGGCGAAGGTTTCAAAGTTGCGATGGCGACGCTCGATATTTTTCGATCGACAGTTGCCGCTGCGGCGCTCGGTTTAGCGCGCCGCGCTTTCGATGAAATGATCGAGCGCGCGGCCACACGCAACTTATTCGGTGCGCCGCTGGCGGATATGCAACTCACGCAAGCCGCGCTGGCCGAAAGCGCCATCGACATCGACGCGGCGGCGCTGCTGGTCTATCGGGCGGCCTGGGAGAAGGATTGTGGTGCGCCGCGCATTACACGCGAGGCATCGACGGCAAAGGCCTTTGCGACCGAGATGGCACAGCGGGTCATCGATCGCGCAGTGCAACTCTTCGGCGGAAACGGTGTTCGCGTCGGCGTCAAAGTCGAGGCGCTTTACCGTGAAATCCGCGCGCTGCGTATCTACGAAGGTTCGACCGAAGTGCAGAAATTGATTGTTGCGCGGGAGCTGCTGAAGACACGAGAAATCACACGCCGCCGAGCAGCCGAGTAGAAGTGATGCTGCTGACCGAAGAGCAGGAGCGAATTCGAAATATCGCGCGTGAATTTGCGCAGCGTTCTCTGGCGCCTCATTCGGCCGACTGGGATCGCAAAGCGGAATTCCCGCGCGCGGCGCTCCGCGAACTGGGCAAGCTGGGCTTCATGGGAATGACGGTCCCTCCGGAATGGGATGGCGTTGGTGCGGACTACGTCGCATATGCGCTTGCGCTGGAGGAGGTCGCGGCCGGCGACGGAGCCGTCTCGACGATTATGAGTGGTCATAACTCCGTCGGTTGTATGCCCCTCGTCGAGTACGGTACGCCGCAGCAAAAAGACAAGTATCTGCGGCCAATGGCGCGGGGCGAATTGCTGAGTGCCTTTTGTCTTACGGAACCGCAGGGCGGCTCGGATGCCAGCGCGATCCGGACCCGCGCCGAGCGTCGGCACGGGACCTATATCCTCAACGGAACAAAGCAATTCATCACGTCGGGTAAGAATGCCGACATTGCGCTGGTCTTTGCCGCAACTGACCTCGGGCAGGGGAAACAAGGCATCAGTTGCTTCATCGTCGAGACTAAGCAATCCGGCTATTGCGTTCGCCGGATTGAGAGCAAGATGGGGCAGCACGCGTCGGACACATGCGAAATTGTTTTTGACGAGCTGCGCGTGTCGGAGGAAAACCGGCTCGGCGCAGAAGGCCAAGGCTATCGCATTGCCCTTGCTAACCTGGAGGGCGGCCGCATTGGCATCGCTGCGCAAGCGGTGGGCATGGCCCGCGCCGCGTTCGAGATTGCGCTACTCTATGCGCAAGAGCGAACCAGCTTCGGCAAAGCAATCATCGAGCATCAAGCCGTCGCCTTTCGGTTGGCCGAAATGGCAACCCAACTCGAAGCGGCGCGCCAGCTCGTTCATCATGCTGCCGTGCTGCGAAGCCAGGGCTTGCCGTGCCTTAAACAGGCCGCGATGGCGAAATTGTTTGCCACCGAAGCAGCCGAACAGATCTGCTCCGACGCGATTCAGACTCTCGGCGGCGCCGGCTATATGACCGACTACGGTGTCGAACGGATTTTTCGCGCCGTGCGCGCCAGCAAGATCTACGAGGGCACCAATGATATTCAGCGGCTGGTCATTAGCCGCGCACTCGTTGCCCAGGCGCAACGGGAAAGACGGGCATGACAATGTTCGCGATCAACAATAGCGATGCTGTGACGACCCTGACGTTGAGCCATCCTCCGGTCAATGCGATCAGCGAGAAATGGGTGCGCGCATTCGAAGCAAAACTCGACGAATTGGCCGGCGGCTCGCCGTGCACCGTCTTGCATATCCGCTCGGACCAGAAGGTGTTTTGCGCGGGTGCCGATCTGAAGGAGGTGCGCGAGCGCATGGACATGGCCGACGGCCCCGACCGCATGTATGCCTATGTGGCGGCCATCCAGCGGCTTTACGGGCGCATTGCGCGATTGCCACAGGTCACGCTGGCCGAGATCAACGGCGCGGCCATGGGCGGCGGCCTTGAATTGGCGCTGTGCTGCGACCTGCGGATCGCGGCAGCCGAAGCCAAGGTCGGCTTGCCTGAAGTGCGACTTGGCTTGATCCCGGGCGCCGGCGGGACCCAGCGTGTCACCCGCCTTTGCGGTCCTGCAGTCGCCGCCAGACTTATTCTCGGCGCCGAAATTCTCGATGGTGCGGCTGCAAGCGCGCTCGGCGTGTTGCATTGGGCGGTGCCGCGGGCCGAGCTTCCGGCGCGCGCCGCCGAAATCGCGAGGCGCATTGCCGGCCTGCCAGCGGCGGCGCTGGCCGCCAGCAAAGCCTGCATCGCCGCCGCCGGTCAGCCCGGCCGCGGTGGCTATACCGACGAATTGGAATTCACACGGCTGCTCCTGAACAATGCCGAGACGCGACAACGCGTGCAGGCGTTTCTTGCGGGTTCCGCCGAGTCTGCGGCACAGGCAAAGAGGGGAGCGGCGTGATGAACTTCGACGGCAAGGTGGCGTTGGTCACCGGCGGCGCCTCCGGCATTGGCAGGGCTACGGTGATGGCATTCGCCCGCCAGGGCGCGACGGTGATCTGCGCCGATGTGAATGCTGCCAAAGGCGAGGAGTTGAAGACGGAAGCTGCTGGCGCCAACCTGGCGGTCGATTTCATCGCCATCGATCTCGGCAATTCCGATTCGATCCGCGACGCCGCTGCCGAGGTGCTCAAGCGATATTCGCGCGTCGACATCCTGGTGAACGCTGCTGGCTGGGGCGATATCCAGCCCTACATGCAGAACACACCGGAATTCATAGATCGCGTGATTGCCATTAACCTCACCGGTCCGGCGCATCTAACCCAGGCGCTCTTGCCACCGATGATTGCCGCAAACGGCGGCAAGGTGATCAACATCGCAAGCGACGCCGGCCGTGTCGGTAGTGGCGGCGAGACGGTTTACGCCGGCGCCAAGGGTGGGTTGATTGCCTTCACCAAGTCGCTCGCACGCGAGGTCGCCCGCTACTCGATCAATGTCAACTGCGTGTGCCCGGGTCCGACCGATACGCCGATGCTCGCCACCCGTTCGGAGAAATTGCGCGAGGCCTTCCTCAAAGCGATCCCGTTCCACCGGTTCGCCAAGCCCGAGGAAATTGCTGACGCCGTCGTGTTCTTCGCCAGCCCGCAAGCCGAATACGTCACCGGGCAGGTGATGAGCGTGAGCGGCGGGCTGACTTTTGCCGGCTAACGCGTGGCCCCGAAGAGCGAGTCAAATTTCAATGGAGGTAACGATGACTGGTGCAGTTGCGATGGCGCAGGGTGCGGTCAAGACCAACACGGCGGCGCGCTTTCATCCAACGCGCGTCGACTTCAAGAATTACAAGCCGCAGCACTTCCTGTGGCAGATTGATGGCGCGGTCGCGACCGTCACGCTCAACCGGCCGGAGCGGAAGAATCCGTTGACGCTGGAATCCTATGCCGAGCTGCGCGATTTGTTCCGCGACATGGTCTATGCCGACAACATCAAGACAGTGGTCATCACCGGCGCTGGCGGCAATTTCTGTTCCGGCGGTGATGTGCACGAGATCATCGGCCCGCTGGTCGAGATGCAGCGCAAAGGTGATATGGCGGGATTGCTGGCCTTTACCCGCATGACCGGCGATTTGGTCAAGGCCATGCGCGCCTGTCCGCAGCCGATCGTTGCCGCCATCGACGGCATCTGCGCCGGAGCCGGCGCAATTCTGGCGATGGCCTCAGATCTGCGCTACGGCACGCCGCGCAGCAAGGTTGCGTTCCTGTTCGTTCGCGTTGGGCTCGCTGGCGCGGACATGGGGGCGTGCAATATGCTGCCGCGCATCATCGGTGCGGGCCGTGCCGCCGAGTTGCTTTATACCGGCCGTTCGATGGACGGCACCGAGGCCGAACGCTGGGGCTTCTACAACAAGCTCTGCGAAGGCGATGCGGTGCTCGCGGACGCGCAAGCGCTGGCGAAATCGCTGGCCGAGGGCCCCACATTCGGACACGCCATGACCAAGAGCTGCATTCATCAAGAATGGAGCATGGGCATTGACGACGCCATCGAAGCGGAAGCTCAGGCGCAAGCGATTTGCATGCAGACCAAAGACTACGAGCGCGCCTATGAGGCCTTTGTCGCCAAGACCAAACCCGTCTTCAAGGGCAACTAGTGATGGTGGAATCTCGTGAGTGCGCTCTGGACGGGGACACTATGACTGGTGCAGCCACGGCGTTCGGCCGTTTCATGCGTCATTGAAAGTCGCGCGCGTCGATCACGGTGAGGAACGCACGATGTTTTCGCAGCTGAAATTCTCTCTCATACTCTTCGGGCTCACGCAGCTCCTCAGGTTCGCCGCCTGGCGGTACCCGCAATTTGCAGCGCGTCTCAAAGAGCGCAATCTGACGGCGCAGATCAGGGCGCGCGACGAGGGAATCGGCCGTTGGATCGACATTCGCGACAGTAAGATCAAATCGCGCTCCGGGAAGCATCCGGCGCCGGATGTCACGCTCGCCTTCAAGAACGCCGCGACGGGCGCGTCCTTGCTGACACCGCCGATCAACTGGCTCAACCAGATCAACGCCCAGAAGGATTTCACCCTCACCGTCGATGGCCCTGAGGATCTGACCAATTGGTTCGCACAGACCCTGATGATGAGCCAGACCGCGGGCTGGAAGTTCGGCACGCCGATGCCGGACGGATCGATCCGCTATTGCAACATGACGAATGGCGGGCCGGTCTTCATCACCGTCAAGGACGACAAGATCGTTCGCATGACGCCGATCGATTTTGACGACACCGACCCGCAGCCGTGGACGATTCGTGCGCGCGGCTTGACGTTCACACCGCCGCGCAAGACGACGCTGGCTCCCCATGGCCAGAACGCCAAATCGATCGTCTATTCGCCCGACCGCTTGCTCTATCCGATGAAGCGCGTTGACTTCGATCCCAACGGAAATCGCAATCCGCAAAATCGTGGCAAGTCGGAATACGTCCGGATCTCGTGGGAGGAGGCGATCGATCTCGTCGTCGGCGAGATCAAGCGCATGAAGCATGATTATGGGCCGGGCGCGATCGCGACCTCGCACGGCTCACACCACACCTGGGGCAATATCGGTTACTACCTGTCCGCGCTCTACCGCTTTGCCAATGCCGTCGGTATGACGCGCGTCCATCACAATCCCGACTCTTGGGAGGGATGGTACTGGGGCGCAGTACACCACTGGGGCCATACGCTGCGCGTCGGTCAGTCGGAGACCTACGGCACGGTCGAAGACTGCCTGCAGAACTGCGACATGATCGTGTTCTGGGCCGCGGATCCTGAAAGCACCTCGGGGTCCTATGGCGCGCAGGAAGGGACCGTGCGCCGGCAATGGCTCAAAAATCCGAAACTCGGCATCAAGGTCGTCCACGTCGATCCATACTATAACGCGTCGGCGCAATTCCTGCCCGGAAAGTGGTTCGCGCCTAAGCCGACGACTTCGGTCGCTATGGGGATGGCGATTGCCTATGTGTGGATCAAGGAGGGCCTCTACGACAAAGACTATGTCAAGACGCACACGGTCGGCTTTGACAAATGGAAAGCTTATCTGGTCGGCGAGGAGGACGGCATTCCGAAGACGCCGGAATGGCAGGAGAAGGAGACCGGCGTTCCGGCGAAAGACGTCCGAGCGCTTGCCCGCGAGTGGGGCAAAAAACGCGTCTATCTCGCGCCCGGCGGCTGGGGCAACGGTCACGGCGGGGCCTGCCGCAATCAAACAGGCATTCAATGGGCGCGAGTGATGGTGTGCCTTTCGGCAATGCAGGGATTGGGCAAACCTGGGATCAACATGGGCAATCTGCAATGGGGCTGCCCGCTCGACTTCAATTTCTATTTCCCCGGCTACGCCGATGGCGGCATGTCGGGCGACTTGGAAAACACCTCGATGCCAGTCGAGCTCTATCAACGCATGCCGCAATTGCTGACCATGAATTCGAGCTACCAGCGCATTCCACGCATCTCGATGCCCGAGGCCATCGCCGACGGGAAAGCGGAAGGCTGGCCGTGGATCGGAAAATCGATCGAGCACCAGTTTGCCAAGTTCAGCTATCCGGCCCCCGGCCATTCGCCTGTGCGGATGCTCTACAAGTACGGCGGCTCCATGCTATCGACTATGAACAACACCAACCGTCATGTGCGGATGTACCAGTCGGACAATCTCGAATTTGTGGTCAACCAGTCGATCTGGTTCGAGGGCGAGACGAAGTTTGCCGACGTCATTCTGCCGGCTTGCACCAATTTCGAGCGAGTCGACATCTCCGAATGGGCCGGTCTCGGTGGCTACGGTCACCACGGCCAGCAGCAACTCAATCATCGCGTCATCATTTTTCAAGCGCCGGCGATTACGCCACTCGGCGAGTCGAAGTCCGACTACTGGATCTTCAACGAAATCTGTAAACGGCTTGGTCTCGCCAACTACTTCTCCGAGGGGATCAATGAGATCGACTGGGTCAAGCGGCATTTCGATGCATCGGATCTGCCGAACGTGATTTCCTGGAAGAAATTCATGAAGCGGGGCTACTACGTCGTTCCGGCCGAGAAGGAACATCTGCGCGCGCCGGTGTCGTTCCGTTGGTTCTGGGAGAATCGCAAGAAGGATGTCCCGGAGTTCCAGCCGCTGCCATCCGACTACACCGAAGAGTTTTTGCGCGGGCTGCAAACGCAGTCGGGTAAGCTCGAGTTCGAGTGCAACAGTCTGAAGCGCTTCGTCGACCCCGAGCGGCCACCGATCGTCAAGTACGTGCCGTCATGGGAGGGACCGCAGTCGGGCGACTTGTTCGAGCGATATCCGCTGCAGATGCTCACGCCGCACTCGAAATATTCGTACCATACCCAGGGCGATGGGAAGGATTCGTTCCTCCTCAATATCGACGATCACCGGGTCAATGTCGGCGGTTATTACTACTGGGTGATGCGCTTGAACGCGGAAGATGCGGTGGAGCGCGGCATCGAGAAGCACGACCTCGTCAAGGTTTTCAACGATCGTGGCGCGGTGATTTGCGCCGCATTGCCGACGCAGCGGCTGCCGCGTGGCGTCTGTCACGGCTACGAGTCTTCTGCCGTCTACGACCCGATGGGGGAGCCCGGCAAATCGATCGATCGGGGTGGGTGCCTCAATCTGCTTACGCCGGAGCGCACGCAAACAAAGACCACACATTCTCTTGCCGGAGCGAACGCGCTCGTGCAGGTCGAGCCATGGGACGGACGCATCGAGCATATGTCGGAGACGTTCGCCAAGATGGCGAGGGACAAGGACGTCCGCACGAAGGTCAAGGCTGCGCAGCTGGTGCTTGCCAAGTAGCGAAGGAGGACGTCTTCATGAACAAATGGAACATGATCATCGACGTCGCCGAGTGCACCAATTGCAACCTGTGCACGCTCGCGACCATGGACGAATATGTCGGCAACGAATTCCCCGGTTATTCCGCGCCCATGCCGAAGCACGGCCACAAGTGGATCAGTATCCTGCAAAAGGAGCGCGGCCAGTTGCCGATGGTCGACGTCGCCTATGTTCCGACGATGTGCAACCACTGCGACAGCGCGCCCTGCGTCGTTAAGGGCGCTGGCGCGGTGAAAAAGCGTGACGACGGCATCGTGATCATCGACCCAATCCAGGCCAAGGGGCGCAAGGATCTGGTCGACGTCTGCCCCTTTGGCCACATCTGGTGGAACGAGGAACTGCAACTTCCGCAGGCTTGGCCATTTGATGCACATCTGATCGATCAGGGATGGCAGCAGACGCGCGGGCACCAGTCGTGCCCCACGGGCGCAATGCGTGCGATCTGTGTGGAAGATGAAGAAATGGAGAAGATCGCGCGCACGCAGGGGCTCGAAACCATGCAAGCGGAACTCGGCACGAAGCCGCGCATCTATTACAAGAATCTGTGGCGCTACTCGACATGTTTCATCGGCGGCACTGTGTCGACGGAGGCGGATGGCGTCGTCGATTGTGCTGTGGGAGCGACAGTGCGCCTGCTCAAGAACGGTGCCATGGTCGCGGAAACCGTTACCGACAACTACGGCGACTTCAAATTCGATCGGCTGGATGAAAATTCGGGCGAATACACTGTTGAAATATTGTCTGCCGGGCAGGCAAAGAAAGTCGTTGCCGCAATGCTCAGTGCCAGCATCAATCTTGGCGAAATCAAGCTATAGCCCGCGTGGGATCTCGCGCTCATGCTTTCTCAGCTTGCCGGTCTCTACCAGGTTATCGATCCTTTGGCCGAAGCGCTTTTGCGCGTCTGTGTCGGTCTCGCGCTGGTGCCGCATGGGTTACGCATGACATTCGGGTTCTTCCCCAACACCGGGCAGCCCTTGCGAAGTGTGCAGATGCTCGCGGATTACCTGGACAAGCAGGGTTATCGTCCGGGTAAAATCTGGGCGGCGGCAATTTCCGCGACGCAACTTGTCTGCGGGCCGCTGCTCGCGCTCGGCCTGTTCACGCGCCCCGCTGCGTTGCCGATCGTGCTTTTCCTGGCGGTATCCAATATCGAGCGCTGGCGCGTTGGCCGCTATTTCTGGAACCAGCTTGGCCTCGAATATACGCTGATGTGGACGGTCGCCGCGCTTTACTTTCTTGCTCACGGCGGCGGAGCGTACTCATTGGATCGGCTCATCGTCGGTCGCGAATTCTGATGCTCGTCTGTGCCTTGATTTCGGTCAAAACAAGCGACGCTGGACGACACTAGGTTGTAGCAACGCAAGGGTCCTCTCGTGTTAAGCCTGCTATTGCGGCAAACCGGTTGCGCCTGAAACAATGCGAGCGCCGTCTGAGCGAGCCGTCCAAGCGAACGCGCGTCGCCATGTATTGAAGGGGAGCAGGCCATGTCGCAACCGGCCAAGAGGCACGACGAAAGGCCCGCGCCGCTGAAGGACGCCAGTTTCAACTGGGAGGATCCGCTCGATCTGGAAGGCGAGCTGA